>NZ_JBDZDS010000008.1:0-257936 GCF_040045035.1 Mesorhizobium sp. KR1-2 | reverse complement strand
GCCCTTCCTGCGCCAGCGCAGCCTGTTCAGCCCGCTGGCCGAAGGCATCGACATCGATGAGGCGCATTACATCCTGACCGCCCGCTCGGCCGAGCGCACGAATCCCGAAGCCGTCATCTTCCGTGAATGGGTGCTGGGCGAATGCCAGGCGGGTTTTGGTCCGCTTGGCACTGCCACGCCGGCCTGAAAGCGGCCTCCGCGCGCGGAGACCGCCCCGTGGTTACCCCTATCCTCAGTTCGCGCTGGTCGTGACGAACTTGGTGATCAGATAGGCCTGGGTCGCCTCCGAGCCGCCCTCGACGCCGTAGCCGGAATCCTTGATGCCGCCGAACGGCACCTCCGGCAGCGCCAGGCCGATGTGGTTGATGGTCATCATGCCGGCCTCGACCCGCGTCGACAGCTGGTGCTCGGATTCGAGCGAGCTGGTGAAGGCATAGGCCGCCAGTCCGAACGGCAGACGGTTGGCCTCGGCGATCGCCTCGTCCAGCGTGTCGACGCGGTTGATGATCGCCAGCGGGCCGAACGGCTCCTCGTTCATCACCCGCGCCTCGGTCGGCACGTTGGCCAGCACCGTCGGCTCGAAGAAGTTGCCGGTGTTGCCGATGCGGCGGCCGCCGGTCCTTAGCTCCGCGCCCCGGTCGACGGCATCCTGGATCAGCGCTTCCAACGCCGGGATGCGCCGCTCATTGGCCAGCGGCCCCATCTGCGTGCCGGCATCGAGGCCGTTGCCGACCTTGGTGGCGCGGAAGGTTTCCACAAAGCCGTCGACGAACTGGTCGAACACCTGGCCCTGCACCAGGAAGCGCGTCGGCGAGATGCAGACCTGTCCGGCATTGCGCAGCTTCGAGGCCGACAGCGCCTTGACCGCCTTGGCCACATCGGCGTCGTCGAGCACGATCGCCGGCGCATGGCCGCCCAGCTCCATGGTCGCGCGCTTCATGTGCAGGCCGGCGAGTGCGGCCAGCTGCTTGCCGATCGGCGTCGAGCCGGTGAACGAGATCTTGCGGATGACCGGATGCGGGATGAGATATTCCGAGATCTCGGCCGGCACGCCGAACACCAGGCCGATCACGCCGGCGGGCACGCCGGCGTCCTGGAAGGCGCGGATCAGCTCGGCCGGCGAGGCCGGCGTCTCCTCCGGCGCCTTGACGATGATCGAGCAGCCGGTGGCCAGTGCGGCCGACAGCTTGCGTACCACCTGGTTGATCGGGAAATTCCACGGCGTGAAGGCGGCGACCGGGCCGACAGGCTCCTTGGTCACCACCTGCCGCACATTGGCCGCGCGGGCCGGCACGATCTGGCCGTAGCTGCGGCGGGCCTCTTCGGCGAACCAGTCGATGATGTCGGCCGCGGCCAGGACCTCGACGCCGGCCTCAGCGAGCGGCTTGCCCTGCTCGCGCGTCATCAGCCAGGCGATGTGGTCCTTGCGGGCGCGCAGCAGGTCGGCGGCGCGGCGCATGATCTTGGCACGCTCGAACGCCGACACCGCGCTCCAGACGGCAAAGCCACGATCGGCGGCGGCAAGCGCGGCGTCGAGGTCGGCGCGGCTCGCATGAGCCACCGTGCCGATCTCCTCACCCGTCGCCGGATCGAGGACAGGAATGGTGCGGCCGCCCTGGCCGTCGCGCCATTCGCCGTCGATCAGCAGCTTGGTGTCGGGATAGATGTAGGCGGCGTCGGCCATCGGCAGGGTCTCCATGTGTCTTGGCGTCGTTGCGACGAAGCTCGGCGGCAGTTCCATGTCAGCCTGTGAACAAGCCGCAAGGCCCGGGGCGAGCGGGTCGGGCCCCGAGGTCACCTCATCGCGATAGTGAATTCCGGGTCGCTCCGGGAAGAGAGCGCCACGCGAGATACGCTGTTTTTGTCCTGCTGACAAATCCGCCATCGCGATCCGACGGCATTCGACCGCCTCAAAACAATCTCAGACGATACCCCAGGCGCGATAGCGTCCCCTGCCGGTCATCTCGCGCAAATTGAGCTCCCCGACGAGGTTCAGCGCGCCCTGGCGCGACACTTTCAGCTTCTCCTGGATCAGCGTGGTGGAAACGAGCGGCCGCGACAGCACCAGCTCGACCAGCTCGGGAAGCTTCGAGCTGGCGCGGCGGTTCCGCAGCCGCCGCTCCATCAGGCTCTTGGCCAGCACGAGGCGGTCGTGTTCCTTGAGCCCGGCGACGGCAGCCTCATGGATGGCGTCGAGAAACGCCAGCAGGCGCTCGGTCTGGCCGCGGGCGCGCCGGCGTTCGCGCGGGATCTTCTGCGCGCCGAGATGCAGGCTGGCGAGATGGTTGGCGGCCAGCCCTTCCCGGCGCAGCAGCGCGGCCACGAGCAGCGGCCCCAGCCAGGCGGCATGCTGGAGCACCTCGATGTCGTACCAGGCGTCGAGCAGCACCGCCGCGCGCAGCGCAATGGGAAGATCGCGTGTCCCGTCAGCCAAGTCTTGCCATTGGCCAAGCCGCGCATCCTCGTCCCAGTCGAGATCGTAGACCAGCGAAGGCCGCTCGGCGGGCGTCGGGCTGGGTCGCGCATCGACACCGTAGAGGATCTTTTTCGAGCGCTCCAGCACCGCATCGATCGCCGCGAATTCCTCGGCGAGCGGATCGTCCTCCGCCTCCTCGCCGTCCTTCACGTCGGCCGCGGCCCCCTCCTCTTTCTGATCGTCTTGCGCACCAGTGCCGACGCGGCCCGTCAGTCGGCGCAAGCCCTCCCGGCCGAGCGCCCAGTCGGGCGGATGCGACAGGATCTGACGGCGGGCGCGCAGGACCGCATGCGCCCGCGTAAGCTCGTGCGTCGGGCTGCGGATATCCATATGGGCGTCGTGCAGGACAAGATCCTCGAGGTGCACGAGCTCTCCCTCGAGCCAGAGTGCGGCTGCCGCATCGTGGAAGTGGGCGCGTTCCAGAAACCCCTCGCGGACGGGCGAGCGGGCAAGACGCTCGTCGAGGCGGACCAAAACCTCGGTGGTGCGAGCGACGGGCGCGATCAGCGCTTGCAGCGGCAGACTGTCTAGCTGGTAACCCATTGTTTTGCATTTATCTGATTTGCTTTCGTCAAGCTAGACTGCCATTACGTTGACTTGCAGGAGATATGAGCAGCGATCGATTTCATTAACGATAATCACTTCTTATCGATAGTGATTGATCCGGGGCGCAAAAGCTGTTCTCTTCGCCGTCGTTTCGGTTCCTTCACGAGCCTTGCGGCACCTGTCTGTCTTGGGCGAGAGAGACGTCGCCCTTGAATGCGCATGATCATGCGCATACTCTGTCCTCTACAAAGGAGACTGCCGATGCCTGCCGACTTGCGCCACCAGGCCGCGAAACGCCCCGCCAACCTGTCTATCGACGCTTCGCTGCTGCGCGAGGCGCGGACGCTCGAGATCAACATTTCGCGCGCGGCCGAGGAGGGCATCGCCAAGGCCGTCGCCGACGCCAAATCCGAACGCTGGCGGGCCGAGAACAGGCAAGCCCTGCAAAGCTCCAACGCTTTCGTCGAGGCCAATGGCCTGCCCCTCGAGCGCTACCGTCAGTTCTGATGGCGCGCTATGACGTCTACGCCAATCCGGGTGGCGGCTTCGTCCTCGACGTCCAGGCCGACCTGCTCGACGAATTGAAGACCCGCGTGGTCGTTCCGCTCTTGCCGCTGGAGGCCGCGCCCCAGCCGGCGCGGCGGCTCAACCCGGTGTTCGAGCTTGAGGGCACGCGCTGCGTGATGGTCACGCAGTTCCTGGCGGCGGTTCCCGTTTCGGTGCTGGCCAGCCCGATCGCCAATTTTTCCGCGCATCGCGACGAGATCGTCGCGGCGCTGGACATGGTCTTCCACGGTTTCTGAGATGGGCGACACTTCGAAGCCTGCCCTCCCCGACGCCGTTTCCCGGCGCGCGGCGGAGCTCGACGCGCTGGATTCGGTCCTGCCCTTCGACCGTCGCGACCGCCTCGCCGAAGTGCTCACCGACGAGGACGTGGCCACGCTTCGCCACCTCGCCCGCGAGGGGCTGGGCGAGAACTCCCTGCGCGCGCTCGCAAGCGACCTCTGCTATCTCGAGGCCTGGGCTCTGGCCGCCACGGATGCCCCCCTGCCCTGGCCCGCGCCAGAGCCGCTGCTGGTCAAGTTCGTCGCCCATCACCTTTGGGACCCGGCCAGGCGGGAAAGCGACCCCTCCCACGGCATGCCGGCCGAGGTCACCGCTGCGCTGAAGGCGCAAGGCTTGCTGCGCGTCGATGGTCCGCACGCGCCGTCCACGGTGCGCCGTCGCCTGTCGAGCTGGTCGACGCTGACCAAATGGCGCGGGCTCGTCGGCACGTTCAACGCCCCCGCGCTTCAGGCCGCCTTGCGGCTCGCCGTTCGCGCCTCCGACCGGCCGCGTGGGCGCAAGAGCCCGAAGGCCGTCACAGCCGACATATTGCGCCAGATCCTAGCCGCCTGCGCCGACGACAGTCTCGCCAGCCTGCGCGACCGCGCCCTCCTGCTCACGGCGTTTGCCTCCGGCGGGCGGCGGCGTTCCGAAATCGCATCCCTGCGCTGCGAGCAGCTTCGGCAGGAAGAGCCGGTGGCCGACGAGACCGACGCCGCCGCGCCTCCCCTCCCCTGCCTGTCCATCAGCCTCGGCCGAACCAAGACGGCTGCAGCAGACACAGGCTCGAGCGTGCTTCTGGTCGGCCGGCCGGTGCTGGCGCTGAAGACCTGGCTCGACCGCGCGGGCATCGCCGAAGGCGCGGTGTTTCGCGGCATCGACCGCTGGGGCAATCTCGAGCGGCGCGCGCTCTCGCCACAGGCCGTCAACCTCATCCTCAAGCGTCGCATCGCCGCCGCCGGCCTCGACCCCGACGAGTTCAGCGCGCATGGCCTGCGCTCCGGCTATCTCACCGAGACCGCCCGCCGCGGCATCCCGCTGCCGGAAGCCATGCAGCAGTCGCAGCACAAATCGGTCCAGCAGGCCTCGAACTACTACAACGAAGCCAACCGGGCACGCGGCCGCGCCGCCCGCCTGATGAGCTGAGCCACCGCCTAGCGCATTGTCCGCGCCGCGCAGTGGCAGCTTCTCATCTCGCGGCGCCTCAGCGTGCGGCCCCCTCCCCTGCCCTCGCCGCTTGTGTGCGACCTGCCGCAGACAGCGCATTCAGCACCGGGCCGACCGAATAGCGGCCGTTTTCGGCCCGCTCCGTCAGCGCGCGCAGATAGCCGCCCGGCGAGCGGATCTCGGACGAGCGTTCAAGGATGGCCGCAACCGTCACCGCCGCGTTGAGATCGCCCATGGCGCGGCGGGCCCGTGTCCAGGCGTCCGGCGAAACGCCCAGCATCGAGCGCACCAGCCCCGCCGTTTGCAGGAAGTCGCGCCAGTCGCCGATCCCCTTGCGGGCATAGAGGGCAAACTGCGGGCACGCCGCCAGCACCGTTTCCAGCGGCGCGGGCGCCGATTTCGTCTCCGGCTCGGGCGGTGGCAGGTTTTCGTCCCGCATGTCGCGCGAGGCCTTCAGCCGGCGGCGGATGCCGGCAATCCTGTCAGCCTGTTCTGCGGGTCCCCCCTCGCCTACCGTCACCGTCTTGCCGCGGCGATTTTCGTTCAGCTCTTTTTCGGAGCTAGATTCAATATGGAGGTCTGTATTTGAATTCTGAATATGGCGCTCGAAATTGGAGTCATTGGCGCTCATTTCTTCGTTTGAAAGACTGTTGAGATAGGCCAGCTCGACCTCTGCCCGCAACCGCGACAGCGCATCGCGACGCTTAGACAGCTCTTCCGGCGCGGCATTGCGGGCAACCCGGCCCGAGAGTTCCGCAAGCCGATCGGCAAACCGTTCCCAATCGCCCGCCCTCTCCTCGCTGAGGCCGGCGTCGATCGTCTTGGCCAGGTCCCGCAGGTGGATCGTGATCTCGCTGCGCAGCGCCTGCAGCGCCCGTGCCTGCGCCCGTGCGGCAGCGGCATGCGCCTCAATCTCGGCCGCGCGCAAGGCGAACGGCGCCAGGTCGAAGCCGAAGGCGCTTTCGATGGCGCCGTCGTCGCCGCGGCGCGCATAACGCTTGCCGTTGGGGCTGTCGCGGCGAATGATCATCTGCGCGTCCACCAGCGCTGCCAGATGCCGCCGCAGGGTTGCCGGCGCCATGCCACGTGTGCGCATGGACAGTTCCGCATTGGAGGGAAACACGATCAGCGGCGCACGGCCGTCCAGCTCCGCCGCCTGCTGGAAGCTCAGCAGTGCTTCCAGCACGGCAATGGTGCGGTCGGAAAGCCCGTAGACCACCCTCGCCTCGGTTAGGGACCGCAGTAGCTGCCATTTGTCGGCCGTCGCCGTCGCCTCGCCCTCATCCGCCTCGGCCAGCAGTTTCTGGCGCGCTCGCGCCACTTTCTCCTGGGCTGCGAACATGGCGTGCGAAAGCGACCGACCGCCGAACGGCGTCGTTGCAAAACGCTCAGTCATCACTTCAACCTCGATACGAGGCAAGCAAAGCCGTGCCGGAACGTGCCCAACCCTTGACAAGACAGGTCGGAAGTGATTCTCTCACAATCGCTACATTGATGAGGGCTTCCGGAATGGTGACGTTTCGGGGGCCTTTTTCTTGCCGGGTTCCTTTCTTTCCAGCTCTTTCCGTTACTCTACCTACGCACTGACACTCCCCGTCAGGCGCGCCACCAGCCGATTCTCGGAGGTGATTCGCCGGACGGAATGGACTTCAACTCACTCGCGCCGCTGCTCTTCGAACCGTTGCAGCAGCGCCGGCAGCTCCTCGCCGAGGAATTCGGCGAAGCCAGCCGGTGCGGCCGTCAGCTCGAGCCGCGGCATTTTCGTCAAATTGCCGAGCCGGGCGAAGACGCGTCCCTGCCCGTCGCGGATATCGGTTGCCGGCTCGGCCTTCGGCTTGCGCGCCAGGCGGTTGAACAGCAGCGCAAAACGTGTGTCGCTGTCGGTGGCACGAAAGCGCTCGTTGGTCACCTCATCGGCCGCCTTCACTTGCGCGGCATCGCCTTTCAGCAGCTCGGCCAGTTCCATCCAGCGTGCCCGCCCGGCCTTCGGCGCGGGGCCGATCACCTGGGCGATCTGGAAGGGGACGGCCTCGGCCACCTGCAGCAAGCGGGTCATGTCGGCCTTGTGCAGCGACAGCGCCTCCTGCACCACGCCGCGTTCGAAGCCGTGCTTGACCAGCGCATGCGCAAACAGCGCCCGCTCGATGAAGGAGAGGTTGCGCCGCTCGGAGTTTTCCTTGCCCTGCGCCAGCACCAGCTCGGCGTCGCTGAGGTTGCGCACGATGCTGCGCACCGGCTTGCCAAGCCGGTGCACCGCGCGCAGGCGGCGATGGCCGTAGGCTGCCTGGAAGCGCCCCGGCTTCTCCGGATGCGGGCGCACCAGCACCGGCACCTGCTGCCCGCTGGCCTTAATGCTTTCGACCAGCGCCTCGAAGTCCGGGTCGTGGGTGTCCTCAAAACTCAGCCGGTCGCTGACGAAGGACGCCTCGACCAGGGCGGGGTCGATCTCAACGATCCGCTCGCCTCCCTCGAGGCTTTCCTTGAGCCTTCGCGCATCCTCCAGCTCGCGCGACAGGCCGCCGAGCGAAAGCCCCATCGCCTTCACCGCGCCGGAGGCCGTGCGCGGCTTTTCGGGCGCCGCCGGCTGCAGCGGGACAGCGACCAAGGGCTTCTGCTCCGGGCTCGGCGCCGGCGCCGGCGCAGCCGGCTGATCCATTCCGAAGAGGGCTTTCAGCTGATCCTTGCGATTGGATGACATGCCGGCCTCCCCTACCCTGCCCTGTTCCAGGCTTTGAGGATCAGGCCCTCGACCTCCGAGTTGACAGCTGTCAACGATTCCATCGCGCGGTCGTAGGTCGTGCGCGTAAAACTTTCGCGCGACACTTCGTAGAGCGTCTGCTTGGTCAGGCCCGCGTCGGAGAAGGCCGTCGACTTCACCAGCGGCGCGGTCAGCACCCGTGCGCCGAACAGCGAGCGCAGGAAGCCGGCGATCTGCGCCTGCGGCCCGTCATTGGGCTCGTAGCGGGTGATTAGATAGCGCATGAAGTCGAAGTTGAGTTCGCCGCCCGCCTCGCGCACCACTGCCAGGAGATCTGCGGTCATGAACAGGAACTGGCTCATGGAGGCGACGTCGAGCATCTGCGGATGCACTGTCACCAGCACCGAGGTCGCCGCGCACAGCGCCGACAGCGTCAGGAAGCCGAGCTGCGGTGGGCAGTCGACGATGACGACATCATAGTCGTTGGCGACCGACGCAAAGGCCGCCTGCACGCGGGCGAAAAACAGCGGCTGGCCGTCGTCGGCGCCGTTCTGCCGCGCCGACAGCATGTGCGGCGTGGTGTGCTCGAATTCCTGCAGCTCGAGATTGCCGGGCACCAGGTCGAGCCCGTCGAAATAGGTCTGGCGGATGATGTCGCGCAGCGGCCGCCGGCTGTCGTCGTAGCGGATCGCGCCGTAGAGCGTGTCGTTGCCGTTGAGATCGAGCTCCGGCTGATAGCCGAACAGCGCCGACATCGAGGCCTGCGGGTCGAGGTCGACCGCCAGGACGCGGAAGCCTGCGAGCGCCAAGTGCTGGGCCAGATGCGCGCTGGTGGTGGTCTTGCCCGAGCCGCCCTTGAAGTTGGTGACGGCGATCACCTGCAGATGCTCGCCCAGCGTCTCGCTGCGACGCGGCAGATAGGTGCGCGCCTTGGTGCCGCCCTGGTCGGCCAGGTGCCGGCGCAGCGCGTTGATGTCGCCGAGCGTATAGAGCCGGCGCCCGCCGACTCCGATCTCGGGCTGGGGCCCCTCCCCCGCTATGGAAAGCTGGCGCAGATAGCCGTCGGACACGCCGATCAGCTTGGCCGCCTCGCCACTGGTGAACTTACGCAGGACCTTGCGCGTGTCGGGCTGGAACAACCGGCTGCGCATCGCCTGAAGCTGGGCCGACAGCATGTCCGCGTCGGCCGCGATCGCGCGGTCGGTCGGCACCGCAGCGCCGTCGACATGTCCCCAGTCCTGTTCTCTCATCATTGCGTCGGCAACCATTTCAAATCCTGCTTATTCGGCCGTCATCGTCAGGAACGCAGCGCAAAATCCCCCCGATCCGCGCCGAAAGGCGGAGAACAGTGCAGATCATGCGCCGATTCGGGCCGGCAGGTCGAATCTCGCCTACGCCGACCACAATTTTTACGAACAATTTCCGCAGTAACGACTCTGAAGTCGTGTTACGCCTGAACCGTCGAATTGCGTCCCAATTCCGTAACAGGGTGCAAGGCGGGGCGAGTCGCGTCAAGTATTTTATAGTTAACGCAAATTAACCATTTCGGCACGGCTGCCCGGCCGCGAAGTTTCGCGCCCGAAAAGCGACCGAGTACCCGCGTTGACAGCTGTCAACGCTCCTATGCGCCCTGCCCTCTGAGGGCGCCCTTTGCAAGCAGCCCGGCGAAACGCCTTGCCTCGAAAGGATGAAATTCAATCCAGGCGGTTGAATCGAAAAAACTCGACGCTGTAGCCGCCCGGGTCGCGCATCAGGAAGGTGCTCACCAGCCGGCCGGCCGACATATCCGTATCGAGATGGACCACAAAGTCCACCCCCTTCGCCTTCATGCGTTCGTACCAGGCTTCGAGTTCCGGCGACTCGAGGCTGACCATCACGCTCTTGGCCTCGGAGGTGTTGTGGTGCCCCTTCGCCTGTTCGACGAGCCCGATATAGGAATGCTCGGTCGCCCGGAAGAATTTCACCCAGCCCTTGTCGAAGGTTTTTTCCAGGCCGAGCATCTCGCCGTAAAACCGCTCAGGTGAGGCGAGGTCGTCGTAGTAGAGGAAGGTCACCTGCGAATTCACCGGCGGCAAGCCGCGTGCTGTGGCAACGTCCATCGTCTTCCTCCTCACGCCCCTGGTTGCGAGTCGGGCGTCAACGACATCCATCACGGAGTTTTGGGGAAGATCAACAGCCAGGCGTCACGCGCCGTGTGGCGCTGCGGTGGAAAAAGGAAAGAGAACGACCAAGGTCGCAAGGCGTCAGGCGTTCGCCTGCGTCACGCCGCCGACGAAAGACCGAGCAGCGGCGCGAGCGCGTCGGCGTTCTCCACCAGGTCGGCGAGCGTGTATCGGTCGAACACCGCCAGATAGGCGTCGAGCGCCTCGCGCACCACGCCTTTCAGGCGGCAGGCGGGGGTGATGCGGCAATGGCCGCCTTCGGCCTTCAGACACTCCACCAGCGCGAAATCATCCTCCATCCGCCGCACCAGCCGGCCGAGATTGATCTCCTCCGGCGGGAGGGCAAGCGCGATGCCTCCCGACCGGCCCCGCGCGGTCGCCACCAGCCCCATCTTGCTCAGGTTGTGCGCGACCTTCAGGAGATGGTTGCGCGACAGCCCGTAGGCCTCGGCCACGTCGCTCACCGTGCAAGGCACGTCGGGCCGGACCGCCAGATAGATCAACATCCGCAGGGCGTAGTCGGTGTGCGAGGTCATGCGCATGGTGGCGGTCCTATCGCAGCAGGGAAGGGCGCCGGCTGCCCGGCCCGGGCAAGGCGACGCGCCGAGTCATCGTCACGGCTCCTCGCGGTTGACAGCTGTCACCGCCGCCTGCCTGTCCAGCATCCTCGGCAGGTGGAAGAACATGGCCAGTTGCAGGCTCTTGGCGATGCGCTCGGCCCGGTCGACAAACACCGCCGCCACCTCGGGCACGCAAAGCTCGCGCGCCGTCTCGGCGAAGAGCCCGAGCCAGATCGCGAAATCTTCCTCCTTCACCTCCTTGAGCTTGAGGTGCGCCGGCACCGGCCGGCCGTTATAGCTGGCGGTCTTCAGGATCACCGAGCACCAGAACTCGGTCATCTTCTCCAGATGCGGCTCCCAGTCTCCCGCGATCACCCGCGCGAAGATGGGCCCGAGCCGCGCGTCGCGACGCACCTTGGCGTAGAAGGCACGCACGAGCCTGCCTATGAAGGCGCGGTCGACCTGCGGGTGGGAGAGGGGAGTTTCGGCGACCGGGCGCGCCCTTTCGATGGGGGTCATTCCATTCGCTTCCGTAAGTGGTATCTGGGATGCTACTTTACGCCAGGAACGCGCCCACGCAAAGCGCCAAAGGTCGCAGGGCGCCCTCGGGCCCAAATCATCGCCCGCCAACTTGCCCGAACGCTCCGCAATCCGGGAACACCCGCCATGATCGGTTGACAGCTCCCAACTCACCGCCCGAAACCCGCACGCGTGACAAGCGATCATCATCGCCAGGTAGGGAGAACACTTATGCCAGGTGAAGTGACGCCGAAAAAATAGTTGCCTCCCTCTACCATCTGGCGTTTCCTGTTTTCGCGACTAACGACAAATCATCACGAAACGCGCCGTTCGCCCTTGCATGCAACCCATCCAAAGCTTTGGTATCGCAGGCTCTTTGAGGGGAGGGGGCTGCAATGGGAAGTACCGGTCAAAGACCGCCGGCTTCGGTCGCCTTGTCGACCTCGACATTCTCGACGAAGAGCTGAACTTCCACGTCCGCGCCGTCGATGTGGCGTTCTCGCCACCGCTAGCGGGCGTGTCGCGCTGACCCCGGTTTCGTGGCAACCGATACGGCCCGACCCCAACGTCTCATGACTGACCCGCGGGATCTCACCCTTTTTGTCTCGATGCTGCCCGGCCTGCCCGACGAAGCCAGCGTCGCCGAACTTTGTCAGCTGGAGGAGTTTTTCTGACATGCCCGGACCCTATGTCGTTCCCGTCCATGGGGATGCCGAACTGCCGAAGGAAGTGGACGTCGTCGTCATCGGCGGCGGTATCATCGGCACCTCGACCGCGCTGGAACTGGCCGAGCAGAAGCTGCGCGTGGCGCTGTGCGAAAAGGGCGGCATCGGCCAGGAGCAGTCGAGCCGCAACTGGGGCTGGGTGCGCATCTCGCGCCGAGACCCGCGCGAAGTGCCGCTGATGGCGGAGGCGCTGCGCATCTGGGGCACGCTCGACCAGCGCATCGGCCGCGACACCGGCTACAAGCGCGCCGGCATCATCTTCACCTGCGCCACCGACGAGGAATACGCCAACCACGAGCGCTGGAACCGCAATCTCGACGGCTACCAGCTCGACTCGCGAATGCTGAGCGGCGCCGAGTTCCGCAACATGTTCCCCGGCACCACCATGAACCTCAAGGGCGCGCTCTACACCGCAGCCGACGGCCGCGCCGAGCCGCAGAAGGCCGCACCGGCAATCGCCGAGGCAGCGCGCGAAAAGGGCGCCTCGATCCTCACCGAATGCGCGGTGCGCGGCATCGAGACGGCCGGCGGCGCCGTGTCAGGCGTCGTCACCGAGCGCGGGTCCATCGCCTGCAAGGCGGTGGTGCTGGCCGGCGGCGCCTGGTCGAGCCTGTTCTCGGGCAGGCACGGCATCATCCTGCCGCAGCTCAAGGTGATGAACTCGGTCATGCGCACCAAGCCGCTCGAGGGCGGCCCCGAGCAGGCCATGTGGTCGAACGGCTTTGCCGTGCGCAAGCGGCAGGACGGCGGCTATACCATCGCCTCCGGCCACGAGAACGTCGTTGACATCGTGCCGAACTCCTTCCGCTATGCGCTAGACTTCCTGCCGGCCTTCCGCAAGGAATGGCGCTCGCTCAACTTCCGTTTCGGCGGCCGCTTCTTCGACGAGGCGCGCATTCCCAACCACTGGCCACTGGACGAGGCCAGCCCCTTCGAATATTGCCGCGTGCTCGATCCAAAGCCGGCTAAAAAGCTCTCCGACATCGCCTTCGCCAATCTCAAGAAGGCATTCCCGGTGTTCGAGAAGGCGGAGGTGGCCCAGCGCTGGGCCGGCTATATCGACGTGACGCCGGACGCCGTGCCGGTCATCTCGGCGATCGACAGCATCCGCGGCTTCCACATCGCCACCGGCTTCTCCGGCCACGGTTTTGGCATCGGCCCGGCCGCCGGCCGGCTCATGGCCGATATCGTCACCGGGCGCACGCCGCTCGTTGACCCGAGGGACTTCCGTTTCACCCGCTTCTCGGACGGCTCCAAGATCGAACTGATCAGCGGGTTCTGAGCACCGGCGCGTCCGGTGCTCACACGGGGTCAACCGCACCCGTCCGCCGCCGCTTCGCCGCGCGCGCAGGGCAGGGCTCAAGCGCCCGCACCTTCAATGCCCGCACCGCCAGGTTCCCCCGAACCGGGCGGCGCTGCTTTTTACCCGCTGGCACCCAATGCCTGTCCGCAGCATCGCCACGAGCGCTCGTGCGAGGGGAGGGGAGGGGAGGGAGCCACTCTTTCAATTTCGGCCTGCATTTCCGCAGTCTGCCGCGACCATCGAGCTCCCTGAAACCGGGTCCGGCAGAGCCACTGTCACCATTTGGCATCACTCGTCCGCGGCCTGTCCGCCGTCATCGAACTGTCATGCGCCCGAGACGCAACCGTCATGTGGCCTCGGTAGACCGGCCTCGGGTGTGGGGCAGGGAAATGCTGAACTTCAGCCAAATGAACCCAGACCTTGAAAGCAACTTTTGACTGGAGTCTTCATATGAATATCAAGAGCCTTCTCCTTGGCTCCGCTGCGGCTCTCGCCGCGGTTTCCGGTGCCCACGCTGCCGACGCTGTCGTCGTCGCTGAGCCGGAACCCGTTGAATACGTTCGCATTTGCGACGTTTATGGCGCCGGCTTCTACTACCTCCCCGGCACCGAGACCTGCGTCAAGGTCGGCGGCTACATCCGCTACGACGTCCGCGCCGGCAAGGGCGGCGCACGCGGCCTGAACAACGTCATCGACAAGCTTGATCTGGCACGCGCTGAGGGCGAGCTCGCCGATGCGATCGCTGACTGGGAAGCTGACGGCTCCGTCGGCCCGAAGCCGACTCTGCGTGAGGTCAAGACCAACGACACCTACTTCAAGCGCGCCCGCGCAGCCATGCAGCTCGACGCCCGTTCGGAGACCGAACTCGGCACCCTGCGCGGCTACATGCACATCAACTTCGACTGGAACACGGTCGTTGCGGGCGGCATCACCGATACGGCGACGAACCTGGGCATCAACCACGCCTATATCGAGCTCGGCGGCTTCCGCATCGGCAAGACCGATTCGCTGTTCGCCACCTTCACCAACTATGCCGGCGCCGTCATCGAAGACGACCTGATCCCCTATGCGGGCAGCTCGTACGACACCCACCAGATCGCCTACACCTACAAGGGCGACGGCGGCTTCTCGGCGGCGGTTGCTCTCGAAGAAGGTCGTGGCACGTTCTACACGATCGATTCCTACGCTCCGCACGTGGTTGCCGGCGCGGCCTTCACGCAGGCCTGGGGCGGCATCTCCGGCGTCGTCGGCTACGACTCGGTCTGGCAGGAGTGGGCCGGCAAGGTTCGCCTCGACGTCAACGCCTCCGACACCGTCTCGCTGTGGGTCATGGGCGGCTACGGCACCAACAAGAACATCGACCGCAGCTTCTACAAGGGCTGGCTCGGCAACTGGGCCGTCTGGGGCGGCGGCACTGTGAAGCTGAGCAAGCAGGCTGCGTTCAACGCACAGGTTTCCTACGCCGAGAACAAGGACGTCGCCGTGGTCGCGAACGTGGCCTACACGATCGTTCCGGGCTTCAAGATCACTCCGGAGATCGCCTGGAACTCGGTGCACACGGAAGACAAAGTCAAGATCCGCGACGGCTTCGGCGGCATGGTTCGCTTCCAGCGTTCGTTCTGATCATCATCTAGACCTCCAAGTTGATCAGGCAGAGGGGCCCGGCGATCATTCGCCGGGCCCTTTCCCTTTGACGGTTCGTGTCGTTGACATCGAAAGCCGGCCAAAAACACCATGGTGAAGGGCAGGGGAGGCCCCGCAGACGACGAGTGCCTCACCCAACCATCACGTGGATAGAGAATGATTAATGCTGTTGATTGTCGTGACGGTGCGTACTCGGTGAAGCGTGTACGTCGAGTCGCTCCTCGCTTTTCAGCTCGACGAAGCGAATGGTCGGCCTTGTTGCCGCCTCCGCGATTGCCGGTCGCTTTGCGGCAAACGCAATCACGCCATCTCGGCGCATTCCGAACCCTAAGCCGATTTTGTCTCATTGGCGCTGACGTCGGACACGCCTGGAGATTGGCTGATCACTCTCAGCATGTGCATGGGGGCGACGTTTCTGGATTTTGCCATCCAATTTTGCCGGATACTGGTTCGCCCGCGGCTTCGGACCGCCTGCCCCCTACACCTTGACAGTTTGGGCGCGACGCACGAGGCTCGAAGCATCGTCCCAGTCGACACCAGCATTTCTTCGTAGTTGCTTTTCCGCAAAGAGCGTCAAGTCCCCGCGACTTAAGGTTTTCGCGCATTGTTCGTGGCAACAAGGAGACATTCATGTGCGACAAATTTAGAAGATCGGACACCAAACCGGGTATCAGGGAATGGGCCGCACAAGGACGATGGCTTGCGACCCTTCTCGTGATCGTCATGTCGTGGTGCTTCATCACTCCGGCAACCGCCCAGACCCATCAGCACCCCGCAACGACGCAAGCCACCCAGCCAACCCAGACCGAACCGTCCGCCACCCCCGCCGAACCGCAGTCTGCTGCCGCGACTGGGGCGGGAACCGGGGCAATAGTGAGCTACCACAATCCGAAGATATTCACGCTCAGGACCGGCATCGCTGCCGGACGGATGGTCTATCTCGGAGTTGGCGGCGATATTGACGGCCAGGTCAACCCCAGCCTCATGGTGCACGAGGGCGAACTGGTGCAGATCAACCTGATCAACGGCGAAGGTGCCGAGCACGACGTGGTGATCGACCAATATGCGGCGCGGTCCTCGATCGTGGTCGGCAAGAACGCTTCGTCCACCTTCGCCTTCACGGCCGGCAAGGTCGGTGAATTCGCTTATTTTTGCTCCATCGCCGGGCACCGACAGGCGGGCATGGAGGGACGCATCCACGTCATGCCGGGTCCGCGCGAGGCGATGGCCTCGACCGCCGCGGACGTCGTTCGCGACCCGGCAGACCTGCCTGGGCCGATCGGACAGCGGCCGCCCAGGATTGTCAGGGTCGACCTCGAAACGGTGGAACTCGTGGGCAATCTGGACGACGGCGCGACCTACACCTACTGGACCTTCAACGCCAAAGTGCCGGGCCCCTTCATCCGCGCGCGGGTAGGTGACATGCTCGAGGTTCACCTGAAGAACCCGGCCGAAAGCGTGATGACGCACTCGGTGGATTTCCATGCCGCGACGGGTCCGGGCGGCGGCGCGCACGCCACGCAGACCGACCCCGGCAATGAAAGCGTCGTGACTTTCAAGGCGCTGAGGCCCGGCATCTTCGTCTATCATTGTGCGACGCCGAGCGTGGCGCATCACATCACGAGCGGCATGTATGGGCTGATCCTCATCGAGCCGGAAGGCGGCCTGCCGCATGTCGACCGCGAATTCTACGTCATGCAGGGCGAACTCTACACGGTCCTGCCCTTCGGCACCAAGGGCGAGATGGAGATGGACTACGACAAGCTAACCTCCGAGCGGCCGGAATATTTTCTGTTCAACGGCGCGGTCGGCTCGCTCACCAAGACGCACCCGCTCTATGCGAATGCCGGAGAGACGGTGCGCATCTTCTTCGGCGTGGGCGGGCCGAACTTCACCTCCTCCTTCCACGTCATCGGGGAAATCTTCGACAACGTCTATTCGATGGGCAGCGTCGGCTCGCCGACCCTGACCGGCGTGCAAACCACGACCGTTCCGCCCGGCGGCGCGACGATCGTCGACTTCAAGGTCGATCGCGGCGGGCACTACGTGCTGGTCGACCACGCGCTCTCGCGCGCCGAGCGCGGCCTGGCCGGATATTTGATCGTCGACGGTCCGGAAAACGACGACATCATGCATACAGGCCCGGCCGAAGAGGCCGCGAACTAGTCGCTCCCAAGCTGCCAGCGCGGGCAATATCCCGTGCTGGCCATTCTTCTCGGCAGGAAGTTAGGCAACCCAAGCGGACCTACGCCTTACCCCGCCTGCTCCGTTATTTAGTCCGCATTCCAGTATCTAATTGGTAATTACAGGGTCGAATGAAGACGAATCATTGCCGGCAAAGCTCTTGCTGTTGATTTTCCAGACGGCAGGGCGTGGGACATTTGTGCCGCAGGGCGTTCCTGCTCGTGCCCAGCAACTACCAAAAAATCCTTGCCGAAAAACAACGTGACAGTACCTCTGGGTCACGCATCTTCCACACTGACCGCGGCATGGCCTTCTTCGGCGATGAAGGGCCGCCGCTGTATCCGACGCGGATGCCGATTTCCATCGCTGCGACCTGTTCATGTCGATGCCCTATGCAGAAGCCAAGACCTACCGCGTCAATCCGTTAGGCCTGACCAAGACCCGGCCCCGTGCAGATTATCGGCTAATCAGCGTTGGCACGATGACGCTCACCCGCAACCCGGAAAACTTCTTCGCCCGCTGCAGCGTCAAATCGCCTGTTGGTGGCACGCAACCGGACGAAGGCCTTTCGATCCCGCCGATCCAACCACGCCGGAAGGCCGACGTGCTAGCCATGCCCTCCTTGCGATCGAGGGCCTGTCGCTCGGCCGTTGGAACAGAACCATTCAATGTCATGCCGAATGATAGATCGGCGCTTGTCCTTTACCCCGCAATGCAACCATGGCCTCGTACTGGCAAAGGTACACGCTTCCTGTCAGCTGCTGCAGGAAGTCCGACCTCTTCAAGCGATCCATGACCGGGCCTTTGATTTCGGAAAGATGGAAGGTAATGCCTGCATCATTGAGGCGATGATTGATTTCCTCGAGGCTTTCCAGCGCGCTGGCGTCAATGGCGTTGACGGCCGGACACATCAGGATGACGTGCCGCACTTTCGGATGGTCGGCGACGAGCGCGGCGATGCGATCTTCGAGATAGCGGCTGTTGGCGAAATAGAGGCTCTCATCGACGCGGATCGAAAGGATCGAGGGGTCAGTGATGACCTTGTGCCGTTCAATGTTGCGGAAATGCTCCGTCCCAGGCACCAGTCCGACGACAGCCATGTGGGGTCTGCTGGTGCGGTAAAGATGCAGCGCCAGCGAGAGCAAGACGCCTGAGAGAATGCCGGGCTCCACCCCCAGGAGCAGGGTAACCAGGATCGTTGCCGCCATCGCCGCGAAATCTGCCTTCGAATAGCCGAAGACGCTGCGGATTGCCTTGAAATCCACCAGCGACAGCACGGCGACAATGATCGTTGCCGCCAGCGTGGCCTGCGGAAGACTGGCAAGCAGCGGCGTTAGGTACAAGGCGGCGAGGGCGATGCCGATAGCGGTAAAAATGCCGGCAGCGGGCGTCTCGGCCCCGGCGTCGAAGTTGACGACCGAGCGGGCAAAGCCACCGGTAACCGGAAATCCGGAGGAGATCGCTGATGCGATGTTGGCGGCTCCAAGCCCGATCAGCTCCTGATCAGGCACGATGCGCTGACGCCGTTTGGAGGCAAGCGTCTGGGCCACCGAGACGGACTCGACAAAACCGATTGCGCTGATGAGGAGCACCGGTCCGGCAAGGGCTGCGACAAGATCCAGCGAAAACGTCGGAAGGGCTGGAACAGGAAGACCCTGCGGGATGGCACCGACCAGCATGACGCCACGGCTTCCCAGATCGAAGGTGGCGGCAATCAGGATCGTTATTGCAACCGTCAGTATCGGAGCGGTCTTGGTGAGGATGTCCGACAACCGGCTGTTGAGGCCGGAGCCGGTCAGAAGGCCCTTCAGCCGAGAGCGCGCAAAATAGAGAAAGGCGATGGCGCCCCCGCCGATAGCGAGCGTGATCGGATTGACATTGCCGATGTTGGACAGAAGCCCTCCCAGGATATCCGGCAGCGTGTCTCCTTTGACCGGAACGCCCAGGATATGCTTGAGCTGGCTTGCGGCGATCAGCAGCCCCGAGGCGGTGATGAACCCCGAAATTACGGGATGGCTGAGGAAGTTGGCCAGAAATCCCAGTCGGAATACGCCCATGAGCACAAGCATGGCGCCCGACAGCAGAGCGAGCACGGTTGCGGCGGTCAGATAGTCGGCGGTGCCTTGCTCCGCGATCTGCCCGATGGCGGAAGCCGTCATCAGGGAGACCACGGCGACCGGACCAACCGCCAGTGCGCGGCTGGTGCCGAAGACCGCATAGGCCACCAGAGGAAGGATCGAGGCATACAGCCCAACCTCCGGCGGCAGGTCCGCGAGCATCGCATAGGCCAATGACTGAGGGATCAGCATGATGGTAACGATCATTGCCGCCACCAGGTCGCTGGTCATGACTGCGCGATCATAAGCTTTGCCCCAAGCCAGGATGGGGAGGATTTTCTCGATTCTGACCATGACAACGCTGTCCGCCGACCGGGCCAGCCCCTCAGAGGATGTTGACGGGAACCTTCAGGAAGGTCTTGCCGCTCTCGTCGGCAGGCGGAAGCCGGCCGGCGCGCATGTTGACCTGGAGCGAAGGGATGATGAGCTTCGGCATGGCAAGGGTTGCATCACGCGCTTCGCGCATCTCCACGAACTCATCCTCGCTTATACCCTTGCCGACATGAATGTTGTGGTCGCGCTCTTCGGCGACTGTTGTTTCCCACTGGATGTCGCGCCCGTTCGGACCGTAGTCGTGGCACATGAAGAGGCGCGTCTGGCTAGGCAATGTCAGGACACGCTGGATCGAGCGATAGAGGGTGCGGGCATCTCCGCCCGGGAAATCGGCACGGGCCGAGCCGCCATCGGGCATGAAAAGCGTGTCCCCGACAAAGGCCGCATCACCGACAATGTGCGTCATGCAGGCCGGGGTGTGGCCCGGCGAGTGGAGCACATGGGCGGTCATCGTGCCGATCTGGTAGCTGTCACCATCCTTGAAGAGCCGGTCGAACTGCGACCCGTCGCGATGGAACTCGGTGCCTTCATTGAAGATCTTGCCGAAGGTATTCTGGACGACCGTGATATTCTCGCCGATGCCGAGTTTGCCGCCGAGTTCTTCCTGGATGTAGGGCGCTGCGGACAGATGATCCGCATGGACATGGGTTTCAATTAGCCATTCAAGCTTCCAACCCCGCTCTTGAATATAGGCGATGATCTTGTCGGCGCCGTCATAGGTGATGCGGCCGGCTGCGTAGTCGATGTCCATCACGGAATCGATCACAGCGCATGCGTTCGATGCAGGGTCCTTGACTATGTAGCTGATCGTGTTGGTCGGTTCGTCGAAGAAAGGAACGACTTCGGGTTTAACGGTGAGGTCAGGCATGAAGGGAAGCGGTTCGGGCATTGGAGAAGCTCCTGTTCAGGCGTGTTTCGATGCGGTCTTGGCGCTTGTCGCCCGGCGAATGAGACGCGCGAGCGCAATGCCGCCAACCATCGCGGCAACGAAGATGAAGGCCTCGGCCTTCATGAGGCCTATTGCGGGGACGGCACCGCCGGGGCAGAAGCCGGCAATGCCCCAGCCGATGCCGAAGGTTGCCGAGCCGGCCAGGAGCGGCAGGTCGAGATCCTTCCTGGTGGGCAGATAGAACTTCGGCTCGAAAACCGGCGCCGCGCGTTTGAGGACCAGGAAATAACCGACGGCCGTGACCGCCAGCGCGCCTCCCATGACGAAGGCGAGCGAAGGGTCCCAACTTCCGGCGATATCGAAGAAGTTCAAAACCTTGGCAGGGTTGATCATGCCCGAGATGGCGATGCCGGCGCCAAAAATCAGGCCGGAGATGAGGGCGGACAGAATTCGCGGCATCAGAAGCCTCCCAGAACGTGGCGGACAACGAAGACAGTGACGGCCGTGGTCACCATGAAGGCCAGTGTGGCAGTGATCGAGCGTACCGACAGCCGGGCCATCCCGCAGACCCCATGTCCCGAGGTGCAGCCGGAGCCATAGGTGATGCCTATGCCGACGATCAGGCCGCTAACGACAATCCAGGGCGTCGAAACGGTGGTCTGGAAGGGAATGTCGTAGCCACCGGCGGTCAGGATCAGGGCTGGTGCTGCAAACGCGCCAACCAGAAAGGCGGCCCGCCAGGCCCAGTCGGGCGAGACTGGAGGCAGGATGCCGCCAAGTATGCCGGACATGCCAGCAATACGGCCGTTGAAGGCCATCAGCAGAACGGCGGCAAGCCCAATCAGCGTTCCGCCGAACAGCGAGGCGAATGGGGTAAATTCTGTCATGATGCTAGTTCTTTGTTGGTAGAGATCTGATTATCCGGCCTGCAAAAGAGCCGGTGCATGGTGGCAATGAAGATTTCGACACGGGGATCAGCCAGCCGATAGAAGACCTGCTTGCCCTCCTTCCGGCCGACTATTAGGCCCGCCTCCCTGAGTTCGGCGAGCTGTTGCGACAGCCCCGGCTGGCGGATGCCGAGAAGGTCCTCCAGCTCGCGCACCGAACGCTCTCCATCTGTGAGGGCGCAGGCGACCAGAAGGCGATCCGAGTTCGAAAGCTTCTTCAGAAAGCTCGATGCCTCATCGACATTTGCCTTCATGTTCGCCGCTTCCCGCGAAAGGGTCTCTGTTGATGTCAATCCAGTGATCTCCGGCTGCTTAATATGTATCGTGAACTGCCTCCTCCAGGACACTGGTCTAGTGGAAATGGGCTGGTCGATGGCTGCTGCGAGACTGCCCCGCACAGGGATGTGCGCCATGATCAGTCCGCCAAGTTGTGGCAGCTTCATATAACTAGCATAAAACGATTTCGAAAAATTGCAATCATTAATTTCTACTTTTTTGCAGAGCATTCCAACTCGGATGCCGAACCCAGATCGCGGGTCGTCTCGGCATTCGAGGCATCCCGACGATGGTTCTGTTCCAGCACGGTTATGGGGTCGGACGGGGGTGGGGTACCATGACTTCACGACAGATCATCGACTGGGCCGTACGTACCTCGGGCCGACGTGCGCCAACAGACTGAGCCGGATCGCGAAGTCAACCTTCGTTGGCGTCCTTCAGCTCGATGAAGCGCGTCGGTGCCAGGCGACTTTCTTTGGGCGGCCCCGAGCACCAGAACTCAGGCATCTGCCCCATCACCTTATTGGCGACGAATGAAACGTCCGCTTCTGCCGGAAATGCTCCCATCCGCGCTTGTGTAAGCCATCCTGCCGTTCACGAACAAGGCTTCGATGCCCGTTGCGGGTGCGATGGGCTTATCAAACGTAGCAGCGTCGATGATCGTCGCCGGGTCAAACACCACGAGATCGGCGAAGTAGCCGACCGCCACCTGGCCCCGATCCTTTAGCCGGAATTTTGCCGCCGGCAGGCTTGTCATCTTGCGCACGGCTTCTTCTAGTGGGAACAAACCGACATCCCGGGAATAGTGCCCGAGAACTCTTGGAAATGTTCCCCAAAGGCGGGGATGCGGGTGCTGGTCATGGGGAATGCCGTCCGAGCCGATCATCACCAGAGGATTGGCAAGAATGCGCTGAACGTCATCCTCGTGCATGTCGAAATAGACCGCCCCTGCAGGAGCAAGCCGGGCGCTCGCTTCCTTCTGGCTCACGCCCCATTCGGCCGCGATATCGGAAAGATCGCGCGCCGCCATCTCGGGGTGGGGCGTGGACCACGTGACCATCACGCGGATGCTTTCGTCCACCCATTCGGGCAGAAGAATTGTCGAGCTCGCGGCGTAAGGGTACGCGTCGACGCCAACTTCCTGCTTCGCGGCGGCGGCTTCGATCGCGCGCAGCGTATGGACGCTTCGCCCCCAGTTTCGCCTGCCTGCGCATTTGTGGTGCGAGACCACCACCGGCACATCGGCGCGCCGGCCGGTCTCGAACGTCTCCTCGAGCGACTCCATGACGAAGTCATCCTCATCGCGCATATGGGTGGTGTAGATCCCGCCGGCCAACGCAACTTCCCGCGCGAGCAGGACCACTTCGTCGATCTCGGCTGCACGAGCCGGGGGATAGTAGAGCCCGGTCGACAGACCAATGGCGCCATCTTCCAGGGCTGACGCGAGGATCTGCCTCATGTCTTCGATTTCGGACTCGGTTGCCGGGCGGTCTAGATCTCCCATGACGGCGACCCGCAACGACGAGTGGCCGACGAGAGCAGCCACATTGACCGCCGGGGAAGCCGAGGCAACCGCCTCGATATAATCGGCCATGCGGCCGAAGCGGAAGTCTTTTGCGCTACCGAGCAGATTGAGAGGCTGAGGCGGTTCCTCCTGCAGCACCAATGGTGACAGGCTAACCCCGCAGTTTCCCACGATTACCGTTGAAATGCCTTGGCTGACCTTCGGTGCCATGGCCGGATCGATCAAAACCAACCGGTCGTCATGCGTATGAACATCGATGAAGCCGGGGCTGACCGCGCGTCCGCCGACATCCATGCGTGCGTCGCCGAGCAGTGTGCCCGGCTCGGCGATAGTCGCGATCCGATCGTCCCTTATGCCGATATCGCCCGGAAAGCCGGGCTTTCCAGTGCCGTCGATGATGAGGGCATTCCGCAGTACCAGATCGTGGGTCGTGGCAGGCATCGACTGGGCACCTTTGACCGTTCGCGGGATCGGCTGAAAAATGTAAGAAAAATAAAAAGAGTTGACAGAAGTTTCATAAACTAACAGCCTTGTCCTCTGTCCTGTCAACCCTTGATGGCTTAGTTGAGAAAGCGTTTGGTTGAATATCTGGCCTCGGCGGATGCCAGTAAGTCGGAAAAGACGATCGGCAGCTATATGCTGGCGAACATGACCGGCATTCCATTTGAGACCGCCGCGTCTCTGGCCGCCAAGGTTGGCGTCAGCGAGCCCATGGTCGGGCGTTTTTGCCGTTCGCTGGGCTATCCGCACTTCAAGGCTTTCAAGGCAGTTCTCCAGGCAGACATAGGCGATCGACCATGGCTCATCGGGGATCGGCTGCAGGAATTCCGGGAACGAAGCAAAAATGGCGCGGACGAGCTGGCGCGCAGCCTGGACCTGGAGATGGCGGGCCTGGTCGCCGTGTACGAGCTGGCCCGGTCACAGTCATGGCAACGCGCGGTAAAGCTGCTGTCCGAGACACCACAGGTATATGCGGCCGGGTTCCAGACAGAGCGCGGCATCGCTCAGATCTTCGTCAACCAGATGGAGTACATACGGCCCGGCATACGACTTCTCGACCTTGCGGGAGGAAACTTCTCCGAACTCCTGCTGGCCGATGCAACGCAGTCCTGCCTCGTCGTCTATGAAGCGCGGCGCTATTCCCGCCTTGCTCCATTGCTGGTCCAGGAAGCCCGCGCGGCGGGCATTCCCATCATCCTGATCACCGATGAGTTCTGCGATTGGGGTCGCGAACTGGTGGACGAAATGTTCGTTGTCCCCACCCAGTTCAACCTGTTCTGGGATTCGACCTCCCTGATGGTCACCCTCACGAACCTGATCATCAATGGTGTCTTCGCAGCCCTTGGCCCGTCGGTCGAGCGGCGAATGAACCGCACGTCGGAGTTGTACAGCGACTTCATTGGCTATGTCGGAGACCCGTCAGGGCCAAAAAATTTACCAAGACCACTCCAAAGAAAAAAAAGGGGAACCAAATGAACTACATTCGCAAAACATTGAACAGCACTGCTTCGCTGGCGCTGGTGGGGGGATTGTCCTTTGCGCTTGCACCGGCGGCTTTTGCCCAGGAGGCGACCTTTGTCATCGCCTCATCTGCTGTCGGCGCGCCAAGCTACTATCCCGTCAAGGCGACGATGCTGAATGTTTCGAACTACCTGATCTATGATCGGTTGATCGAGCAGGACGAAAAACAGCAATTCCATCCGCATCTGGCGGAATCGTGGGATGCGGCGCCCGACGGTATGAGCTGGGTCTTCAAACTGCGCCAAGGCGTCAAGTTCCACGACGGCGAGCCCTTCAACGCGCAGACGATCGTCGACTGGCTGGCCCTGTTCCAAGGCACCGAAAACCAGTTCATGATCGATGCGATCGACAAGATCGAGATGGTGGATGACCATACGGTGAAGCTGCTGATGAAGCAGCCCGACCCGAACCTGCTTTTCAACTTCTCGAGCTCCTTCATGGGGGTTCCCAGTCCGAAAGCGGTGAAGGAGTTGGGCGATGACTACGGCATCACCACAGCCGTCGGGACGGGCCCCTACAAGCTCGAGAGCTTCGCGGTCGGCCAGGAGACGGTGCTGACTCGCAACGACGACTACACCTGGGGATCGGAATTGTCGCAGAACCAGGGTCCCGCCAAGATCCAGACTTTGACGATGCGCGAGATCCCCGAGCAGTCCACCGCTTTTCTCGAGCTGAAGACTGGCGGCATCGACCTGCTCTATGACGTACCAACCGACTTCCTGCCGCAGATCAAGGCGACGCCCAACCTGGAAACGCTTAGCCTTCCCGGTCTTGTCGTCATGTACATGCCGATCAACACCAGCGTCGAGCCGTTCACAGACGTCCGCGTGCGCGAGGCTACGGCCCTGGCCGTCAATCAGAAGGAAATTCTCGACAATATCTACAAGGGGGTTGGCGCGGAGGCGCACAACTTCCTGATCAGCTCGCTCGCGGAAGCGAACGTCGATCCGAAATACAATATTTCCTACGATCCGGCCAAGGCAAATACCCTCCTCGATGAGGCGGGCTGGACAATGGGGCCTGATGGCGTCCGCCAAAAGGACGGAAAGCCGCTTTCGGTGACGCTTTGGACCCAGGGCGACACCGAGTTCAAGCGAGTGTCAGAGGCGGTTCAGGCGCAGTTGAAGGCCATCGGCATGCAGGCCGAGATCACCGTTTACGACTCCAGCACCATTCGCGATCTCTACAAGAAGAACCAGCACCAGCTGGCCGTGCGCAGTTACGACTGGGCCAACGCCGACATTCTCGACTGGTTCTTCAGCGGCAAGCGGCTGGGCTACCCCAACATTTCGATGTGGAACGATCCCAAGTCGGAGGAGCTGAACCAGAAGGCGATGACCGGGTCTCGCACCTGGGAAGAGCGGGTGGCCAACTTCAAGACCTATCACGAGCATATTCTGTCGCAGTGGTTGTTCGCGCCGATCTACCAGCCGGTTCAGAACATCAGCTACAACAAGGATAAGCTTCGCGTGCCGGCAGAAATCCGTGGCCCCGGCCTGAGGGGCCAGACGATCCTGGACATGGAAGTAATGGAGTAAAGGAGGAGCAAGCGCACCGGGAGGAAAGTTTCACATGCTCGGATTTGCCGCGAAGCGCCTGTTGCTTCTTCTCCCGGTGTTCTTTGCCGTTTCGCTGATCATCTTTCTGATCGTCCATCTGGTTCCCGGGGATCCGATCGACAATCTGATACGCATCGGCGCGACGCCGCAGCAGAGGGCGGAGCTTGCCGCCAAATACGGCCTCGACAAGCCCCTGTTCGAACAATACTTCCTCTGGCTCGCCAATCTCTTCAAAGGCGACCTCGGCGACGCGATCGTGGTAAGACGACCCGTCGCCACCCTTATCGCCCAGAACTTGCCCTACAGCCTGACACTCGGCAGTCTGGCGCTGCTGTTTTCCACCTTCGTCGGAGTTTCCGCCGGTGCGACCGCTGCCGTTCACCGCGACAGCCTGGTCGACCGCGGCATCATGGGGCTCGTTCTGCTCGGGTCGACCATTCCCGGTTTCTGGATCGGCCTGCTTCTGATCCTTGCCTTTGCGGTTCAGCTTGGCTGGTTCCCGGTTTCCGGAGCACGCGGCTGGAGCTCTCTCGTCCTGCCGGTGCTGACGATAGGCCTCGGCGGAACGGCGCTGATTGCCCGCGTCACCCGCGTGGCCATGATCGACATTTCCCAGAAGGATTTCATCCTGTTGCTGCATGCCAAGGGCCTGCCGAACTGGCGCATTCAGATCTTCCATATCCTGCGCCACGCCCTGATCCCCGTCATCACGGTCTTGGCGCTGCGTATCGGCTGGATCCTGGGTGGCGCGGTCACCGTCGAATTCGTCTTCGCCAGGCCAGGCCTCGGCACTCTTCTCATCAAGGCGTTGAACCAACGCGACTATCCCCTCGTCCAGGGCTGCCTTCTGATGCTGGCGATAGCCGTGATGCTCGGCACGCTGATCGGCGACCTGCTCCAAGCCGCGATGGACCCGCGATCCAGGGATGCATTGAAGTCATGACCGTAAACGCAGACAGTACCTTTTACCGCGTCGTGGCCTCGCCGGGCGGCGCAATTGCCACGGTGTTTCTGGCGACGGTCATATTTGTCGCGATCTTCGCCGACTGGCTGGCGCCCTATTCGTTCGAGATACAGAATCTTCCGATGGCCAATACCCCTCCATCTGTGGCCCATTGGCTCGGAACGGACGAATTCGGCCGCGATGTCCTTTCCCGCATAATCCATGGCGCCCGGACCTCATTGAAGGTCAGCGTAGTGGCGATCTCGGTTTCGGTCTGCGTCGGCATGTTTCTTGGCGCCATGAGCGGCTACCTTGGCGGGATCTTCGACCGGATCGTCACGGCTGTCGTCGACTTGACCTGGTCATTCCCGGAAATCCTGATCGCGCTCATCTTCGTGGCGATCGTTGGCGCCGGCATGTACTCCACAATGATGGCGATCGGCATCGCCTATCTTGCCCAGTTCACCCGGCTTACCCGCGCCCAGATCCTGAGCCTGAAAAACGAGACCTATGTCGAGGCCACGGTGAGCCTCGGGGCAGGGCCGCGTCACGTCGTGTTTGCGCACCTGCTGCCGAACGCCCTGCCTCCCATTATCGTTGCCGCGATGCTTGCGACCGGCGACGGCATCATCCTCGAGGCAACGCTGGGCTTCTTCGGCCTCGGCGCCCAGCCTCCAATCCCGAGCTGGGGCGGCATGATGAGCAACGGCACCGCACAGATATTCACCGCCCCTTGGATCATCATCTTCCCCGGCCTCATGGTGGCGCTGTCGGTCATCGCGATCAACATGCTGGGCGACAGCCTGATCCGCGCGCTCGATATTCGCTCGCAAGTAAGGCCGGCCTGACATGTCGCTTCTAGCCGTAGACAATCTTTCGATTTCAATCGGGAACGTGACCCTGCTGGATGGCATCACCTTCTCGGTCGACAAAGGCAAGGTCCTGGGTATCGTGGGCGAATCCGGCTCGGGAAAATCTCTCACGGCCCTCTCCGTGATGGGGCTTCTGCCACTCAGCCGCGGTCGTATCCGCAGCGGGTCGGTGATATTCGACGGGATCGACCTGACCGGCTTGCGGGAGGCCGACTACCGAAAGCTGCGGGGCAATCGGATCGCTTTCATAGCCCAGAATCCGATGACGTCACTCGATCCCGTCATCTCTGTCGGCGACCAGATCGACCAGGTTCTGCGCCTGCACCTGAAAATGACGCGGAAGGCCGCCCGTCAACGCAGCATCGAACTCCTGTCGCAGTTGCGCATTCCCGAGGCGGCCGAGGTCTGCAAGCTGTATCCGCACCAATTGTCGGGCGGCATGAAGCAGCGGATTGTCATCGCTATGGCGCTTGCCGCCGACCCCGACCTGATCATCGCCGACGAGCCGACGACGGCGCTGGACGTGACCGTGCAGGCGCAGATCATCGAGCTGCTGGTCCAGCTTGTTCGGCAGCGCGACATGGCGCTGATGCTGATCACGCACGATATGGGCGTCATCGCGCAGGCTTGCGATGACGTGGTTGTGCTCTATGCCGGCCGAGTTGCCGAGAGCAACGAAGTCGGCGCGATCTTTCGCCAGCAGAACCATCCCTACACCCAGGCGCTGATAGGATGCATTCCGCGGGCGGGGATGGCGCCGGGCAGCCTGAAAGGCATTCCCGGCAGCGTTCCGAGTGTCAGT
Source organism: Mesorhizobium sp. KR1-2 (assembly GCF_040045035.1). Classification (NCBI taxonomy): domain Bacteria; kingdom Pseudomonadati; phylum Pseudomonadota; class Alphaproteobacteria; order Hyphomicrobiales; family Phyllobacteriaceae; genus Mesorhizobium; species Mesorhizobium sp. KR1-2. The sequence goes on along the minus strand of NZ_JBDZDS010000008.1, from coordinate 229,343 downwards.
TCATATGCTTCCGGGTGCCGCTTCCACCCCCGTTGTCCCGCGGCGGCCGATGTGTGCCGCACGCAAACGCCGCAGATCACGAAAACTGCGGATGGGGGCCATGTCGCATGCCACTTCAGCGCGGGAGTGCAGGGATGACGCTGGGACATTCGGATACCCTCGTTTCGATCACCGACCTTAACCGGACCTTCACCGGCGGCAGGAGGCTTTTGCGCAAGTCGCGGACGATGAACGCGGTAAGCAATGTCTCACTGCAGATCGAGCGCGGCAGCGTCACCGGTGTGGTTGGCGAATCCGGTTGCGGGAAATCGACCCTCGCGCGCCTGGCGCTTCGCCTGATCGAGCCGACCTCGGGCCGCGTGATGTTTGACGGCATCGACATTGGGACGCTGACGCCGAAGGCGATGCGCAGCATGCGCCGCCGCATGCAGATGGTTTTCCAGGATCCTTACTCGGCTATCGATCCGCGCTATCGGCTGCAGGACGCCCTGCTGGAGCCGTTTCGGTTGCAGGGCGTCAAGTTGACCAAGGCCGAAGCCAGCGCCAAGGTTGAGGAGCTTCTGACCATGGTCGGCCTTCGCCCGGAGCTTGCCCGCAGCTATCCGCACCAGCTTTCCGGTGGCCAAAAGCAGCGTGCTGGCATCGCACGGGCGCTTGCGCTCCAGCCCGAGTTTCTCGTTCTGGACGAGCCGACCGCCTCGCTCGACGTGTCGATACAGGCGCAGATCATCGGCCTTCTGGAACGGCTGAAGGACGAACTCGGCCTGACATATCTCTTCATTTCGCATGATCTCGGTCTCGTCCGCTATTTCTCCGACCGGATCGTGGTGATGTATCTCGGCCGCGTGGTCGAGCTGCTGCCCACACCCACGGCACTGCCCCGCCACCCCTATACCAAGGCCCTTCTTGACAGCACCTTTGAACCCGACCCCAAGCTCAGGCGCGCGGTGGCGCCGGCCGAAGGCGAAATTCCCAGCGCCTTCGACCTGCCACCGGGATGTGCCTATGCCTCGCGCTGTCCCTTCGCCCAGGAACGCTGCCGGACCGAACGGCCGGAACTGCAATCACGCCCCCATCACAGTCTGGGAAACGCGGACGGAAACATGCCGCCGTACGAACATCCTGTCGCTTGCCACTTTCCCCTGTCGTTGACGTCCATCTGAGGAACAGACATGCCCTTTCAAGTTCTGACTGCCGAGTTCAAACACGAGTCCAATACATTCAACCGGAATCTCACGGGCTATGATGCGTTTCGCGGCAAGTTCCTCTATTTCGGTGAGGAGGCCGTGGCCAAGCGCTCGGATGCCAATACGGAACTGGCGGGGTTCCTCGATTCCGCGCGAAAGCACGGATGGAACGTCGAGCATGTGCTGAGCACTACGGCCGAGCCGTCAGGAATGGTGACCCGGGATGCTTTTGACCGCCTTGCCGGCCCGATCGTGGAAGCGGCCAGAAGGCTAAAGGACAGCCTCTCTGGGATCCTGCTTGGCCTGCACGGCGCGATGGTGACCGAATTCTGCGAAGACGGCGAGGGCGAACTGCTTGCAAGGCTGCGTCAAGCCGTGGGCCGCGACATCCCCATCGCGATCACGCTCGATCTTCATGCCAACGTCACGCCGAAGATGTGCGAGCTCGCCAACATCATCGTGTCGTACAAGACCTATCCCCATGTCGACATGCGCGACCGGGGCCTTCAGGCAGGAGACATCCTGCACCGCGCCATGCAGGGCAAGATCAAGCCTCGCACCATCCGCGTACATCTTCCCATGCTCGATGAAACCAGCACCGGGCGCACCGACCTCGGCCCGATGATCGAATGGGTGGCACGCGGTGTGGACTATGAAAGCCATCCCGACGTCTTCGCCGTCAGCATCAATTCCGGTTTCGGCAATGCCGACATTGCCGATGTCGGCCCCACCGTGCTTATCACCTGCCAGGGCGACGACACTGAACACTATGCCTTCGCCAATCGCATTGCCGGCGAAATGTGGGAAGGACGCCACAAGTCCTACAACACCTACTATTCCGTGGAGGAGGCAGCGGCCATCTGCAAGGCGCATAGAGCATCGAGGCCGATCGTAGTGGCCGACTATGCCGATAATCCCGGCGGAGGCGGCTATGGCGATTCGACCGAATTGCTGCGCGCGCTTCTCGAAGCACAGGTGGAAAATGCCTGCTTCGGCCCGCTGCTCGACCCCGAGGTCGCGCAGGAACTCAGCACCCGCGCCGTTGGCGAGACGGTGACCGTCAGCGTCGGCGGCAAGACGGACGCACGTTTCGGCGGCGGGCCTTTGGCCCTCGCCGGGACGCTGATGCTGGTCAGCGACGGCGTATTCACCGGCAACGGCCCGATGATCGGAGGCCTTCAGCTCAGCTTTGGCAAGACGGCTGTCCTGCGCGTCGACGGCATCGACATTCTGATTGTCAGCCACGTCACCCAGATGCTGGACTTGCAGCAGTTTGCCGCTTTCGGCATCGACCCAACTAGAAAGTCGGTCGTCGCCCTCAAATCCATGCAGCATTTCCGGGCCGCCTTCGAGCCGATCGCCGACAAGGTAATCGTCTGCGATAGCGGAGCGCTGTGTACCCTGCAGCTCGAAAAGCTTCCCTACCGCAACGTCCCGCGGCCAATCTTCCCCCTCGACAAGACCATGGAATACGCCGGCGCGTCATAAACCGCGCCGTTTCGGCACATCCGGTCTTTCTGCGAATAGTTAGGAAACGATTTTGACCATCGATAGCGACGTCGCGGTTCTTGGCGCGGGTATAGTCGGCGTGTCCACGGCCCTTCATTTGCAGGCCCGGGGGCGTTCCGTGGTGCTTGTCGACCGGCGCGGGCCCGGCGAAGAAACCAGCTATGGCAATGCCGGGCTTATCGAACGCTCCAGCGTGGTGCCCTATGCATTTCCGCGCAGCGTCCTGACCCTGCTTCGGTTTGCCTTGAACCGGTCTGCGGACGTCCGCTATCATTGGACGCACCTGCCACGCGTTGCGCCATGGTTATTCCAATATTGGCGTCATTCCTCGCCCCGGCACCTGGCAGATGCCGCCCGGGACATGCTTCCGCTGATAGAGCGGTGCGTCAGCGAACATCAGCTTCTCTTGAAGGATGCGGAGGCGACCCATCTTGCTCGTGAGACGGGCTGGCTGGAACTGTGCCGCACTCCGAAGGATCTGGCGTTTTCGAGGGAAGCTGCCGAGCGCCTGGGGGAATACGGGCTAAGCTACGATCTGCTGGACCGGAGCCAACTTCACGATCTGGAGCCGGCGATCAACCCTTCCGTTTTCGGTGCGATCCATTGGCGGGATCCTGTCACAGTGTCCAGTCCGGGTGCGGTGACCAAGGCGTATGCCGAGCTGTTCTTGCGACGGGGTGGGAGGTTCGTCCACGCGGATGCTCGGCAAGTGAAGCAGAGCGATGGGCATTGGAAGCTGCCATCGGAGGCAGGCGAAGTTCGGGCAAGGGATGTGGTTCTCGCGCTCGGGGCATGGTCGACGGATGTGACCGAGCAGCTCGGCTATCGCATTCCGCTTGCGGTCAAGCGCGGCTATCACATGCATTTTTCCCCGCCCGCTGGGGTTTCGCTGAATCGGCCGATCCTAAGCGAATACGGGGGCTTCGTCCTGTCTCCGATGCTCGACGGCATTCGCCTGACGACGGGCATCGAACTGGCGCCGCGCGATTCTGCGCCGACGCCCGTTCAGCTCGACAAGGCGGAGGCGATTGCCCGGTCGCTGATCCCACTCGGCAACCGCGTGGAGCCGGAGGCATGGATGGGGGTACGACCATGCCTGCCCGACATGAAACCGGTGATCGGCGGGGCCGGGAAGCACCCTGGTCTTTGGTTCAACTTCGGCCACGCACACCATGGTTTCACCCTCGGTCCGGTGACTGGCCGTTTGCTTGCCGAGCAAATGACTGGTGAGACACCTGCTGCCGACCTCTTACCATATCGTGCGTGTCGCTTTTGACGTGATCCTGAAAGTTCAGTGCGGCCTCCATCGCACTGAACGACTGACGCGAGAGAACGGCTTGCGGTCGCGGCGGCCGCGACGGCCGGCCCGTGACCACTACCTCACCGCGCGCGCCCGTCCCGGGCAGCGGGTTCGTTCATCGGCCCCATTTCTGTGAGTTCTCGCCGAAGCGCGACTTTGAGCTGGGGTAGGGTAGCCGGTTCATCGCCGGGCGGCCAGAAGCTTCTGCCTGAACACTTCAGACGGCGTCTTGAAGCCGAGACATTTCCGCGGCGTGGTGTTGAGCTGGTCACAGATGCCCTTCAGGTCGCTGTCGTTGACCGACAGCGGATCGAGGTCTCTCGGCAGCCATTTGCGGGCCCGGCGATTGGTGTTTTCGACCGATCCTTTCTGCCAGGGCGACTGTGGGTCGCAGAACCAGGTCTGCACGCCGAGCCCCGCCTGCAGATGGGGCCAGTCGGTGAATTCGGTGCCGCGATCAAAGGTGATCGAACGGCGCGCGGCTTGGGGAAGGGCGCTCAAGGTATCGATCAGCCCATCCATGATCGGCTTTGATTGCCGGTCGTTGTTGCGCAGGAACACGGTGAAGCGGCTGACCCGTTCGACCAATGATGTGACGTTGGCGTTGCCGAACTTCTTGCGGAACTGGATCAGGTCGCATTCCCAGTGACCAAGCTGCTTTCGCTCGCGGACAGCGTCCGGACGGTGCAGAATGCCGAGTTCCGGGCTGAATCGGCGGCCATAGCGTCGCCGGGCATGGCGTGGCCGGCGACGCGCCCGACGTTCGGGCAGATAGTGCCACAGCTTCATCTCCTGGCCGTCGCTCGAATAGGCAAAGCGGTAGATCGTCTCGTGACAGACGCGCGTCGGGCTTTTCTCGAGTTGCAGTCGGCCGGCGATCTGCTCTGGCGACCAGCCATGCTTGATCCGCTCGATGATCGCCGATCGCAGGCGCGGAAACCGCACCAGCTTGCGGTATCGGCTGCGGCGCTCCTTGGCCTTGTTGTGGGCCGTCACGCAATAATAGCCGATCAGTTCCGGCATCTCACGATCCTCAAAGGCGTTGCGCCGCAACTCGCGGAAAATCGACGATCGATGCCGGCCGAGTTTCTCGGCGATCACGTCGACGGCGACGCCGGCCTGGCACCAGCGTGCGATCTTGCGTCGTCCATCCAGACTGATTTGCGAGTAGGTGCGTTTCATCGGCGGTCCTTGCGTGCGATAAGCCATTGATATCGCTGCAAAGTCGCACTTCAAGGTAGAATCCACCCCCCCAACTCGCGAAAGTCAGGTAAGTTTAATTATGGAACTTGCCAGCCGACCCTGGGATCGCTTGGCAACAAAGACTGCCACGTAAACGGACCATTCCGCTAGCAGCACCGACGCAGGCGCCTACGCTTTCGTCCCTATAAAAAGCCCCGGCCAGCGGTATATTTTCGCATCGACCTCGACGCGAAGGATGGGAGCGATGATGGGCATGGGGAATATCCAGCCACGGGGTGAGGCAGGCAGAGGCTGGCGGTTCAGGTGCGGCATAGCCCTGTTCGTCCTGGCAGTCGTGCTGGTGCTGATGATCCCCCTTCTTGCCGCTCTCGGACTGCAGCCGGCCACCTTGGCAGCCATCACGGGCGCCGTCTTCATCATAAACAAGATCCTGCTCGTCATGGTCATCGCGCTCGTCGGCAAGGCCGGCTTCCAGGAGCTGAAGAACATCCTCGTCAGCTATGTCCCGCGCCTGCATGGGCTCGGGCCGGTCGGACCGGTCGGGCCGGTGCGCCATGCCATCGGGCTGGTCATGTTCTGGGTACCGCTCACATGGTCGATACTCGAGCCGTATATCGACCATTTCTGGCCGGGCATCAGACCCAACAGATGGGAGTATCAGCTCGCCGGCGATCTCATATTCGTGGCGGGCTTTTTCGTACTGGGCGGCAATTTCTGGGAGAAGGTTCAGGCGCTCTTCATTCGCACCGCCCACGTGGTCCATACGGCAAGCCACGCCGCTGACTGATGCCGGACGGCGCAAAAGGCGCTGCATGTCGCGTCAGCACGTTGTCTCAGGACCGAAACATATGGCCCGATGCCGGGCGCGCCTTGAGGATCGCCGAAAAGCGCGGATCGAAGGCCCGCGAGATCGGTTCGGCCGCGGCCCCCAGCGCCACCGCCCAGGGATCGGCCAGGCCCGCCTGCAGCCGGGCTTCGGGATAGCGCCCGGGCCGCTCGGCAACCGACGGCAGCAAGGGCTGCATGCGTTCGATCAGCCGGTCGATCAGCGAGCGCGGCGCACCGCCGCACAGGATGATGGTCTGCGGGTCGAAGACCGATTCCAGCATCTGCACCGTCCAGCGCAGCCGGTCAGCCGCCTTGCCAATCCAGTCTTCGACCTTCGGGTCGGCCCGCGCAACCGCGTCGGCGATCAGGTCGAACAGGTTCGGGTCGGCAGGGTCGAGATCCAGCGCCTTGCACAGCGAAGCGATGGATGCGAAGGTTTCCAGCGAGCCGATGCCGCCGCCTTGCTCGGGCGAAAGCGCCAGTATCATGCCGATCTCGCCGGCATTGCCATAGGCGCCGCCATAGGGCTCGCCATTGACGATCAGCCCGGCCCCGAGTCCGTAGCCCAGGAAGATGCAGATGGCATGGTCCACGCCATGGGCCGCACCCAGCATCTTTTCAGCCGTCGATGCGGCGGCCGCGTCGTTCTGCAGCACCACCTCCAGCCCGGTTCCGGCGGCGATCGTCTCCAGTAGCGGAAAAGCCTGCCAGGCGGTCATCGCCCACGGCTCGCCATAGGGCGCGCTGATCCCGAACGGGCCGGGCATGGCGATGCTCAGGCCCACGAGGCGTTCCTCCGCTTCCGGCACGCGTTCGCAAAGCGCGCGGCGCGCCCAGGCGATGAGATCGAGCACGACCTTCACGCCTTCGGTCGGTCCTCCGGGAGGCAGGTTGGCTTCCATCTTCGCCAGCACGTCGCCCACCAGATTGACCACGATAGCCCGCGTCACATGCCGGTCGATCTGCAGGCCGATGGCGAAGGCGCCCTCGGGCACGAGCCCATAAGGCGTGGCCGGCTGCCCCCTGCCCTTGCGCACCGTGTCGAGCGACATGACCAGTCCGTCGCGCGACAGTTCCTCGATGATGTTGGAAACGGTCTGCGGCGTCAGCCGGGTCGCCCGCGCGAGATCGGCGCGCGACAGCGCCCCGTTCAGCCGCAGGGCGTCTATCATCACCCGCCGATTATGGGCGCTGGCACCGCCGAGATTGGTCCCGCTCTTCGCCCGGATATGCCGCGTATCGTCCATCGACATCCCTCTTGACACATCCCCAATATTGATCAAGGAATATTTCAAGACAATTGATTTAATGAAAAGGCACAACGTTTTCGCACTCGGAGGGCGGTCATCGCCACAACTTTCCCCGGCCGGCAAGACGCCTCTGGCGTTTGAGCGGCTTCGGGGCTTGCTTGCATCCGGGCGCGGCGTTCGTCAAAACTGAACCCGGCAAGACTGCACAATGAGGTGGTGGAGGAACCAATGTTGAAATCGATCAAGACCGCGCTGCTCGGCGCAACCCTGTTCAGCGCAGCACTCGGCGGCGTGGCACATGCCGAGACCAAGCTCAACGCTCTGTTCATGGCCCAGGCCGCCTATAGCGAAGACGACGTACGCGCCATGACGGAGGCCTTCACCAAGGCCAATCCGGACATCACGGTCAATGTGGAATTCGTGCCCTACGAAGGCCTGCACGACAAGACCGTGCTCGCCCAGGGCTCGGGCGGCGGCTACGACGTCGTGCTGTTCGACGTCATCTGGCCGGCCGAATTCGCCACCAACAACGTGCTGGTGGACGTCTCCGACCGCATCACGCCGGCAATGAAGGAAGGCGTGCTTCCGGGCGCCTGGACCACGGTCGAGTATGAGGGCAAGCGCTTCGGACTGCCGTGGATCCTCGACACCAAGTACCTCTTCTACAACAAGGAAATCCTCGAGAAGGCCGGCATCCAGAACCCGCCGAAGACCTGGGCCGAGCTCGCCGAGCAGGCCAAGATCATCAAGGAGAAGCGCGTTCTCGACACGCCGATCTCCTGGAGCTGGGCGCAGGCGGAGGCCGTGATCTGCGACTACACCACGCTGGTCAGCGCCTATAAGGGCGACTTCCTGAAGGATGGCAAGCCGGCCTTCCAGACCGATGGCGGCCTGGACGCGCTGAACTACATGGTGGAATCCTACACCTCCGGCCTCACCAACCCGAACTCGAAGGAATTCCTCGAGGAGGACGTGCGCCGCGTGTTCCAGAACGGCGAAGCCGCCTTCGCGCTGAACTGGACCTACATGTACAACATGGCCAACGACCCCAAGGAGAGCAAGGTTGCCGGCAAGGTCGGCGTCGTGCCCGCCCCGGGCGTCGACGGCAAGAGCGAAGTTTCGGCCGTCAACGGCTCGATGGGCCTGGGCATCACCACCACCAGCAAGCATCAGGACGAAGCCTGGAAGTACATCGAGTTCATGACTTCGCAGGCGACGCAGAATGCCTACGCCAAGCTCAGCCTGCCGATCTGGACCTCGTCCTATGACGATCCGGCCGTCAGCGAGGGCCAGGAAGACATGATCGCCGCGGCCAAGGTCGCGCTGGGCGCGATGTATCCGCGTCCGACCACGCCGAAGTACCAGGAGCTGTCGACCGCGCTGCAGACCGCGATCCAGGAAGCCCTGCTTGGCCAGGCCAAGCCGGAAGACGCCCTGAACGCGGCTGCTGAAAACAGCGGTCTCTGATAAAAGTATCGCGGGCGGCGTTCATTGACGCCGCCCGTGGCTTTCCGCGGCTCGGCCCGGCTGCCGGAAAGCAGGTTTCTTCAGGGCTCTCAGGTTTCCCCTCATGTCCAGCAGCTGGATCAACACGCGCGCCTGGCTCCTCATGCTGCCGCTGCTGATCGTGATGGTTGCCGTCATCGGCTGGCCGCTGGTGGACACGGTGCGGCTCTCCTTCACCGACGCCAAGCTGGTCGGCACCTCCGGTAGTTTCGTCGGCATCGACAACTACGTGAAGATGCTGTCGAACGCCGGCTTCCAGCGCACGCTTATCACCACCACCTGGTTCGCCGTCATTTCGGTTGCGGCCGAGATGGTCGTGGGCGTCGGCGCCGCCCTTCTGCTCAACCAGCAGTTCTACGGCCGCACCGTGCTGCGGGCGCTGATGATCCTGCCCTGGGCGCTGCCCACCGTCGTCAACGCCACGCTCTGGCGGCTGATCTACAATCCCGAATATGGCGCGCTCAACGCGGCGCTGACCCAGATCGGCCTCATCGATGCCTACCGCTCCTGGCTGGGCGAGCCCGGAACCGCGCTTGCCGCGCTCATCCTCGCCGATACCTGGAAGAATTTTCCGCTGGTGGCGCTGATCGCGCTCGCTGCCCTGCAGGCCGTGCCGCGCGACATCACCGCCGCCTCCATGGTCGACGGCGCCGGCGCCTGGTCGCGCTTCCGCTTCGTCATCCTGCCCTATCTCGCCGGCCCGCTGATGGTGGCGCTGGTGCTGCGCACCATCGAGGCCTTCAAGGTCTTCGACATCATCTGGGTGATGACGCGCGGCGGTCCCGCCAACTCGACGCGCACCCTGTCGATCCTGGTCTACCAGGAAGCGTTTTCCTTCCAGCGAGCGGGGTCCGGCGCATCGCTGGCATTGATGGTGACCTTGATGGTCACTGTGCTTGCCGTCGTCTACGCCGCGGTCATCCGCAGAACCGCGGGAGCCAGCTGATGGAACGCCGCAGCCTCGCCGCCACGATCCTCGTCTACGCCTGCGCCTTCCTGCTGGCCGCGGTCATCCTCGCGCCCGTCGTGTGGCTGTTCGTGATGAGCATCTCCTCCACCACCGACCTCACGGCCAAGCCGCTGCATTGGTGGCCCGAAACGGTCGACCTGTCGCGCTATCGCCGGCTGCTGACCGCCGTCGGCAACACCGAGGGCGCCGCCTTCGTGGCCGCGCTGTTCAACAGCCTGCGCGTCGCCAGCATGGCGACGGTTACCGCGCTGCTGGTTGCCATCCCGGCCGCCTGGGCGGTATCGCGCACGCCCAAGGTGGGAACGTCGCTCTACGCGGTGATCGGCACCTATATGCTGCCGCCGGTGGCGCTGGCCGTGCCGCTCTACATGGGCCTCGCCGCGCTCGGCCTGCTCAACACCGTCTACGGTCTCGCGCTGGTCTATCTCACCATCCTCGCGCCCTTCACCACCTGGCTGCTGAAATCCGGCTTCGACGCCATTCCGCGCGAGATCGAAAGTGCGGCCATGATGGACGGTGCTCGCCTCGACCAGATTCTGCGGCTCATCACCCTGCCGCTCGCAGCACCGGTGATGGCCACCGCCGCGCTCTTCGCCTTCCTGCTGGCGTGGGACGAATTCTTCTATGCCCTGCTCTTCACCTCCGACCTCAGGGCCAAGACCCTGACGGTGGCGATCGCCGACCTCGCCGGCGGCAGGGTGTCCGACTATGGCCTGATCGCGACCGCCGGCGTGCTTGCCGCCTTGCCGCCGGTGCTGATCGGCCTGTTCATGCAGCGCGCCCTGATCTCGGGGCTCACACAAGGCGGCGTCAAGGGATGACAGTGACGGTACAGAACCTACGCCCGGCGGGCCTTGTCGCGATCGAACACGAAATGGCCCGGCAGAATGCCGACTCGATCGCCTCCTTCGAGGCGGCAAAGCCGGTCGCGCACAAAATCGCCGAGGCCTTGCGCGCCACCGGCCGCCTGCTTCTGCTCGGCATGGGCGGCTCGCACGCGGTCGGCCGTGCCGTCGAGCCGCTCTATCGCGACCTCGGCATCGACGCTGTCGCCGTGCCGCTCTCGGAACAGCTCGGCCAGCCGCTGCCGCTGTCGGGGCGCACCATCCTCGTAACCTCGCAGTCGGGCGAAAGCGCCGAAGTGCTGCGCTGGTTCGCCGAGGCCGGCGTGCCGGACCACACTTTTGGCCTGACGCTCGACGGCAATTCGACGCTTGCCAAGACCGTGCCCTGCCTAGCCGGCGTCGGCGGCAACGAGAAGGCTTTTGCCGCCACCCGCAGCCTCACCATCAGCTTCGCGCTGCATCTGGCAGTGCTTGCCGAGCTTGGCGCCGATCCCACGCAGGCGCTGGAAGTCCTCGCCAAGACGTCGACGGTCTCCATCGATGCGGCCGCCGCATCGCTCGCCAACGTCACCGCCATCGTGACCTCCGGCCGCCGCACGCAAGGCGTGGCTGAAGCCATCGCGCTCGGCCTCACCGAGCTGTCGCGCGTGCCCTGCTTCTCGCTCGAAGGCGGGCAGCTGCGCCATGGGCCGATGGAGATGCTGGGACAAGATGTCGGCGTGGTGCTGTTCCGCGCCGCCGACGCCACCTCAGAGCTCGTCGCGCGCATGGCCGCGTCGGCAGGGCAAGCCGGCTCGCCCGTGGTCGTGTTCGACGCCTCCGGCGAGGCGCCGGTCGCCGGCACCGAAACGGTAAAGATCGACGCCGCCTCCGGCGCCGCCGCAATCTTCGCCTTGCTGCCGGCCGCGCAGCGCTTCATGCTGGCCTTCGCCTCGCAGCGCGTGGCCGATGTCGGAACGCCGGTGCGTTCCTCGAAAATCACCAAGGTCGAGTAGTCTTATGACCCGATACCTCACCACCGCCGGAGAAGGCCGTTGAGCGCGCTGGACATCATCGGCGTGCGCAAGCGCTACGGCGCGGTCGACACGCTGAAGGGCATTGATCTCTCGTTGGAAAGCGGCGAGTTTTTGGTCCTGCTCGGGCCTTCGGGCTGTGGCAAGTCCACCTTGCTCAACATCATTGCGGGCCTCGCCGAGCCCACCGGCGGCGACATACGCATCGACGGGCGCTCGGTGGTGGGCGTGCATCCCAAGGACCGCGACATTGCCATGGTGTTCCAGTCCTACGCGCTCTACCCCAACATGTCGGTGGCGCGGAACATCGGCTTCGGCCTGGAAATGCGCAAGGTTCCAGCGGCCGAGCGCGCCGAGGCGGTGAAGAAGGCCGCAAAGATCCTGCAGATCGAAAACCTGCTCGAGCGCAGGCCTTCGGAGCTTTCCGGCGGCCAGCGCCAGCGCGTCGCCATCGGCCGCGCGCTCGTGCGCAACCCGCAGGTGTTCCTCTTCGACGAGCCGCTGTCCAATCTCGACGCCAAACTGCGCATGGAAATGCGCACCGAGCTGAAGCGCCTGCACCAGATGCTGCGCACGACCGTGGTCTACGTCACCCACGACCAGATCGAGGCGATGACGCTCGCCACCCGCATCGCGATCATGCGCAACGGCCAGATCGAGCAGCTTGCCACCCCGGCCGAAATCTACGAACGCCCGGCGACCCTCTATGTCGCCGGTTTCGTCGGTTCGCCCTCGATGAACATGCTGGATGCTCGCATTGCCGACGGCGTTGCCCGCATCGAGGGCTCGGACGTCGCCATCTCGCTGCCCGCCGAAACTGCCGCCAAGGCCAGGCCCGACCAGAAGCTTGTGCTGGGCGTGCGCCCGGAAAACCTGCGGCTAGCTTCGGATAGCGAAGCGCCGTCCTTCGAGGCGAATGTCGAGGTGGTGGAACTGACCGGCCCGGAACTCGTCGTCAGCGCGACGGTGGGCCCGCAGCGCATCACCGCCAGCCTGTCGCCGAAATCCGACATCCAGGCCGGCACCCGCCGCCGCTTCGCGCTCGACGCCGACGCCCTGCACGTCTTCGACAAGGAAACGGAAAAGCGGCTGTAGCTTTTTTGGATTCTGCAGTCAGGTCCCGCCTTCGCGGGGCCTGAAACTCAGGCCGATATCGTGACCGCCTCGCCCGGCATCCAGAACCAGCGCAGCGCCTCGGCTTCAGCGCTCAGCTCCGATTGCCGTGCGGCATTCCGGCCGGCCGCAGCATCGGCAAGTGTCTCCGCAAGCTGCAGGCAGGTGACAAAATCCGGCGTCGCCATGCCCGCTGCCGGTAGGCTCTCGTCGGACCATATGTCGGCCAGTTCAGTGAGTGTTGCAGGCCGGGGCGCCGGCACATCCGCCATGCGCCACACGCCGGCTCTTGCATCGACCCGGTAGAGCGGCAAGAAGTCCGCGCCGCGCCGCGCGATGAAGCGTACGGCCGAGACGATGTACTCCACCGTCTCCTCGCTGAAGAAATAGTTGAAGCCCAGCCGCACCCAGCCGGGCCGCAGCAGGCTCTCGCCGCCCGCCACCAGCGCCTCGTGCCGCGCCGCCTGCCCCGCGGGAATAGCCAGAAGGTCGTGCGCGTAAGGCCCCGCGCAGGAACAGCCGGCGCGCGCCTGGATGCCGAACAGGTCGTTGAGCAGCGCGGTGACAAAACCGTGGTGCAGCGTCTTGCCGCCGGCCCGGATGTTGAAGGCGAAGATGCCGACGCGCGCGGCGGTGGGTGAACCCAGGACCTCGATGCGCGGTTCGGCCAGCAATGCCTGCATGACCTTCGCCACGATGGCGCCTTCGCGCCGCTCGATTTCTTCCGCGCCCACGCTCGATTTCAGCTCCAGCGCGATGCCGGCGCGAATGTCGGCGACGATATTGGGCGTGCCTGCCTCCTCGCGCCGTTCCGCGTCCGAAACGAAGACGTGATGGTCGGCGGTGACATAGGCGACCGTGCCGCCGCCGGCGACGGAAGGCACCTTGCCGCACAGCAGCGCGCGGTCCGCGACCAGCAGGCCCGAGGCGCCCGGGCCGCCGATGAACTTGTGCGGCGACAGGAACACGGCGTCGATATGGTCGCCCGCGCCCGGCGCGCTCTCGGCCATTTCGATCGCCATGTAAGGTGCGCCGGCAGCGTAATCGCAGAAGAACAGCGCGCCGTGCCGGTGCAGAAGTGCTGCCAGCCTGCGCACATCTGTCTTGATGCCGGTGACGTTGGAAGCCGCCGAAAACGCGCCGATCTTTTTCGCCCGGCCCTCATGCTTTGCCAGTAAGTGTTCCAGCGTGGCGAGGCAGATTTGCCCCTCGCAATCCAACGGCACGCGCTCGACATCCACCAGCGCCTCGCGCCACTGCAGGTCGTTGGAGTGGTGCTCGTAAGGGCCGACGAAAACAACCGGCCGTTCGGCACCGGCCTTTCCGCGCAGATGCCCCGGCGCACAAAACCCCATGGCGCGGATCAGCTTGTCGATGGCGCCCGTCGCGCCCGAGCCGGTGAAGATCGCGGCGTGCCGCTCGCCCGCTCCCACCGCGCGCTTGGCCGCCGCGCGCGCCATCTCGCGCAGCCGCGTGGTCTCGCGGCCGGTGAAGGAGGTTTCGGTGTGGGTGTTGCCGTAGAAGGGCAGCACTTTTTCGCGCACCGCCTCCTCGACAAAATCCAGCGCGCGGCCCGAGGCGACATAGTCAGCATAGACCAGCGGACGCGGGCCGACCGGCCCTTCGATCAGCATCCCCTCGCCCACCACGCCTCGCCTGATCTTCTCGATTAGAGCTTTATCTTTGGAGCATGATCTTGTCCGAAAAGTCTGCAACTTTTCGGGATCATGCTCCAGCCCGTCAGGCGACGACGCCGAGGGGCAGCTCGGTCGAGTATTTGATCTGTTCCATGGAGAAGCAGGACGTGACATCGCTCAGTTCGATCTCGTCGATAAAATTCTTGTAGAAGGCGTCGTAAGCGGCGTTGTTTTTGGTGATGACCTTCAGCAGGTAGTCGTATTCGCCTGCCAGCCGGTTCACCTCCACGATCTCCGGGAACTTGCCGACGGCCGTGCTGAAGCGTTCAAGCCAGGCCCTGTTGTGCTGGTTGGTTCGGATCATCACGAAGACCGTCAGTTCGAGCCCGACGCGCTCCTGGTTCAACAGCGTCACCCGCCCGTCGATGAACCCCTCGCGCTCCAGCCGCTGCAGCCGCCGCCAGCACGGCGTCGGCGAAAGGCTGACGCGCTCGGCGATGGCTGATACGGACAGGCTAGCATCCTTCTGGATTTCGGAAAGAATCTTTTTATCGAAGTCGTCAATTTGCAAGGACCATCTCCATTATCGGGAATCTTGAGGGTAAACATTTCTATCCGCTTTCGATTTCGCTGGAAACGGAAATGGCCCGTCTAATCCGCGCGGGCCGTGGCGCCGGCCGCACAAAGAAAAAGCCCGGCGTCAGCGACGCCGGGCCCTCAAAAATGCGGTCTATGATTCGGCTCAGACGCGCTCGAGCGCGATCGCGATGCCCTGACCGACGCCGATGCACATGGTGGCGAGTGCCAGCTTGCCGCCGCGCTCCTTGAGCTCCAGCGCCGCCGTTCCCGTAATGCGCGCGCCCGACATGCCGAGCGGGTGCCCCAGCGCAATCGCGCCGCCATTCGGGTTCACGTGCTCCGCGTCCTCGGCAATGCCGAGGTCGCGAAGCACGGCGATGCCTTGGGAGGCGAATGCTTCATTGAGCTCGATGACGTCGAAGTCGGACGGCTTGATGCCGAGGCGCGCGCACAGCTTCTTGGTCGCAGGCGCCGGGCCCATGCCCATGATGCGCGGGGCAACACCGGCGGTGGCGCCGCCGACGATGCGTGCGATCGGCGTCAGGCCGTATTTCTTGATCGCGGCTTCCGAGGCGACGATTAGTGCCGCAGCACCATCATTGACGCCGGAGGCGTTGCCGGCCGTCACTGTGCCGCCTTCCTTCTTGAAGGGGGTCGGCAGCTTGGCGAGCGATTCCACCGTGGTGCCGGCGCGCGGATGCTCGTCCTTTGCCACCACGACCGGGTCGCCCTTGCGCTGCGGGATCGTCACTGACGTGATCTCGCGGCCGAGGCGGCCGTTTTCCTGCGCGGCCACGGCCTTGGCCTGGCTGCGCGCGGCAAAGGCGTCCTGGTCGGCGCGGCTGACCTGGAACTCTTCGGCGACATTCTCGCCGGTCTCCGGCATGGAATCGACGCCATACTGCTTCTTCATCAGCGGGTTGATGAAGCGCCAGCCGATGGTGGTGTCGTAGATTTCGGCATTGCGCGAGAAGGCGGTGTCGGCCTTGGGCATGACGAAGGGCGCGCGGCTCATCGATTCCACGCCGCCGGCGATCATCAGCTCGGCCTCGCCGGCCTTAATGGCGCGCGCGGCGGCGATGACGGCATCCATGCCCGAACCGCAGAGGCGGTTCATCGTCGTGCCCGGCACTTCGATCGGCAGGCCGGCCAGAAGCAGCGCCATGCGCGCCACGTTGCGGTTGTCCTCGCCGGCCTGGTTGGCGCAGCCATAGATCACGTCGTCCACGGCAGCCCAATCGACGGAGGCGTTGCGCTCGACCAGCGCCTTCAGCGGCACTGCGCCAAGATCATCGGCGCGCACCGAGGAGAGCGAGCCGCCGAAACGGCCGATCGGCGTGCGGATATAGTCACAGATATAGGCGTCAGCCATGTTCAAACCTCCGGAACGACAAGATCTTTGACGCTGCCTTCGACCACCAGGGTGGCTTCGGTCAAGGCCTGGAGTTCATCGAGGCTGATGCTGGGCAGCTTTTCCCGAAGAACGAAGCGCGCGTTAACGATGTCGAGCACGGCGAGGCTGGTATAGACCGTCGTGACGCAGCCGACGCCGGTCAGCGGCAGCCGGCACTGCTTGAGCAGCTTGGGCCGCCCGTCCTTGGTGGTGTGGTCGGTGATGACGCAAACCCGCTTGGCGCCGTGGACAAGATCCATCGCGCCGCCCACGGCCGGCACCGAACCCGGCCCCGTGCTCCAGTTCGCCAGGTCGCCGTTTTCGGCAACCTCATAGGCACCCAGGATGGCGACATCCAGATGGCCGCCGCGCACCATGGCGAAGCTGTCGGCATGGTGGAAGAAGGAGGCGCCCGGGTTGAGGGTGACGGCCTTCTTGCCGGCGTTGATCAGGTCCCAGTCCTCCTGGCCGGCGGGCGGGGCCTCGCCGAAATCGAGGATGCCGTTCTCGGTGTGATAGATCACCTCGCGCCCGTCGGGCTTGAACTTCGCGACCATCTCGGGAAAGCCGATGCCGAGGTTCACATAGGCGCCGTCGGGAATGTCCTGCGCCGCACGCCATGCGATCTGCGCGTTCGTCAGCTTGACAGTCATTACTTGGTCACCTCGCGCAACAGAGCTTCTTCCTGGCTCGGGTTTGGAACTTCCACGATCCGGTTCACGAAAATGCCCGCTGTCACGACATGTTCGGGGTCGATCCCACCCGGCTCTAGGATGCGGCTTGCCTGCACGATCGTGGTCGCGGCCGCCGTCGCCATCAGCGGCGAGAAATTGCGCGCCGCCTTGTGATAGGTCAGGTTGCCCTTGCGGTCGGCCAGCTCGGCCTTGATCAGGGCAACGTCGGCCTTCAGCCAGCGCTCCTGGACGTATTTCCGACCCTCGAATTCGGCAACCGGCTTGCCTTCGGCAACCAGCGTGCCAAAACTCGTCGGCGTGTAGAAGGCGGGGATGCCGGCGCCGCCGGCGCGGATGCGCTCGGCCAACGTGCCTTGCGGCACCAATTCGAGCTCGATTTCACCCGCCAGATATTTTTCGGTGAAGGCGCGCGGGTCCGACGAGCGGGGGAACGAGCAGACCATCTTGGCCACCATGCCCGCATAGATCATGGCCGCGATGCCGACATCGCCATTGCCGGCATTGTTGTTCACCACGGTAAGCCGGCCCGGAGATCCGGTCTTCTTGTATCGCTCGACGAGCGCATGGATGAGCTCGATCGGTGCGCCTGCCCCACCAAAGCCGCCAATCATCACCACCATGCCGTCCTGGATGTCGGCGACCGCATCCTCCAAGCTCGGACTGATTTTGTTCATCGTTGATCTCACCCATCCTGACTGGCGGCCATGACGACCGCAGCGAGAAACTGTTGGCGAAAGCTATGTTCACAGCCCGCCACATCAACAAAAAGTTCGTATTGCGAACATTTGTTTTCTATGCGATACTTTGCCATGATCACCGTTGAAGAGTCAACATTCGGCGCCGCCGTCCTAGGCTACGCCCATGGAGGCATTGCCCATGTCCGATGAAGCCGCCTCACGCGACCATGTGAACTCGCTGGAGCGCGGGCTTGGCGTCATGGAAATCCTTGCCGCGCATCCGGCCGGGCTGACACTCACCGAGACGGCCGAAAAGGCGGGGCTGACGCGGGCAGGCGCGCGGCGCTTCCTGCTCACCCTGGTCGCCACCGGCTATGCCACGCAGACCGGCCGGCTGTTCGCGCTCTCGCCGCGGCTTTTGTCGGTCGCCCGCACCTGGCTGCAGGGCACCTCGCTCTGGGCCTTCGCCGAGCCCTTCATGCGGCAGACGGCAGCCGCGCTGCAGGAATCCTGCTCGGCCACAATCTTATCCGGCGAGGATGTCGTCTATGTGGCCCGGGTCGCTGGTCCGCGCATCGTCAGCCTGGAGCTGCATGTCGGCTCGCATCTGCCAGCCTATTGCACGGCCATGGGGCGCGTGCTGCTGTCGGGCCTGAAGCCCGAGGAAGTCGACGCCTTCCTGTCCCGCATCCCGCTCACACCAAAGACCGAAAAGACCCTTACGGAGCCGAAACGGATTGCAGAGACCGTGGCCAGGGCGCGCCGGGAAGGTTATGCGGTGGTCGACGAGGAGCTGGAAATCGGCCTGCGCTCGATTGCGGTGCCGCTGCGCGACCGGTCGGGTGCGATCGTCGCGGCCATCAATGTCTCCACCCAGTCCGCGCGTCATTCCGCTGCCGAAATGGAGCGCGATTTCCTGCCGCTGCTGAAACAAACGGCGGCGAGGATTGAAGACTTTTTCGTGCAGTGAGCGCCGGCGCCCACCTCCCCCTTGAGGGGAGGTCGCATCCGGAGCGAAGCGACGGATGTGGGAGGGTCATTGCGGTAGTGCGCGGCCTACTCTTCAACGCTGTCCGAAAGTGAAGGAATTGCGTCGGCGCGCGGCATGAACCAACCCCTCCCGGCCCTTCGGGCTACCCTCCCCTCAGGGGGGAGGGAGGGCGCCGCGCTTCAATGCAATCCACCCACGCCCAGCAACCGTTCCA
This sequence comes from Mesorhizobium sp. KR1-2, assembly GCF_040045035.1. Lineage (NCBI taxonomy): Bacteria > Pseudomonadati > Pseudomonadota > Alphaproteobacteria > Hyphomicrobiales > Phyllobacteriaceae > Mesorhizobium > Mesorhizobium sp. KR1-2. The sequence continues at coordinate 210,433 of NZ_JBDZDS010000008.1, read as the reverse complement.
CCACTTCCGGCTGCCCGGAAAGATCTCCCGGCGTGCCCGACCATGCAATCCGGCCGCGCTCGAGGATGATCGCATGGTCGGCAAAGTCGAGCGCGCTCTGGATGCGCTGCTCGACCAGGAGGATCGTCATATCGCCGCTGGAGGCCAGCTTGGAAAAGGCCGCCATCAGTTCCTCGCAGATGACCGGGGCGAGCCCTTCCAGCGGCTCATCGAGCAGCAGCACGGTCGGCTTGCCCAGAATGGTGCGGGCGGTCGAAAGCATCTGCTGCTCGCCGCCCGAAAGCTGCGAGCCGAGATTCTTACGGCGTTCCTTCAGCCGCGGAAACATGTCGTAGGCTTCCTCGATCGCCGAGCGATCGCGATCCTTGAGGCCCACGAACAGGTTTTCCTCGACTGTCAGCGACGGGAAGATGCAGCGCGCCTGCGGCACATAGCCGAGACCGGAACGTGCGCGCGCCGCACTTTCCATATTGCCGAGTTCTTTGCCGCCGAGGCGGACCGTGCCGCCATAGCGCTTGGTCTGGCCGGCGATGGTGGCGAACAGCGTGGTCTTGCCCATGCCGTTGCGGCCGAGCACCGCAAGGCGCGAGCCGGCGGCAACGGAGAAGCTGACGCCCTCCAGTACGCGCGTCGGGCCATAGCCGGCGCTGAGATCGGTGACTTCAAGCGGCGCTGCGGTCATTGGCGTAGTTTCCGAGATAGGCTTCGCGCACGCGCGCATCCTTGGTCACATCCTGCGGCGAGCCGTCGAAGATGATGGCGCCGGCGGCAAGCACGACGACGCGCCTGGCGAAGCGGAAAACGAGATCCATGTCGTGCTCGATCATCAGCACGGCAAGGTCGGAAGGCAGGCCGGCAAGGGCGGCCTCGATGCGCGGGGTGTCGCTCTGCGGCACGCCGGCGGCGGGCTCGTCGAGTAGCAACACCTTCGGCTTCAGCGCGAGCGCCAGCGCGATTTCCAGCAGGCGCTGCTGGCCATAGGCGATCTCGCTGACCTTGCGGGTGGCGATATGGTCGATGCCGAGCGTGTGGAGCAGTTCGCCCACCTCGGCCATCACGTCGGGCATGGCGTGGAAGTTGCCAAGGATGCGGCGCGAACGTCCGGTGCGCTGCAGCACCGCCAGGGCCACATGCTCTTGCGGCGTCATGTCGGCGAACAGCCGCGTCACCTGGAACGACCGCACCAGCCCCTGCTGCACGCGCTTGGTGGGCCCCAGCGAAGTCACGTCCTCGCCGCCGAGCGTCACCTTGCCGGAATCCGGCTGCAGGTGCCCAGTGACCAGATTGACGAACGTGGTCTTGCCGGCGCCGTTGGGGCCGATCAGCGCCACCCGGTCGCCCGGTGCCATGGAGATCGAGACGTCCTGCGTCACTGCAAGGCCGCCGAAGGATTTTTTCAGGTTCTGGACCTGGAAGACCGTGCTCATCACTGCCTCCGGGAACGGTTCAGAAGCTGGGCCGCGGTGCCATAGAGGCCCTTCGGCGCAAACAGCACCACCGCGATCAGCAGCGCGCCGACGATGGTGAGCCAATGGAACGGATTGACCGCCGAGACAAAGTCCTTGAACACCATGAAGCTGACGGTGCCGATCAGCGCGCCGAAGAGCGAGCCTGTGCCGCCCAGAACCAGCATGACCAGCGACTCCGCCGAGGTGGTGAAGCTGAGGCTGTCGAGCCCCACGACCTGGGTGGAGATGGCGTTGAGCGCGCCGCCGATGCCGGCCACAGCGCCGGAAATGACGTACATGCGCAAAAGCGTACCCTGCACCGAGGCGCCCATCGCGCTGACGCGGATCGGGTCTTCCTTGATGCCCCGGCACAGCATGCCGAAGGGCGAGCGCACCAGAAGGCGCAGCAGCATGAAGACGATGACCAGCAGCGCGATGCCGAAGCCATAGGCGGTGTGGCCCCAGAGGTCGAACTCGAACACGCCGAACACCGGATCGGGCGAAATGCCGGACAGGCCATCGCTGCCGCCGGTCCACTCCGACGCCTTGTTGGCGATCTCGTGGAACAGATGCACCACGGCAATGGAAAGCACGAGCTGCGCCAGGCCATGGCCGCGCAGGATCACCGCGCCGGAGACCAGCCCCGCCACCGCGCCGCCGAGGGCGCCGATGGCAACCATGGCGATCGGGTCGTTGATGTCGAAATGCGCGGCGGCAATGCCCGCCGCATAGGCCCCTGCCCCGAACAGCGCGGCATGGCCGAGCGTGGCGATGCCGCAATAGCCGGTGACGAGGTCAAGCGACAGAACCAGCAGCGCAATCGCAGTGATGCGCGTCAGCAGCGCGAGGTTGTTGGGGAACAGCAGAAAGCCGATCGCCGCAACGATCAGGATCACGGCAAGGCCCGCCAGATCGCGCAGCAGCCAGTTGGGGGCAGTCGCCGCCTTGGCCGTCGGAGAAGTGGTTTCAATCGCGGCCATTATTTCTTCCTGCCCAGAAGTCCGCGCGGGAAGGTGCAGACGATTGCGATCACCGCGAGGTAGAAGAAGAATTCGCCATATTCCGGCAACAGGTAGCGGCCGGTCGTGTCGATGGCGCCGAGCACCAGACAGGCGAGCAGCGCGCCGGGAATGGAGCCCGCGCCGCCGACAGAGACGACGACAAGGAAGGTCACCATGTAGCGCAGCGCGTAATAGGGCTCGATCGGCAGCAGTTCGGCGCCGACGATGCCGCCGAAGGCGGCAAGCCCGACCGCGACCGCGAAGCTGACCGCATAGACTATCTTGGTGCGCACGCCGAGCGATGCTGCCATGGCAGCGTTGTCGACAGAGGCTCTGAGCTTCACGCCGAAGGCGGTCTTTTCAATCAGGAACCACAGGCCGCCGGCAACCACCACGCCGCAGGCGATGGCGAACAGCTTATGCGCGGCGATGGAGCGGAAGCCGAGATCGACCGGCCCGCGCAGCGTCTCGGGCACCGGGATCGTCTTCAGCGTCGGGCCGAATACATAATTGGCGATGCCGATGACGCAGAAGGTGATGCCGATGGTCATCAGCACCTGCGTCAGCTCGGGCGCGCCATAGATGCGGCGGTAGAGCAGCCGCTCGACGGGAATGGCGATAAGAATGGTGCCCACCACGGCGATCAGGATCGCCACGGCATAGCCGAAGCCGAGGGTCTGGGCCGCGTAGGAGGCGCTGTAGCCGCCGATCATCGCAAAGGCGCCGTGGGCAAGATTGACCACGCGCATCAGGCCCATGGTCACCGACAGTCCGATCGAGATGACGAACAGCACCATGCCATAGGCAAGGGCATCGGTCCCAACGCTGAAAACGGTTTGCATCGCTCTTTCCGGCAAGGCGCCCGGAAGCCGCACGCGGCCACCGGGCGTCGGTTCCTGATAGTTCGCTTACTTCGCGGCAGCCAGGCCGGGGTCGGTCTGGTTTTCGAAGGTCGCGATTTCCTTGTTGTAATAGGTGCCGTCGTCGGCCTTGGCCACTTCGCGCAGGTAGATGTTCTGCGTGATGTGACGGCTTTCTGCGTCGATCGAAACGGGTCCGCGCGGGCTTTCCCAAGCCATGCCCTTCACGGCGTCCACGGCCTTCTGCGCGTCCTGTTTGCCGCCGGTCGCCTCGATCATCTTGTAGATGACATGCATGCCGTCATAGGCGCCGACCGAGGGGAAGGACAGTTCGGCAGGGGTGCCGATGGCCTTCTCGGCGGCCTCGACGAACTTCTTGTTCTCGGCCGAGTCGTGCGAGACGGCATAGTGGAAGGTCGTCAGCAGGCCTTCCGCCGATGCGCCGAGCGCCGGCAGGTCGGATTCCTGCGTGAGATCGCCCGGAGCCAGGAACTGGACGCCGGCGTTCTTCAGGCCGTTGTCGTTATAGGCCTTGACGAAGCCAAGCGTGGTCGGGCCCGAAGGCAGGAAGGCGAAGACGGCGTCGGCGCCGGAATCCTTCACGCGCTGCATGATCGGGCTGAAGTCGTTGGTCGACAGCGGCATGCGGATCGAGTCCACGACCTCGCCGCCCTCGGCGGCAAAGGTGGTCTTAAATGCGGTCTCGGCGTCGACGCCCGGACCGTAGTCGCTGACCACGGTGATGACCTTCTTGACGCCGCGCTCCTTGGCGACCTTGGCCATGGGCGCGGAGGTCTGCCAAGTGGTGAAGGAGGTGCGCACCACCAGCGGGCTCTTGGTGACAATCGCCGAGGTGGCGGCGTTCATGACCACCAGCGGCACGTTGGCCTGCTTGAGCAGCGGGGTGACGGCCATGGCATCGGGCGTGAAGTAGAAGCCGGCCAGATACTGCACGCCTTCCTTGACCACCAGCTCCTGCGCCAGCGCCTTGGACTGGGCCGGGTCGGCCTGCGGCACGTCGCGGTAGACGATCTGGATGTCGTCGTCGCCGACCTTGCTGCCGTTCAGCGCCATATAGGCGTCGATGCCGGCCTTGAAATTCTTGCCCTGGATGGCGAACGGGCCCGAGAAGGGGCCGACGACGCCGATCTTGATCGTATCGGCATAGGCCGACCCGCAAAGCGCCACAGCCGCAACCGCTGTCAAAAGAATCTTCTTCATGTTTCCCTCCACGATAAGCACCCGGCTTCGAGAGCCGGGTTCCGCCATTTCACTGGCCGCAAGTGTCATGCTCAAAACGGTAATGTAAAATGAAAAGAAACGAGCATTATATAATCAAAAGGCTATATATGCGGCACGTCGCCTGCCCGTAATGGGGCAGCTTGCCCTTAATAAGGCAAGCCGACATAGTTTTCAGCAAGCGAAGCGGAAGCCGCCTGCGAGTGGACCAGATAGTCGAGCTCGGCCTCCTGGATGCGCTGGCCGAAGGCGTCGGTATCCGGGAAGCGGTGCAGCATGGTGGTCATCCACCAGGAGAAGCGCACCGCCTTCCACACCCGCGCCAACGCCTTGGCCGAATAGGCCTCCATGCCGGCAGACGACTTGTCGAGATAATATTCGCGCAGGCCCGAGAACAGGTAGCGCACGTCGCTGGCGGCAAGGTTCAAGCCCTTGGCACCCGTCGGCGGCACGATGTGGGCCGCATCGCCCACCAGCGAGAGCCGCCCGAACTGCATCGGCTCGGCGACGAAGGACCGCAACGGCGCGATCGACTTTTCGAAGGACGGGCCAGTGGTCACCTTGTCGGCCGCCTCCTTGGGCAGGCGCCGGCGCAGTTCGTCCCAGAAACGCTCGTCGCTCCAGTCCTCGATCTTGTCGTCGAGCGGGCACTGCACATAGTAGCGGCTGCGATGCTCGGAGCGCATGGAGCAGAGCGCGAAACCGCGGGGGTGATTGGCGTAGATCAACTCATGGTCCGCCGGCGGCACCTCGGCCAGAATACCCAGCCAGCCGAACGGATAGGCGCGCTCATAGGTGCGGATTGCATCCTGCGGCACCGACTTGCGGCTGACGCCGTGGAAACCGTCGCAGCCCGCGATGAAATCGCAGTCGATGCGGTGGGTGACGCCGTCCTTCTCGTAGGTAACGTAAGGCGCGGCCGTATCGAAATCGTGCGGCTGGACGTTCTTGGCCTCGTAGACCGTGGTCAGGCCGGCGGCCTCGCGCTTGTCCATCAGGTCATGGGTCACCTCGGTCTGGCCATAGACCATGACGCGCTTGCCGGTGAGCCCGTGAAGGTCGATGCGATGGAGGCGATTGTCGAAGGCAAGCGAGATGCCCTCGTGCGGCAGACCCTCGGCATTCATGCGGGCCCCGGCGCCGGCCTCCTCAAGCAAATCCACCATGCCCTGCTCCAGCACGCCGGCGCGCACGCGGCCCAGCACGTAGTCCCGGTCGACACGCTCCAGAATGACATTGTCGATGCCGTTGTTGGCCAGAAGCTGCCCGAGCAGCAGACCCGAGGGACCCGAACCGATGATGACAACCTGCGTACGCATTGCTTTCCTTCTTATCGTTTGCGTCGGCGCCATCCCTGGCCCGGATGTCGGGCTCTTGGGCATGGCATTCGCATTCCAATTCCGTGGTCGCGGTGGAAGAAAATCCGCCGCTAGACTCTTTGGTGGAGCGTGATCTTTTCCGAAAACCGGCCTCCACTTTTCGCTGACGCGGACCTTCGGTTCGGGATCATGCTCTAGGTGCCGATGGCCTCGATCTGTCCGGCCAAAGCCTTCGCCTGACGGAGCGAGGCCGCGGCAGCAGCCACCATCTGCGGCAGGATGAGCCATTCCAGGGTCCAGGCCGCGCCGGAGCGCTCCTGCTCGTGCACCAGCGCCTGGTGCATTCCCGAAACCTGCGTGGCGTTGAACCGCGCGAGCGTGACCAGGATTTCGGCGGCGACCGGATTCTGCTTGTGCGGCATGGCCGAGGAACCGCCCCCGCCTTGCAGCACGATCTCGCCGCCGGCCTGCGCCATCAGCGCAACGTCCTGCCCGAATTTGCCAAGGCTGCCGGCTATGAGCGACAGGAGGCTGGCAAAATCGGCCAGCCTGTCGCGCTGGCTGTGCCATTGCGGCGCATCGGCCAGTCCCAGCTTCGCCGCCAGTGCTGCGCGTACGGCAGGCGCCCTGTCGCCCAGCTTTTCCAGCGTGCCCGCCGCCCCGCCGAACTGTACGACCAGCATCTCGCCGCGCTGCTCGTCCAGCCGCTTGCGATGTCGGACCAGCGGCTCCCGCCATGACCGGACACGGTCCGCGACCGTGATCGGGATTGCGGCCTGCATGCGCGTTTTGCCCATCATGAGCCGGCTGCCGAAACGGGCCTCGACGCCGGCAAGCCGGTCGGTCACCTCGGACAGCGTCGCGTCGAGATGCGCGATCACCGGCTTCAGCCGCAAGATCAGGCCGGTGTCGATCACGTCCTGGCTGGTGGCGCCGAAATGCACCGCCTTGTCATGCGGCTTGCCGATCGCAGCACGCAGCTGCCTGACCAGTTCCGGCACCACAACGCCGTCCTGTCCGACCCCCGCCTTCAGCGCCGCAAGATCCGGCTTGAATGTACCGAGTGCGGCGACGATTGCCGCCGCCGCCTCGCGTTCGATGATCCCCTGGTCTGCTTCCGCCTCGGCCAACGCACGCTCGAAATCGAGCATGGCTTCGATCTCCGCCAGCGCCGAAAAATGGCGCGCGGTCTCGTCGTCGCCGAGAAGGCCGGACAGTACGGGATGATCGAAGGGCGAGAAGGACATGGCGGCTCAGATGTCGAAGAAGACCGTTTCCTTCTCCCCCTGGAGATGGATATCGAAAACATAGGCGCCGTCGGCCCCGCGCTCAGCGATCAGCGTCGGCACGCGCACCTTGTGCTCGATGCGGGCCAGAACCGGGTCCTCGGCATTCGCCGCCTCTTCCTCGGGGAAGTACATGCGCGTCTGCAGGCCGATATTGATGCCGCGCGCGACGATCCAGAAGCTGATATGCGGAGCCATCCTGCGGCCGTCCTTGAACGGCACGCGACCCGGCTTGATCGTCTCGAAGACGCATTCGCCGGTGTCCATGTCGGTGGCCTTGCGGCCCCAGCCGAGAAAATTCGGATCGGCCGCGCCGCGCATTTCGGACGGCGAGTTGTAGAGGCCGTCGGCGTCGGCCTGCCAGATCTCGATCAGCGCATCCTTGAGCGGCGTGCCGGTGCCGTCGAGCACACGGGCGCGGATGGTGATGCGCTCGCCCCTGGTCTTGTCGTTGACCATGGTGGCGCCGAGGTCTTCCTTGTAGACGCCCGTGATGTCGCAGAAATTCGGCGTCATGCCGATATGGACGTAGGGTCCCGCGGTCTGCGAAGGGGTTTCCTTCAGACGGTTGAGAGACTGCACCATATCAGTTGCCCTCCAGCCTGTTTTCGAACAGCGACGAGCGGCGCCCGCGCAGCACGATGTCGAACTTGTAGGCGCGCGCGTCCATCGGGATCGTCGCCTCGCGATCAAGCGCTGCGATCAACGTTTCGACGGCCGCCCTGTCGGGTATGGTCTTCACGATCGGGCACTGCCAGATCATCGGATCGCCCTCGAAATACATCTGGGTGATCAGGCGCTGGGCAAAGCCGTGCCCGAACACCGAGAAGTGGATGTGCGCCGGGCGCCAGTCGTTGACGCCGTTCGGCCAGGGATAGGGCCCGGGCTGAATGGTGCGGAAGGCGTAGTTGCCATCCTCGTCGGTGATGGTGCGCCCGCAGCCACCGAAATTCGGGTCGAGGGCGGCGACATAGCCTTCCTTCTTGTGTCGGTAGCGGCCGCCGGCATTGGCCTGCCAGAATTCCAGCAGCGCGCCGGGCACGCCCTTGCCGCGCTCGTCGAGCACGCGGCCATAGACGATGATGCGCGGGCCGATGGCGCTCTCGCCGGGCTTGGCGAAGTTGTGGATCAGGTCGTTGTCGAGATCGCCCAGCATGTTGTGCCCGAACACCGGGCCGGTGATCTCCGACAGCGTGTTGTCGAGCGACAGAAGCGCCTTCTGCGGCGAGCGCAGCACGGAGGTCTTGTAGCCGGGCGTGAATACCGGCGGGTGCCACAGGCGGTCGCGCTGGAAGAAGGCGCCCGTCTCGGGTTTGCGGTTGGAGAAGGGATCAGCGCTCATTTTGCCCCACTTTCCGCGTCCATTTCGGCGAATACCTGCTTGGCGATCTTGATCGCCTGGTTGGCCGCCGGCACGCCGGCATAGACGGCAACGTGCAGGAACGCCTCGCAGATGTCCTCACGCGTGGCGCCCGTGTTGGCCGTGGCGCGCACATGCATGGCCACTTCCTCGTCGTGGCCGAGGGCCGCGAGCAGCGCCAGCGTCACCATCGAGCGCTCGCGCTTGGTCCAGCCCGGACGCGCCCAGACGTTGCCCCAGGCGGTCTCGGTGATCAATTCCTGGAAGGGGCGGTCGAAGTCGGTGGAAGCCTTTTCGGCCCGGTCGACGTGGGTATCGCCAAGCACCGAGCGCCTGACGGCAAGCCCCTCTCGATACCTGCTCGAGTGTTGAGCCAGTTCACCCATGATGTGTCTCTCCGGAAAGAATGTCGGCAAGGAAGTTGCGGATGAGTTCGAGCAACGCCACCGGCTGCTCGACGCAGGGAATGTGCCCGCAATGCGCGATGATTTCGAAGCGTGAACCTGCGATGAGCTCGGCGGTGCCCCGCACCACCTCCGGCGGCGTCGAGCCGTCCTGGTCGCCTGCGATGCAAAGCGTCGGCACGGAAATGCTCTTGGCCGCTTCGGTGTAGTCGGCGTCGCGCAGCGCGGCGCAAGTGCCGGCGTAACCGGCCGCCGGCTGGCGCACCAGCATGTTGCGATAGCCGGCAAGCTCGATAGCGCGGTCGTGATGGAAGGCCGGCGTGAACCAGCGCTCGAGCACCGGATCGGCCAGCGGCTCGATGCCCTCGGCCTCGATGGTGGCAATGCGCGCATTCCACATCTCGGCGGTGCCAATCTTGTGGGCGGTGTCGCACAGGATGAGCGCGCGAACGAGATCGGGCCGCCTGGCAAAGAGGCCCTGCGCGACGAGCCCGCCGACCGACAGCCCGCAAACGATCGCGCTCTTTACATTGAGATGATCGAGCAGCGCTTCCAGATCGCCGACATGATCCTCCATCGCATAGGGCGCCGCGCCCACGTCCGACAGGCCGTGGCCGCGCTTGTCGTAAGTCACGATGGGAAAATCGCCGGCGAGACGGACGATCACGTCGCGCCAGATGCGGAAGTCTGTGCCGAGGGAATTGACAAAGACGATAACCGGCTTGTCCGCCGGGCCGCCGATCAGCTGGTAGTGCAGCGTGACGCCGCCAATGTCGATGAATTGCACTGCGTTTCTCCTCGGCGCGACAGTGGATTAGTTATTTGGTTTGGTAAAATGATATTTTGTGGCATTCTCTTAACCCATGGGTTATGAAAATCCATGATCGAAAGCCGCGTCAGGTTCCGCCACCTCCAGACCTTCCTTGAAGTCGCGCGCCAGAAGAGCGTGGTCAAGGCGGCCGCCATCCTCAATGTCAGCCAGCCGGCGGTGACCAAGACCATCCGCGAGCTGGAAGAGGCGCTGGGCGTCGCGGTACTGGAGCGCGACGGGCGCGGCATTCGCATCACCCGATCGGGCGAGATCTTCATGCAGCATGCCGGCATGGCAATCACCGCGCTCCGGCAGGGCATCGACTCGGTCGCCAATTCCGGCGCCGAGGGCGGGCCGCCGATCCGCATCGGCGCGCTGCCCACGGTTTCGGCCCACATCATGCCGCGCGCCATGAGCCTGTTCCTGAAGGAGGACACCGGCGCCACCATCAAGATCGTCACCGGCGAGAACGCCGTTCTGCTCGAGCAATTGCGGCTCGGCGAGCTAGACCTCGTCGTCGGCCGCCTCGCGGCGCCCGACAAGATGACCGGCTTCTTCTTCGAGCATCTTTATTCCGAACGGGTGGTGTTCGTGGTGCGGGCCGGACATCCGCTGCTCAAGGGCGACCAGGACGTGTTCGAGCGGCTGAGCGAATACCCGGTGCTGATGCCGACCCGCGGCTCCATCATCCGGCCCTTCGTCGAGCGCTTTTTCATCACCAACGGCGTGGCTACAATCCCGACCGAGATCGAGACGGTGTCGGATTCCTTCGGCCGCGCCTTCCTGCGGCAGAGCGATGCGGTGTGGATCATCTCCGCCGGCGTCGTCGCCGCCGACCTGAAGGCCGGCACGCTCGCCACGCTGCCCGTCGACACGAGCGAGACCAGCGGCCCCGTCGGACTGACCATGCGCACCGACACCGCCCCCTCTCCCGCCTTCTCGATCCTGCTCAAGACCATACGCGAGGCGGCTGCAGGCCAGGCCTGACAGAATAGCCTGACAGGAATCGGCGCGGTGGCGTCGCCTTAACTTGTCACAGTCCGCGGTAAGCAGTCGTATGCCGAATTTCAGGCAGTGATCGAGCAGGCGATTTCGCGCCAGACCGTGATGGCATGAACTCGCGGCTGCCGGTGTTTCGCGGCGGTCAGATGTTTGCGATGAAGGTGGAAGAGATTGGCAATCTGTCCATGAGTTGAGACGAAACGCTGGCACTGCCGCGTCGACTTGAAGCGCATCATGCGTCGCTCTCGTCGGCGCAGAGGAGGATTCTGGGCTCGGTTGTTCAGGCCCTTATGCGACCGATGCTCGACTCCTGGCATCAACTCAGCCTTCGCGGCGTTGTAAGAGCGAAGTTTGTCGGTCACCATAACTCGCGGTGCCATCCCTTGGCCCTTGAGCCGGTTAAGGCGACGCCACCATTAGCGCTGAATGAAGATGATCAGACGTGGGCCATTAGTACCACAATCTCCGCGAAGGCGGGTTTGGCACGGTGATGAAAGGAAGGCCGCGATCATCGTCTCAGTGCGACGGACCAGTGGACGGCCGCAGCTGCGCAGGCTGCTTGAAATCGTTATACCGAGCTTTCCGGACGCCCGGCCTCAAACAATGCCACAGCACCCTGTGGGAGATCCGGGCCTTTCTTGTTCTGCAAATGCGACAACTGGTACGTCATCAAGACGGCGCAGGGTTGGGCTGGCGAGACCGCAGGCGCGGACGCAAGAGCATGCCGCCGTAAAGCGCCGCAAAGCCGAGGAAGGCCAGCGTCCAGGCTGCGGCCGAAACATGCAGCAAGACCGTAACGGCGGGAATGAAGGCATAGGCCACGCGCAGCAGGGCCGATACAACGACAGCTGAAAAGACCAGGCAAGTCGCATTGCTGGCGTGCAGTTCGCGCCCCGTATGCCCGAGCGTCGCCCGCGCCATCACCGCCAGCGTCATGGTCCCGATCGCGCCCGCGCCGAGGGCATGCAGACCTGCTGCCGGCGGCACGACTTCGGGCAGAAGGGAGGCAAGCCCGGCCAGCAGGAGCCCGGCCGGTACGAAGGCATAGGCAACGTGCAGGATGAGCACCAGCGGATCGCGCCAGGTACGATCGCCGGCCCAGCGGCAAAGCCTCGCAATGTTGAGCCCCCCTGCCCCCAGCAGCATGAGCCCGCTCGCCGCGTGGTCAGGAAAGCAGGTCCATGCCACAAGCGCGAGCGCCGAGCAGACAATCGTCGCGGCATCGAAGCGGTTGAACGGCACTGGAAGCCGCCCGGGATATTCGCGCATCAGCCAGTTGCGGGTGAAGCTCGGGATGATGCGTCCGCCAATGATCATGATCAGCAGCACGGTCGCGCCAACGCCGAGCCTGCGCGCAATGTCCGTTTCGCCCTCTAGGTGCGCCTCCAGATGGAAAACGATATTGGCGACGAAGAGAACGCCGACCGGCACCAGGACCTTGAGGTTGCGCCAGTTGCGGCCGGCGACGATTTCGACGGCTGCCGCCACGGCGACCGCGAGCAGAAAAGCGCTGTCGATAACCGCAGCTGCCAGCCAGCCGATGTCGGCCGAGAAGAACACCGCAAAGCGGCCAGCCAGCCAGAGCAACGCCAATGCCGCCAACGGCAGGCCCTGGACTGGCAGCCGGCCGGTCCAGTTGGGAATGGCTGTGAGTAAAAACCCGGTGACGATGGCCGCGACATAGCCGAAGATCATCTCGTGGACGTGCCAGTCGACAGGCGCAAAGACGCTGGCTGTCTCCAGTCGCCCGTAAAACATCGGCAGCCACATCAGGACGGTGAGGCCAGCATAGAGCGAGCCAAGCAGGAAGAAGGGCGAAACCCAAAGGACAGAACTGCGGGATAATTGCCAGGCCGCACGTGAGGAATGGCCATGATGCACTCCTTTCAAAAGCAAAGGCCGGGCAGAGCCTGTCCACCCGGCCAGTTCTGGAGACCTGATTGGCCTGACCGCCAAGGCTCACTCGCCCGCGGGCACCTGCGCCAGAAGCTCCTCGAACACCTTCTTGGCCTTGCCCGTCTGCTTGACCGCCTTGGCCTGTTCGAGGTTGGTCGGCTTGCCCACCACGATCAGCGCCACCATGCCCATGCCGTAGTGCGGCGTACATTTGACGCCGTAGACCCCTTCCTTGTCGAGCGTGACGGTGATCTGCTCGCTCATCTTGCCCTTGAAAGGCATCGCCCCCTCGGGGATCATGTCCATGATGCTCTCGGCATCATGGGACTTGTCGGTCGGCACGAAGGTAACCGTATCGCCGGGTTCTGCAACGATGAAATCGGGCTGGAACACCATGGACCCCTTCTCGCCCTTGTTCAGCATCTGGATCTGGTGATCGGCGGCCTGGGCGGCGCCGGCCAGGAGGACGGCCGCGAAGGTGGCCGCAATCGCAACTGCATGTTTCATCGTCTTTTCCTTTGTCCTTGCATCACGGCTCCAGCCGTCGGCCTTCTCTAGAGCGCGACCGCGCCAAGAACTTTGATCCACCGCAAACTTGACCGGAATTTCAGGAATTCTGCACCGCTTGCCGCCGTCCGCCGGCCTGTGACATTCTGGCGCTCGACAGCGGTCCATGAATTCGCGCAGTGGGTTCGCGTGCCGACCAGGAGGGACAATTGAGCCGACTCGATCGCTCGTTGATTGCCGACTTGCCGATATTCCAGGGACTGGCTCCGGCCGACCTGGACGGCATACTCCAAAAGGCGCGGTCGCTGCGCATCGCCAAAGACCAGGCGGTTTTCGAGCAGGAAGGTGACGCACATTCCTTTTTCCTGCTGCTGGACGGCCACGTCCGCGTCGTGAAGACGACTCCCGATGGCCAGCAGGTGATCGTCCGCTACATCAGCCCCGGCGAACCGATGGGCATAGCGCATGCGCTCGGGCGCACCACCTATCCGGCCAGCGCGGTCGCCGCCGTCGATTGCGTCGTGCTGGCCTGGCCCGGCAATCTGTGGCTGGAAATGGCCGTGGCTTTTCCGAGCTTCGGCGCCGGCACCCGCAAGACGGTCGGAGCTCGCCTTCAGGAAATGCAGGCAGGCGTCGTCGAGCTCGCCACCGAGCAGGTCGAACAGCGCGTCGCCCATGCCCTGCTTCGGCTCGTCAAGCAGACGGGCAGAAAAACCGACGAAGGCATACTGATCGATTTCCCGATTTCGCGGCAGGACATCGCCGAGATGACCGGCACGACGCTGCACACGGTTAGCCGGCTTCTTACCGCCTGGGAAGAGAAAGGTCTGGTCAAGAGCGGCCGCCAGAAGGTAACCGTGGTCGAACCGCACCGTCTGTTCGCGCTCGCCGAAGGTCAGACCAACAAGGGCTGATCCTTCCCATTCACTTCATCTCCTTCGTCAGGTCGTCAATCAGCTTGTCTTCGTCCAGTGAGTGCTCCCTGGCGGCGTCGGAAACTGTGTGAAACGAGGCGATGGGGCAGCCGACGCATAGCATGCCGTGATCGAGGATGACCCGGATCGTACCGGGCCATCGGCGCATGATGGTATCCATCGTCATGTCATGATCGAAACGTGACTTCATCGCAGCTCACCGCTTATAAAGCCCGATGATGAAGCAAGAGGCGCGCCGTTTTGTTGCGCGCGGACAAACAGACGAGCGATCGCGCGGCGCCGCTTCGCTCTCGCCCATTTTCGCCACAGGCGGTCTTTGGCAACGTCACGGTTGCTGCGCGGCTGCGATCAGCTGCGCTTCCTGCTGGTGTTCGAGCTTACGCGTCGCGCCACCTGCTTTTTGTAAAGTTCATGAACGAGGAATATCTCTGCTCCGCGGTGTACCAGAAGCACGTGTTCGTCATCTCGATGGCCAAGCAGCTTATCGCCATCGGGAAGATCGGCGAGCGCAATGCCGAGGAGGCAATGAAAGCCCCCTATTCAGAGGGCTCCACAGGCAAGCGTCAGCGCACGACGAGAACTGGAATGGCTGAGTAGTGGACGACTTCCGCAGTCTGACTGCCAAGCAGCAGTCTGCTGACCCCTCGGCGCCCGTGAGAGGCCATTACGATCAGACTGCTGCCAAGCTTCTTTGCCGTCTCCACGATCGCCTCGGCCGGGGAACTGTTGGTGGTCTGAACCAATTCGGCGTTCAAGCCCATCTTAGAGGCGGTGGCATCGGCCGTAGCCAGCGCCGCGTCGGCATGCTCTTTTTGGGCACTGGTCCAAGATTCAACAGTGGCTGCGCTCTGCAACGGGTATGGCTCAGTTACGGTCAGGACTGTGACTTTGCTGGCGAGGCTCTTGGCAAGCTTTAGTCCATGGTCGACGCCTCTCTGCGCAAGTTCTGAACCATCGGTCGTTATGAGAATATGACTGTACAAGATTGACCTCCCTTTCTTGGATCGCGCGTGCATCACAGCATCATGAGTGCGAAACGTCCATAGCTGGGCGCAGTCACATTAGGAGCCACCTTTGGCATCGGAACGAACGCTCCGCCGGAGCATTGCCAGCCCGCTAATTAGACGACGATGTCTTTCGATTTTTCCGTTTGCGAGGGTGAACGATCATGTGATGACAAACCGGTCGAGCCGGGGATTGGAGCAGCCCGCTAGACCGCACCTAGGCCTGGCAGAAGGCCGCACTCGATCACACGCAAACGGTTCGAAAACTTCTTGCATAACATGCCGCAACTACAGGGCCAGCGGTCATATCATGCTGCCGGAGACATGACTGCACCCCACTGCAAAGCTCGATCAGCATCCAAAATCACATTGCCAAGCGGGCGCCATCCAGACATGACATCTCCGTTCCACATATACGGCAGAACCAACTAACAAGGAGGTTGCTGTTTTTGGTTGAAAAGGGCCGCGTGTCGCTGGGAACAGTTCTTGTTCCGACCCCTTGAAGCGCAAGCGACAGGCCAGATACGCCTTCAATTCGAGCCCATCCCTGGCCGAGCAGTTTGAAATCCTCGCGGCGTGATTGACCTCGCAGCAGGTCCTCTTTGCGCTCTCATCCAGTCGTTGCAACAGAACCCAGTGAAGAGGCCGCGTTTGGCGCTGGCGGAGAGGCCGGCACCAAAACGAGCGAGCCAATGCTGCGCCGGGATTCGAGGTCGCGGTGGGCGTCCGCCGCCCGGGCGAGCGGATAGCGTCGCGGTGTATCGATACGCACGATCCCCTGCCGCAGCGCCGAGAAGAAGCGGTGCACATGCGGCACAAGCTTGTCCTGCGTGTCGGTGAAGTGCCCGTAGTTGGGGCGCGAGACGGTGATCGACTTGGACGAGAATCGGCCGATGTCCCAATTGCCGACCGGACCCGAAGCCTGGCCGAAGCTGACGAGATGGCCGCGCACGCCAAGCGCGGCGAGCGAGCCGGCAAAGGTGTCGTTGCCGACCGCGTCATAGACGACATCGGCCCCTCGGCCCCCGGTGATTTCCATCACCGCATCCGAAAAGTTCTCGCTGGTGTAGACGATCACATGATGGGCGCCGAGCCGCTCGACCAGCCGCGCCTTGTCGTCGTTGGAGACGGTGGCGATGACGGTGGCGCCCAGATGCCGCGCCCATTGCACGAGAATCTGCCCGATGCCACCGGCCGCCGCGTGGACCAGCACGACGCTGCCGGGCCGCACCTGCTGCACGTCATGCAGCAGGAAGCTTGCCGCGACACCTTTCAGCAACGCGCCGGCGGAGATCTCGTCGGAAATGTCCTCCGGCAGGCGCACCAGTAATTCCGGCGACATGTTGCGCCGCTCGCTATAGGCGCCGACCGGCGGGCAGCCATAGGCCACCCTCTCGCCCACCGAAAAGCCCGAAACGCCCGGCCCAATAGCCTCGATGACGCCAGCCGCCTCCATGCCCGGCACGCCCGGCGGACTGAGCAGATCGAAATAGCCGGTGCGGCAATAGACGTCGATGAAGTTCACGCCGATGACGGTATGGCGGATGCGAACCTCGCCGTAAGCCGGCTCGGGCAGTCCGATCTCACGGAACTCCAGCACCTCCGGCCCGCCATGTTTTGCCACGACGATGGCCCGAGTGCGATCTGCGCCGTCCGCCGACACGGCTTCGACCAGTTTCGGCATGGGCCGCGCGACGGCCGGCGCGTCCATGACGCTCGCGGCAACTGGAGTTTGCCTCTGCCCCGCCGACAAAAGCTTGCGGACAGCAGCAAAGCCGGCCCGATAAATACCCTCGGTCACCAGCCGCACCAGTTCCTCGCGCCGGCTGGCCGGCGGGTGGAACTCGGAGCGCCACTCCCAGAAGGTGCGGTTGCCGTCCGTCACCGGCTTCAGCCGGATCGAGGCGACATAGCCCATCAGCGGCAGCGGCGATTCCAGCAGGCAATAGGTCAGCCGGCACTCCTTGTCGGAGAGGGAAAGCAACTGCTCGCGCAGCTCGCCGCCATCGGCGAGGCGAAAGCGCCGGACCGAGCCGACCGCGTCCACCGGCTCGCCGTTTTCGATGGCGCTTGACGCAATCACCGGATGCCAGCGGTCATGCCCGTTGAAATCGCGCAGCACGCGCCAGACCTCGTAAATCGGCGCATCTATGATCGTGCTCTGGCAGACCTGAACCATCTGGACGTCAGCGCGCGAAGCGCTTCTTCAGCGAAGTGAACGCGGCCTGGAAGACGCCACTGCCGATCTGCTGGATCAAGGCAGCCTCCCGCTCCGGCGCGCAGTCGAACTCCGCCTCCCATTCGCAGAAGGTGGCGTTGCCGTCGGTGATCGGCGTCAGCGCCAGCTTGGCGATGTAGTTCTCCACCCCCATCGGGCTTTCGAGGATCGAATAGGTGCAGGAGAGATCGTAGTCCGAAAGCGCCAAAAGCCGCTCGCGGATGCGCCCACCATCCTTCAGCGTAAAATTGCGGATGCAGCCGATCTGGTCGGGCCGGGCGTTCTGCTCGATGCGGCTTTCGGCCACGAAGGGCGTCCAGTCCGGCAGGCCGTTGAAGTTGCGCACTACCTGCCAGACATCGGCCGCCGGCGCGTTGACCACCGAAGAGACATAGACTTTCGGCATTGGATTATCCCCTGATCACCTGGCGCCGCATCAACGATCGCGATCGTCGTCGCTGTCGTCCTTGCCGTTCCCGGTCTTGCCCTTCTTGTCGCGCGTCAGGCTGGAAATGTCCTTGGCATCGCGCAGGACGTCGGTCATGCGGCCGAGCGAGCCGCCCTCGATGCCGATCTCCTTCATGAGATTGTCGATCATCGGCGCCTGTACGCGGTAGCGCAGGGCGGAGTCGATCACCTCGTCGGTGACGTTGCGATTGCCGCCGCCGGGACCGCCATGGACGCCATCGACATGCAGGATCTTGATGCCTTCGATCTTCTCCATCGGCTTGACGCTCTCGCGCACGATGCCTTCGAGCCGCTCCAGCAGCTTGCCGCGCAGGCGGCCGGCGCGCGCCTCGTCGGTGAGCAGGTTTTCTGCCTCGTTGAGCAGGCGCTGGCCCGCGGCATCGACCTCGTAGCGCTGGGCGGCAGCCAGAGCCTGGATTTTTTCCGCCTCAGCAGCAGCATTCGCGGCGATCTTCTGCGCCTCAGCAAGGCTCTTGGCGGCCTTCATCTCGGCTTCGGCAGCAGCCGTCACCCGCATCGCTTCGCGCTCGGCCTCGCGTGCGGCGGCAATCAGGTCGGTCACCTTGCGGCGCTCGGCGATTTCCTTCTCGCGAGCGGTGAGGGCCTGCTCCTCGGCCTGGATGGCTTTGGCGCGCACGGACTCGGCGGCCGCGATGGCAGAAGAACGCTCCTGCGTCTTCTTGGCGATGTCGATAGCCTTCTGGATTTCGGCCATCTCCACCTTCTGGTCGCGGTCGACGGCCAGCTGGCGCAGCTCGCGCTCCTTGACGAGCTTGGCTTCCTCGATGCCGCGCTCGGTGGTGATGCGCGCGCGCTCGACTTCCTCGGCCGCTGCGATCTCAGCCTCCTCGAAGGCCTGGCGCTTGGCGATCTGCAGCGCTTCCAGATGCCGTTCGCGTTCGAGCCGGATCTGGTCAAGGGCGCGCTCCTGCGCGATCCGCTCGGCTTCGGTCTGCTGGTTGGCGACGATCTCGCCGCGCCGCTTCTCGGCTTCCGCCTTGGTCACGTCGAGCGCCTTCTTGGCAAGCGCGATCTGGCGTTCGAGCTCGACCAGTTCCAGCGCCTTCTTGCGTTCGATCTCCAGCTCGCTCTGGGCGCGCTCGCGCCCGATGCGGGCAGTTTCGAGCGAAAGCTCCAGCGCGATCTGCTCGCGCTCGGTCATCTCGCGCATCTTGAGTTCGGCTTCGTCGAGCGCGCGCCGGCGGGCGATCTCGCGGCGCTGGGTCTCTTCCTCGCTGCGGATGCGCTCTTCGGTGATGCTGCGCTCCTGCGCCAGCCGCGACTTCTCCACGGCCTCGCGCGCCAGAAGCTGCGCCTGCTCGGCCTCCTGGTCGCGCATGGCGCGCTCGCGGGCAAGCTCGGCGCGCTGGGCGGCGCGGCGGATCTCCACCTCGCGCTCCTGCTCCAGCCGCGCATATTCGGTCTCGCGATCGATCTCCAGCACCTTGCGCTGGGTGTCGAGGTTCTGGTTGCGGATATCGACCAGCGTGCGCTGCTCGATCTCGTTGCGCATGCGCCGCCGTGTCTCGATGGACTCGGTCAGCTGCGTCAGGCCCTCGGCGTCGAAGGCATTGGACGGGTCGAAGAATTCGAGGCTGGTCTGGTCGAGGTCGACGATGGCGACGCTTTCGAGCTCAAGGCCATTGGCGGCGAGAGACTCCGCTGCCAGCTCGCGCACCTTGGCTGCATAGTCGCGGCGCAGCTCGTGCATTTCCTCGAGCGTCATCTGGGCCGCAACCGTGCGCATGGCAGCGGCGAACTTGCCTTCCAGCAGTTCCCGCAAGCCGCCCTCCTGCATAGTGCGTCGGCCGAGCGTCTGGGCAGCTGCCGCCACGAGCTCCCGGCTCGCACCGACGCGCACGAAGAACTCGGCGATCAGGTCGACGCGCATGCGGTTCTTGGTGATCAGAGCCGCCTGGTTCTCACGCCGCACCTCGATGCGCATGACGTTCATGTTCACCGGGGTGATCTCGTGCAGCACGGGAATGACGAAAGCGCCGCCATTCACCACCACCTTTTCACCCAGGAAGCCGGTGCGCACGAAGGCCGTCTCCTTGGTCGAGCGCCGATAGAGCCATCTCAGAATGTAGACGGCCACCACCACGGCGATGACCAAAATGATGAGCCACAGTAGCAAAGTGCCAAAGGTCTGCGCGGCCATGTCCCTGTCCTCCCCGGATAGTCTGCAGTCAGCCGAAGGCGACCGACTTGAATTTTCTTGTCTGCTCGGTCAGCGCCCGCTCGGTGGGCAGACGCTCCATCGACGATGCGCCATAGAAGCCGTGGCAGTTGGCCGTGTTCTTCAGCACGAACTCGGCATCCTCCGGCTCGGCCACGGGCCCGCCATGCACCAGGACGATGATGTCCTTGTTGACCTCCAGCGCGGCCTCGGACCACTCGTTGACCAGCGCCGGGCAGTCCTTCAGCTTCAGCGCGGTCTCCGCCCCGATGGAGCCGCCGGTGGTCAGGCCCAGATGGCAGACAACGATGTCCGCGCCCGCCTCGGCCATGGCTTTTGCTTCGTCGGCGTTGAACACGTAAGGCGTGGTCAGAAGATCCTTCTCACGCGCCTTGCGGATCATGTCGATCTCCAGCCCGTAGGACATTCCCGTTTCTTCGAGATTAGCACGGAAGGTGCCGTCGATCAGGCCCACTGTCGGGAAGTTCTGGACGCCGGCAAAGCCGATCGCCTTCACCTGGTCGAGGAAGTGGTCGAGGATGAGGAACGGATCGGTGCCGTTGACGCCCGCCAGCACCGGTGTGCGCTGCACCACCGGCAGGATTTCGCGCGCCATCTCCATCACAACCTCATTGGCGTTGCCATAGGCGAGCAGGCCCGACAGCGAGCCTCGGCCGGCCATGCGGTAGCGGCCGGAATTGTAGATGACGATGAGGTCGATGCCGCCGGCCTCCTCGCATTTCGCGGAGAGCCCGGTACCCGCGCCGCCGCCGACGATTGGCACCCGGCGGCGTTTCATTTCCTGGAATCTTTCGACCAGCGCGGATCGCTCGAAACGCGGCATTACGCTCTCCTCTGAAGCTTCGGCATCGTCGACTGGAATGCCTCTATGACCGCGTCCACGAAGGCCGCGTCGTTGATGTTGGCGCGCACTCGCTGGATGCGGCGCTGCGGCGTCTGGCGCACCGTGCGCTCGATTGCCTCGAAGAGCGCGTTGTCGGCCTCGGGGTCGTGGAACGCCCCGCCCGGCGCATCGAGCATCGACACCCCGCCCTCGGGCAACAGGAAGCGCACCGGCCCGTTCATCTGGTTGAGCCGCGCACCGATCCATTCGCCGAAGGCGCGGTTCTCGTCCCGCGTCGTGCGCATCAGCGTCACGTTCGGATTGTGGATCACGAATTTGCGGCTTTTGAACTTGTCGGGAACGCTCTCGCGCGACCCGAAATTGACCATGTCGAGCGCGCCGACCGAGCCGATATAGGGCAGCCCGGTGCGGATCGCCGCGCCGAACCGGTCCTGATCGGCGGGGAACACGCCGCCCACGATCATGTCGGCGACCTCGGTCGTGGTGAGATCAAGGAAGCCGGCGAGGAGCCGGGAATCGCCCAGGCTTTCCATCGCACGTCCGCCGGTGCCGGTGGCGTGGAAGACCAGGCAGTCATAGTCGGCTTCGAGTCGTTTTATCACCGCCTGCACGGCAGGGGTCGTGACGCCGAACATGGTGATGCCGACCGCGGGACGCGCCAGCTTGCGCTTTTCTTCCCACGCCTGCGCGTCGGGCAGCTGCGCCACCATCCCGGCCATGGCATGCGCGGCATTGCCAAGCACCTGCTCGGTGATGGAGTTCAGCCCCTGAACGTCGGCCACCGAATGGAACATCATGATGTCGGCGCCCCCGACATATTTGCCGACGTCACCGGCCGCCACGGTCGAGACCATGATCTTCGGGATGCCGACCGGCAGCGCGCGCATGCCGGCTGTCGCAAGCGTCGTGCCGCCCGAACCGCCGGCCGAAATGATGCCGCCAAGTCGCGGTTCGCGCTCCACCCAGCGGGCGAAGGCCTCGGCCATTGCGGTGACCGACTTGCCGCGATCGCCCGACATCACCTCGGACGCGCCAAAGGGATGCATGCTCGCCACCTGCATGGCCGTCACATCGACGCTCGACGGCTTGCCCGAAGTGGAGAGATCGACGGTGCGGGCCGGAATGCCGAGCGATTTCAGCCGGTCGGCGATGAAGCGCAGTTCCTTGCCCTTGGTATCGAAGGTTCCGGCGACGAGCACGGTACGCCCGATGCGCTCGGAGAAGGGGATGGCGAAGACCTTCTTCAGATCGTCCTGCGGCGCTACCTTCTCCACCGCCGCCTGCCGCATGGCGGTGACAGGCACGTTCCAGCGGTTGGGCAGGCTGGTCACCGGGCGGTAGATACCGCTGGCCGGCTGTTCGGCTTGTCCGGCATTGCCAGCTCCGCGCTCGATGCGGTAGACCTCAGCCAGTTGCTCCTGCGCCTCGGCGACCGCCGCCGGGGTGACAGTTTCCTCCTCCGAATGCCGGCCGACGCCCAGCAATCGCTGCTGCAGGTCGCGGTCGGCGGCCAGCGCCTTGGCGTCCATGATGCGGTTGATGCGACCGTTGACCATGATAGCCACATTGTCGGAAACCGCCGTCGCGACGCCGATGTTCTGCTCGATGACGAGGATCGCCATCTCGCCTTCCTGGCCGAGCGTGATCAGCATCTGCTCGACTTGGCTGACAATGACAGGCGCCAGCCCCTCGGTCGGCTCGTCCATGACCAGAAGCTTCGGGTCGCTCAGCAGCGCGCGCGAGATCGCCAGCATCTGCTGCTCGCCGCCCGAAAGCTGTGCGCCGCCATTGTTACGACGCTCCGCAAGGCGCGGAAAAGTCTGGTAGACGCGCTCGACGGTCCAGTTCGCATCGCGGCGGCTGGCGGCGAGGCGCAGATGCTCGTCAACGGTCAGGCTCGGCCAGACGCGCCGCCCCTGCGGCACATAGCCGACGCCGAGGCGGTGGATTTCGTGCGGCTCGAGCGACGAGATTTCGCGGCCGTTGACGCGGATCGAACCGGACCGCGCGCGCTTCAGGCCGGTAATGGTGTTGCACAGCGTCGTCTTGCCCATGCCGTTGCGGCCAACCACCGACAGCACACCGCTTTCGAGCGCCAGCGACACGCCCTGCAGGGCGTGGCTTTCGCCGTAGTAGACCTGTAGGTCGTCGATCCGCAGGACGGCCTTGCCGGAAGAAGAAGCACGTTCAGCCATGCTTGCCCCCGAGATAGATCTCCTGCACTTCCGGGTCGGCTTCGATTTCCTGCGGCGTGCCTTCCTTGAACAGCCGGCCGTTGTGCATCATCGACACATATTCCGAGACGCGCAGCGCAACATCAAGATCATGCTCGATGATGATGTAGCCGATGTGCTTCGGCAGCGCGTTGAGGATGGCCACGAGGTCGCGCCGTTCGGTGGGAGACAGGCCGGCGGCCGGCTCGTCGAACAGGATGAAGCGCGGCGCGCCCGCAAGCGCCAGCGCGATCTCCAGCTGCCGCTGTTGGCCGTGCGAAAGGGTCGCCACCAGCGCATCCCGGTCGCGTTCGAGATGCACCGCGTTGAGGATCGATTCCGCCTGCACCATGTTCACGTCGTTGGCGGAAGGGCGCAGCACCGAGAAGCGCCTTCGCGACACGCCCCGGCAGGCCAGGAAAATCGAATCCAGAACCGTCAGCCCCTTGAAGAGCTGCGAAATCTGGTAGGTCCGGCGCAAGCCCCGCCTGATGCGCTCATGCGGCGGCAGGTCGGTTATGTCCTCGCCAAAGAAGCGGATGCGCCCGGCGGTCGGCAGGAAGTCGCCGGTGATGGCGTTGAACAGCGTCGTCTTGCCGGCACCGTTGGAGCCGAGGACCGCGCGCCGCTCGCCGGCCGCGATCCTCATATTGACACCCGTCAACGCCACCAGTGCACCGAAATGACGTGCAATGCCCTCCAGTTCCAGCGCGTAGGCGCCGGAGCCTTGCAGGCGGGATGCAACTGAAATCTCGGCCACTGGCGGTCGCCTTGTGTTTGACGTTACGGGCAGGATGGGTTGTCGCGGCCGACAACGCCGAGCTTCAGGAACTCGTCCTCCGGCATGCCGAGGGTCTGGTTCACCTGCGGCACCACCTTGACCAGCTTGTTGTAGAGGTTGCCGTCGGTGCCTTCCGAAACTTCCGTCAGATAGATGTCGGCGATGGCGTTGCGGTTGTGGTCGAGCGAGACCTTGCCGGTCGGGCCTTCGAAGGAAACCTTCGCCAGCGTCTCCTGAAGCTTCTTGCCGCCGTCCGAGGTGTCGCCGCCAACCTCATCGAGCGCCATCAGCAAGGCCTTCATGTCGAGATAGTAGGCGTGGGCAAACAGCGAGGGCGACGGGAAGGCGTTGGGCTGCTTCTTGTAGGCATCCACGAACGCTATCCACTCCGGCGCGTCGTTGGTGTCGGCCACCGGGCCGGCCGACGGCGTGCCGATCAGGACGTCGCGGATCTTGCCTTTCGAGGTCAGCACCGTCTGGTCGACCGTGATCGAGCCGCCGATCAGAGGCGCGGTGCCGCCTGCCTGCTGGTACTGCGTCAGGAAGTTCACGCCGTCGGCGCCGCCGAGCGCGACATAGATGGCGTCGACATCATCCGGGATCGCGGCGATGACCGAGGAATAGTCCTTGTTGCCGATCGGCACCCAGGACTTCGACGGCACGGTGCCGCCTGCCTTGCAGAACTCGGCCATGAAGCCGAACACCTGGGTGTAGGGGAAGGAATAGTCTTCCGCGACGGTGGCGACTTTCTTGTAGCCCTTCTCGTTGTATGCATAGGTGCCGAGGCCAGCCATCCACTGGGCGCCTTCGGTGCCGAAGCGGAAGAAGTTCTCGGCCGGGTCGCGCAGTGTGGTGTCCTGGGCGGCCGAAGATCCGTTGACAAAGGTCACGTCGGGATGGGTCTTGGCATAGTCCTTGACGGCAATGCCCTCGTCGCCGGAAAGCGGGCCGACGAGAACCTTTACGCCATCCTGCTCGACCAGCTTGCGGGCAGCGCGCACCGCGCTGTCGGGCGAAGCGTCGGACGAGCCCTTGACGATTTCGATCTTCTTGCCCGCGACCATGCCGCCGACTTCTTCAAGCGCCGTCATGGCGCCGCGCTCGCCGTCTTCGCCGAGCACGGTGAAGGGGCCCTCGAAGGTTGCCAGAAGGCCGATCTTGATCGAGTCTTCCGCCCAAGCGAGCGATGGCGCAGTCAACCCCGTGGCCAGCGCGAGCGCCAAAAGTGTTCGCCGATGGATACTCATGAATACTTCCTCCCTGGTTATCGTTGGATCAATCTGAAACCGCTCGTCCCCTCATGGACCCGAGCGCAAGGATTCCTGGGCCAGATGTGGTTTGATCCTCCCCCACAACCCAAGAAGACCGTCCGGCGACACGAAAACGATCACCAGAAAGAACAAGCCGATCAGCGTATTGAACCGCTCGGCGCCGACGATATCGATGGCGAAGGTCTGCATGAGCACGACGACGGCAGCGCCCAAGAACGGCCCGATCGGATGGCGCATGCCGCCGATCACGGCGATGATCAGCACGTTGATGGCGGCAGCGACGTTGATGGTGCCGGGCGAGATGCGCCCGTTGAACCAGACCAGCAGCACGCCAGCCAGGCCGGCGATGATGCCGGCATAGAAATAGGCCACCACCTTGTGTGCGGTGACGTTGAAGCCCAGCGCGCGCATGCGGCGCGGGTTGTCGCGAACGGCCTGCAGCGTCAGCCCGTAGGTCGAGCGCGAGCCGTAAAGCACGGCCGCATAGGCGATGACTGCAAAGCCGAGACAGAGATAATAGAACGGCACCGGATCGCGCCATGCGACGCCCCAGAACTCCGGCGCGCGGATGCCGGTGTAGCCCGGAAAGCCGTTGAACAGCGAATAGTTCTGTTGGGTGAAATAAAAGAAGGCCGTCGCGATCGCGAGCGTGATCATGATCGTGTAGATGCCTTCGGTGCGGTTGGAGATGACACCGATCAACGCCGAGGCGATCGCAGCAATCAGCGTCGCCAAGGGCACCACGATCCAGAACGGCCAGCCGAAGCCGTGTACGCCGGAATTGTTGAGCCCGAACACCGCCACCGTATAGCCGGCGACGCCCGCCACCGAGATCTGGGCCAGGCTGACCATGCCGCCATAGCCGGCAAGCAGCATCAAGGACAGCGAGATCATGCCGAGGATCAGCGAATAGGCGCCGATCTGGGTCAGGAAGAAGCTGGACGCCACCGCGGGATAGAGCGCCAAAAGCACCAGCAGCACGATGTTGCTCGCGCCGATCTTCTCCAGGATCGACTGCACGGCGGCCGGCTTGTCGGTGGGGACAAAGGCCGTCATCGCGCCTTCCCCATGATGCCCTGCGGCCGCACCGCCAGCACCACCACCATGATGACGAAGGTGAGCACGATGCCGTAGGTCGGGAAATAGACTAGGCCGATCTGCTCGGCGAGGCCGATGAGCAGCGCACCGATGGCCGCGCCGGTGATCGAGCCCATGCCGCCGACGATCACCACAACAAGCGACGCGAGCAGGTAGCGCACGTCCTCGCCTGGAGCCACCGACAGCGCCGAGCCGCCAACGACGCCGGCAAAGCCAGCCAGCCCGGCCCCGATCGCAAAGACGATGGCGAACAC
Organism: Mesorhizobium sp. KR1-2; assembly: GCF_040045035.1. Lineage (NCBI taxonomy): Bacteria > Pseudomonadati > Pseudomonadota > Alphaproteobacteria > Hyphomicrobiales > Phyllobacteriaceae > Mesorhizobium > Mesorhizobium sp. KR1-2. Next base: position 184,014 of record NZ_JBDZDS010000008.1, on the reverse strand, counting down.
GGCGTGCACGTTCACGCCCGAAGCCGACAGCATGGCGCGGTCGTCAACGCCGGCGCGGATCATCATGCCCACGCGCGTGCGGTTGAGCATCAGCCAGAGCCCGACGCCGATGACGATCGCCACGCCCAGCACCACGAGCCGGTAGAATGGATAGCGAAGGAAGACGGCCTCGCCGCTGGATTTCACCGCCGTGATGATCGGCAGGCCCACCGCGCCGTCGAGCCATGCCGGCGTGACGATCTGGTAGGTCGTGCCGGTCCATACGGCGAGCATCAGGTCGGCGGCGACGATGGAAATGCCGATCGTCACCAGCGTCTGGCGAAGGTCATCGCCTTCGAGCCGCCGGAAAACAAAAATCTGCATGACGAGGCCGACCAGCGCCAGCACGACGAAGCCGGCCGCCACGCCCATCAGCCAGTAGCCGGTGCGGGTCGACACCTCGTAGCCGATATAGGCGCCCAGCAGATAGAGCGAGCCATGCGCGAGATTGACGTTGCGCATTAGGCCGAAGACCAGCGTGAAGCCGCTCGCCACCAAGAAATAAAGGCCTGCCAATGTCAGGCCGTTGAGCACGGCGCTGGCAAAGGCCTTCTTCGAGGTCAGGATGGCGTTCAGCCAGTCCGGCCAGACGCCAAGCATCAGCCAGGCGAACACCGCCGCCGCAAGGAGCCAAACAATGCCCCATGCCTGCCGCTTCGTGATCCCCCCGCCGCCCGACAAGCCGGCGGAAGCGCCTGGCCGTTCGAGCGTGCTCATGCGGTCAGCCGCCGGTGCTGCTCGTTCATGCGCGGCGCCTTGTGGAACTTGCCGTCCTTCATGATGGCGAGGATGCGGTTCTTGTCCTGCAGGATGCGCACGTCGGCGGTCGGGTCGCCATCGATGAGCAGCACGTCGGCCAGATAGCCTTCCTTGATCATGCCGAGCTCGTCGCCCATGTTCATGATCTGGCCGCCATATTTGGTGCCCGCCATGATCGCTTCCATCGGCGAGAAGCCGAGCATCTCGACGAAGGTCTGGATGTCCTTGGCGTTGGTGCCCTGCGGCGTCCAGGCAAAGCCGTAGTCGCCGCCGATGCAGATGCGGATCCCGCGCCGGTGCATCTTCTTCATCGTGTCGATGCACATTTCGAGCTCGCGCTCATATTCCATGGCGAGCCGCGAGCCGGGCTTGATGCCCCACTGTTCGGCATGACGCGCCGTGTTGATGAGCCATGCCATGCCAGGCGCCACGAAGTGCCTGTCCTTGGCTGCTTCCAGCAGGTCGAGCGCTTCTTCGTCGGCAAAGGAGGCGTGGTAGATGTTCTGGATGCCGTGGCGGATGCATTGCTTGACTGAACCCGACGAGCGGGCATGCGCCGAGAGCACCTTGTTGCGGCAGCGCGCTTCCTGCGCGGCCATCGCCACCTCTTCCTCCGACATCGGCGTTTCCTCGGCGCCCATGCCGGTGATGGATTCGCCCGAGAGGTTGAGCTTGATCGAGTCGACGCCGTATTTGATCAGCGTGCGCACCGTGCGGCGGATTTCCTCCGGTCCCGAAACGACGAGGCCGAGGTTCAGGCCCTCATGCGGAATGTGCGAGGGCGCGGAATCGCCGAGACCGCCGACAGTGGTGATCTCCGGCCCCGCCGCCAGATAGCGCGGACCGGGGAAGCGGCCCTGGTTGATGAATTTCTTTGCCACCACGTCGAGGCGCGGCTTTGCGGCAGCCGCGCCTCGACCGGCGGTAAAGCCGGCATCCAGCACCAGCTTCGCCATCTCCATGGTCACCAGCATGTGCTCCTCGGTCTCCATCATCTGGATGGGATCGATGCCGGGCGCGTTGTTCCAGGAGAGATGCAGATGCGCGTCGATCATGCCGGGCATCAGCGTCGCGCCCATGCCGTCAATGACGGTCATGCCGCCATAGGCAGACGAGGACGAGCCGAAGCGCGACGAGCCCCTCGTGATCTGCTTTATGCGATTGCCCTGCACCAGGACCTCGCCGGTGTAAGGATAGTCGCCGGTGGCATCGAGGATACGCACATTGGTGAACAGCGTGCCACCCGAGCCGTTTCCGCTCCAGCTATCGTCTGCCATCTCTTCCTCCCAAAAGTGGCAAGGCGCCCTCCTGCGCCGGTGTTTTTCGTCCTCAGATCACCGGTCTGCGCGCCTTAGAAAATCCGTCAGTTTCTGGTTGCACTCGCGTGGATGCTCAACCGTAGCCCAATGGCCGCATCTGTCTATGGTAGAAAGCACGGCACCCTTGATCTTGTCGGCCAGGGCCTGCGCCACGCCTACCGGATTGACCGCATCGGCATCGCCCGTGACCAGAAGGGTCGGCGCCGTGATCCGGCGCGGATCGACCGCATTTGCCTTGGCCAGCGCCTCGCAGGTGCGGGCATAGGATTCAGGGTCCTGGCGCGTGATCGATTCCCGCACGAAGGCGACCGCCGCAGGCGAATTCTCGCGCGTATGGGGCGAAATCGCATTGGCCACGATCTGGTCGGCGATATCGGACATGCCGCCCGAGCGGGCAAGCCTGGCCCGGTTTGCGAGGCCGTTCCGCGTCGCATCCGCCGGCTCGGCGAGCGCGCCAAACAGGCAGAGCGAAGCCACCAGCTCCGGCTTGCTGGCTGCAATCTGCTGACAGACAATGGTTCCCATGGAATGGCCGACGAAATGCGCCCGGCTCACCCCCACCCCGTCCATGGCGCGGATGACCGCCTCGCTCATCATCTCGATGGTGAGCGGATCGAGCGGCCGCGCCGAGCGGCCCGACCCCGGAAGATCGACGCGGATGATGCGATAGCCCGACAGCGCCTGCAGCTGCGGCTGAAACATATTGGACGTCCCGCCGAGGCCATGGATCATCACAACGGGAAAGCCCTCCCCGGTGACTTCCACGACGGTCTGGCCGACGGTGACCGTGGTCATTGCGCCCACTCCGAGAACCGGTTTTCGAGCGTGCCGATGCCGTCGATCTCGACGCGCACCACGTCGCCCGCCTTCAGATATTTCGGCGGATTGAAGCCGATGCCGACGCCAGCGGGCGTGCCGGTGGCGATGATGTCGCCGGGCTTCAGCGTAAGGCCCTGCGACAGCGTCGAAATGATCGTCGGGATGTCGAAGATCAGCAGCGAGATCTTGGAGTTCTGCCGCATGTCGCCATTGACGAAGCAGCGGATGCCGGCCGTCTCTAGGTCGAACTCATCCTTGGTCACCGCCCAGGGCCCCATCGGGCAGAACGTGTCCTGCGACTTGCCGATCAGCCACTGGCTGTACTTGCCTTGCAGGTCGCGCGCCGTCACGTCGTTGACGATGGTGTATCCCCACACATGGTCGAGCGCATCTTCCTTGGAAATGCCACGCCCCTCCTTGCCGATGATGACGGCAAGCTCGGCCTCATAGTCGATAGCCGACGAAACCCTTGTGTCGATCAGCACCTTCGAGTGGGTCGCGACCACCGATTCCGGAACCTTGGAGAAGATGATCGGATCCTTCGGGATCGCACCGGCCGCCGCGCTGGAATCGAAACCGCTGCGCGCGAATTCATGCGCATGCTCGTAATAATTCTTGCCGACGCAGAAGATGTTGCGGCGCGGATGCGGGATCGGCGCCTCCAGCTCGACGCTGGAAAGGGGCAGCGGCGACAGCGTGCGCGGCAGCGCGCCATTGCGCTCGATCAGGCCGAGAATGCCCCCCTTGGCGGCCTCGACGGAAAGGTCGAAAGGGGCGATCGTTTCACCTTCGGCATCGACAAGGCCTACGCGGCGCTCGCCGGCGATGGAAAATGTCGCAACCCTCATTCGCTTCCCCTTCATGAACCATTAGTGAGCCAATTCGGCTTCTTTTTGCTACGCTAGCGTCGATTGGTTCAGCTCGCAAGCGGATTCTGTTGGCAAATGAATCGAAAAATGCCACGGTCGATTACCGATCGTTTGAAGAAGCGGGGAAATTTCACTACCGAATTGCCGGATTTCCGCAGCTTTACTGTGGACCCCGGTTCGAACTGCCATTATGAATGGTTCAAAATTGGATCAAATAAAGGTGCTTGCTCATGCCTAGGCTTGTCGCCACCGATATCGCCACAGAACTCAGCAAGCGGATTGCCTCCGGCGAATGGACCGAGAGTGGCCGCATCCCGCCCGAGCGCGACCTTGCCGAAGCATTCGGAGTTGCCCGCAACACCATACGGCGCGCGGTGCACCTGCTCGAGGCGGACGGCACGGTGGTGCGGCAGGTCGGACGCGGTACCTTCCTGGCCGACCCCGATCCCAATTCGCTCGCTTCCGTGGTGGCGCGGATGGAAGGCACCAGCCCGGCCGACATGATGGAGATCCGCCAGCTTCTGGAGCCGGCCGCCGCCTCCTTCGCCGCCACCAATGCCAGCAACAGCGAGCTCAACGCCGTGCGCGAGGCGCATCAGACCGCTTGCGACAGCGCCGACATGCCTACCTTCGAGCATTGGGACGCGGAGTTCCACCACCGCATCTTCGCCTGCTCGCGCAACGACTTTCTGAAGGAAATCCATAACCTCATGCGCATCCTGCGCAACCAGTCGCCCTGGTTCGAGATGAAAAAGCGTTCCTTCTCGGAAGAGCGTCGCCAGACCTATTGCCGCGAACATCAGGCCATCGTCGACGCGCTGATCCAGCGCGACCCCGACAGCGCCAAGCAGGCCATGCTGGTCCACCTTCAGACCGTCGGGTACAATCTTCTGGGCAGGTAGAGCTGGGGGGGCAACAGCCTCGATATCATACCCATATGGGCCTCGATCGGTGTGCCAGTTCGGTGCTGTCGTCTTGTCATGGAACTCATCGATGAAGGCCGGACTGGTGACCAGATCCTGTGCCTTGAGCAGGCGGCAGACCGGAGCCTCTGAGACAAAATTGCTTTCGGTGTCGGCGAAGGTGACCGCCAGTTCGCACAGCGAGAGTTCCGCCTGTTCAGGGCTAGCTCGACGCGCTTCGGGAATGCGGTTCCCGTTGGTGACCAACCAGCCAGCTACACCACTCCTTGGGACATCATCCACCGCGCAGGCCGGACCAGGTTCCTTCAGGCAGGAAGAACAGATCATCAAGCATCTGACAACAGCACGAGATCATGTTGCTTCGATGGGAGATCCCCGTGCTGGGGAAGCAACGGCGCGACAGGCGGCAACGCGTGAACGAGCTGGACGTGAACGCGTTGAACGGCTCGAACACGCCGGATCATGTTTGTTGATTTTCACTGAGAACTGATGGAGTGAGCCTATCTCCTGCCCGCGCGCATTGACCAGCTCCACGGTAGAGAAGAAGCGGACGCGTTTGTGATGAGGCTCGATGGCCTGGACGCCGATAGCCGTGGCGAGATGGGTCTTTCCAGTGCCAGGGCCGCCGACCCGGACGATGTTGTTGGCCGTGTCGGTAAAATCGCAGCGCTGGAGCTCCCGCCCCAGCGCTTCGTTGACCTCGCTGCTTACAAAGTCGAAGCCGTTGAGATCACGATAGGCCGGAAAGCTGCCGTCTTGAGCTGGCAGGCCCAACAAACCGAACTTCCCACTCGGCCGTCTCCGCCTTGAGAAGCTGTGACAGGATGGGAATCGCGGCTTCGAAGGCGGGCGCGCCCTGTTCGGTCAGTTCGCCGACAGCCTGGGCCATGCCGTGCATCTTCAATTGCCTCGGCATGATGACGATGCCGCCGCTCGCAGGATCATGACGCATGGCGCACCTCCATGGCCTTCCTGAGCGCATCGTAGCGCTCGACATTGGCCTTGGGCTCGTTGGCGAGCGCCAAGGCCTGCGGCGCATTCACGGTCGGCGGGGTGAAGGTTTTGCCATCGACCAGGCGATGCAGCAGGTTCAGCACATGCGTCTTGGTCGGAACACCGGTGTTCAGCGCCATCTCGACGGCGGAGGGCACGGCTTGTTCGTCGTGCTGAAGGACAAGCGCCAGGATGTCGACCATCTCGCGGTCGCCACCGGGCTTCTTGAGCAGGTGCTGCTGCAAGGTCCGGAATGCGTCTGGCAGCGCGGCGAACGGTGCCCCGTTGCGCAGCGCACCCGGTTTGCGCGGCACGACCGCCAGATAATGCCGCCAGTCGTAGACCGTCTGGCCGGGGCGATCATGCGAACGGTCGATGATGCGGCGGTGCTCGCAGACGTCTGGCCTTCAGCGGCGACGACGACCCGGTCTGGGTAGACCCGAAGGCTCACCGGCCGATTGGCGAAGGATGCCGGAACGCTGTAGCAGTACGACCAGACATCCGACAGCTACGTCTGCCCTGAGGGGGGAAGCGTCTTTCCGCTCGTCACGGCCATGCCGCCCGGCCTGGCCGAAAGATGGTGAGATATCAAGCCAGCCAGACGGATTGTCGGCCATGTCCAAGCCGCCGACAATGTTGTTCAGGCAACCGGCGCTATGGGCGATCGATTGTCGTTACACACGAAGACCCTGTGGTGAGCGCATTTCGCTGCCGGCAAAATTCGCCAGAGACAAAAGCCTTGATCCGCGGACGTGGGCCCGCCGCAGAGTTCGTCAATGCATGGCTGAAAGAAGAGCTAGGCCTGCGGCGCTTTCGTGTGCGCCGGTTGGCAAAGGCAGGAACGGAAGCCCTGTAGGCCCTGCTGGCCTACAACATCCGGCAGTGGACCCGCCTGCGCTGGAAGCCAAGAATTGCAGCGACCCCCGCCTGAAGAGATGGCCTCCGGGCACAGCTAACCGCAAAAGTTGATCCCAAAGGGGCCATCCTGCGCATTGTTGCCATCTGTTTGCTCTCGCTGGAGGCGAAACTCTCGAACGCAATTCGGCGGCAAACCTAATAATTTCACAGGTCGTCCATCGCCGGATCGTGCGCTTTTCACCCCTGCTGCTCGAAAGTTTCAACCGACGAAAGCGCACCGATCGCCCATCACGGCCTCCTGCAACGGAAACCGTGAATCACACATCAATCCAAATTAATAGGTCCTGAGCTTAGGTGGAGGAAGTCGGTCCAGCTGACGCCGGTCGCACGGATTCCTTGATCTGCAGCTTGAGATCGGCCTGCCCACCTGCCAGATATATCTGGATCAGTGCTTCCTCGACCGAACGCTCCCGTCGCCGATAGCGCTCTCAAAGGTCTGACGCCGCAGCTTTCGAAACCCAATGCGCTTAACGATCCACGGCTGCACGAGACAGCCCGAGCACCGAATGACGGTGCCTATGCCGCTGTGACCGGTACGCGCCTCCGTCGCCGTCCGTTGGTGACCTCAACGATGCCCTTGATATGGCGACCGGCCGGCTTGAGCCCGCCATGGAAGAGGATCGCGTTGAAATAGACAAAGGGGACCGCGATCGCCATGGTCCGCAAGGGATAGTCGACGGAAGAGTGGATCAGAACGAACAGCACGCCCAGGAACGCGGCTTTGTGGAAATGACTGTGCCGAATACGTAAAAGCTGGGCGCCGATCATCGCAACATATCCTGCGATCAGCAGCGCCGCCATCACACCGCCCTCGAAGATCAACTCCAGATAGTCATTGTGGGCGTGATTGGCGTACCGTCCAGAAATGGTCGATGGGTCTTCGTAGGCCTGGTAGGCCGCCGGAAAGTTCCCGAATCCAACGCCCAGGGCCCAGTTCTGTCTGATCCCCTGAAGCGTGGTCGCGGCGAGTTGCGCACGCGTCGCGTCGGTGAAGTCGCGCGCCTCGAGCACGAACCAGGTTCCCATGCCGTAGACGCCTGCAACCGCCGCCAGCACCACTAGGCTGCCGATGCCTGCACGCGAGCGCGAAGCGAAGAAGACCACGGACAATACCAAGGCCAGCAGCCCGATTACCGCACCGGCACGCGATCCGGTGGCCAGCAGGTCAAGCAACAGCAGGACGATCGCGGCGCCCGCCCACGGGCGCATGCCGGCGAATGTCGCCAGATAAAGCAGAAAGGGCAGCGCCTCATAAAGCAGCGACGCGAAGTGGTTGCGGTTGGCGAAGAAGCCGGCAGTGACCGTGAAGGGCAACAAGCCTTCGACCGTCACCCTCGCGGAGGCCGAGTGCTGGACAAACCCGGCGATTGCATTGCAGGCCACGCCTGCAAGCAGGAACGGCAACAGGGCATGAAGCTGCGGACCGGGCACGCGCAGCAGGGCGACGAGCAAAATGGTCAGCACCGCAACATAGAGAAGTGATTCAAGCGTCCGTCCGAGTCCTAGGCTGATGAATTCAAGGGTTCCGGAGTCCAGCCGGCTGTTCGAAAACACCTCGCTGCGCAACGGTCGAACCAATCCTTCCGACACAGGCAGCAGTTGGACGATGATTGCCACCAGAACCAGGCCGCAAAGCCAGAAGATCCGAACATCCGCCGCCTCGCCCGAGCGGGCCGCCAGGATCGGCGTGGCCGCCAACAGGATGAACAGCTGAAGCACCGTGTCGGTCCAGAGCCGTGGGGCTGCGCCTCCACCCAGCAGGGCCGCAGCGATGAAGGCGAGCCCAAGCAGGTATTTCGGCCATTCACCTTTCAACTTCAGCAAGGTCCTCTTTCTCTATTTTCAAAGATTGAAAGCGCACCTGCCCCGAATAGCGGTTCTGCCAGCTTTCGGAGATCACGCCGGTTGCCAGACCGATCTGCTGCAGAGCGCAGCCATCGACCACGAAACTGGCCTCGAAACTCTGGTCGCGATAGCTGCCTTCAGGGATGGGCAGACGCAGAAGCTCCCTTTTTGGGTCCAGACAACCGATACGCCAGTAGAGAGAGCGCGGAGCCCGCAGGTTGGAGGCATCGACCTTGGCAATGAGCCGGTAGCGGCCGGGTGACAGGAACAGGGTCTGGCGCAGCACGATGTCCTTGGCCGGCGCATTAAGAAATCGGACTGTCGCCCCTGGGAAAGGCGTTTCGTCGGTCAGGCTGATTTCGGCAGCGCGGGTGTTGCGAATCTGCCAGGAGAAGGGACTTGCGGTCGATGCAGGCACGAATGACGCGTTGTAGACGTAGCCGGCCAGCTCGTGCTCTCCAGCCGGCAGGGTGAAGCGGAACAGGCGATAGGCTTCTTCGTAGCGCTTCGCCGCGATGAAACCACGGCTCACCGCCCCGACCTCGCTCCGCTCGGGCGGGTGGTCGGAATCGGCGAAATCCAGCAGCAGCCGATAGGCAATGCCAAGTCCTTCCTCCTGCCGTGCGAGAGCGGACAGGATCCGGCCTCGCCACGGTGCACCGCCGCGCATCAGCTCGACGATGGCCCTATAGGCACCCTGGTCTGACAGCAGTCTCGGCAACAAGGGAGTCAAGACGCCGGCGCGCTTTGGCCATCGCCGCAACAGGATATCGATATGCGCGACCGCGCCGGCATAGTCGCCGGTGTCGATGGCGCGCGCCGTCAGATGCTGGAGTGCGTCGATCTCCGTGCGGGAAAGAAGATGCGCTTGTCGAAAAAGACGATAAGCCTCCTCCCCTTCGCCCATCCGCAGGCGCAACTCTCCCAACAGGCTGTAGAAACGCGAGTCGACAGGGCTGAACGCGAGGCCAACGGCGGCCATGCGCAGGAGCTTTTGAAGATCGGGATCGTTGTCGTTGAGCGCGGTCGTCAGCGCATTGACGCGCGCCCGCGCGTTGAGCGGGTTGAGCTGCAGGGCGACTTCAGGCGCGATTTTCTCAATCGATCGGCTTAAGCCGTTGAACGAGACGCCCGACAGAACTGCGAGTGATATAGCCCAGGCGATCCAGGAACGATCGGTTCCTCTCAGCATAGCTGTCCGTTCCACCCTGCCCCTCCAGCTTCGGATGTTCGTGACCGTACTGATAGTAGTAATAATTCATGTACCTGTAGGCGTAGTTGTAGTCGAAGGCCCCCGCGCTAAACCTGCTCAGGCACGCGCCAATGACGTTGCCGCCGGCGGCACGTAACCTCTTCAGCGCTGATTTTGCCGACTTGCGCGACACATTGTTCGCCGACACCAGAAGCAGCGTGGCTTGAGCGATCCGGCTCAGGATCGGCGCATCGGAGAGGCCGACGACAGGCGGGCTGTCGATAATGACGAGATCGAACCGGCCGGCAAAATACTCGACCAGAAGCGCCATTTTGGCCGAAGACAGCAGATCGGCCGGGTTGGGCGGGATGGTGCCGGAAGTCACCACCCAGATATTGTTTTCCCTGGTTTTCCTGATGGTGCGCGGCAGATCTTCGCGCAACACCGAATTCGTCAGAATGTTGCTCAGGCCGAGCGTGTTATCGAGCCCGAACAACCGATGCATGCTGGGCTTGCGAAGGTCACCATCGATGATCAGCACCTTCTTGCCGATTGCGCCGAAATCGAGCGCAATCTTGTAGGCGCTGGTCGACTTGGTCTCTGACGGCTCGGAACTGGTGACTACCAGCGTATTCGGCATGCCCTCCGCCCCTGAGAACTGAATCGAGGTCCTGAGGCTGCGATAGGCCTCCGAGAGGCCCGATTTCTGATCGGCAAGGCTTGCTTCCAGGTCCTCCGCATCGACTTTCGGAAGAATACCTAGCACAGAGAGGCCGAGTTCCTTCTCGATCTGGTCGGGATTGACGAAGGTGTTGTTGAGCAGTTCGAGCAGATAGATGATCGCCGCGCTCAACGCCGCGAACAGGACGAGCGCGATGGCGAGGTTGATTGAGAGTCGCGGGGCCACCGGCGCTTTCGAAAGAACGGCCAAATCAACGATGGAGGCGTTCTGGGATCGGAGCTCAGATCCCACCCCGATCGCATTCAGCTTGGTTATCAGCGTTTCGTATTGCGAGCGATTGGAGTCGACCTCACGCTTGAGGATTGTGTACTGAATGTTCTTGTCCTCATAGGCGATCTGTCCCTGTTCCAGCTCGCCGAGCTTGATCCGCAACTCGGCCTCGCGCTTCTCCGTCTCGTCGCGCTTTTTCCTTATGCCATCGAGTATGACGGCGACGCCGTCGGCATACTGCCGCTCCAACTCGCCGATGCGCATCTGAAGCTGGCGCATTTCGGGGAAACCGGGTTTGAAGGCGGTCAGTTTCTGCTGATACTCGGCTTTCAGCTGGGCAGCATCGGTCCGCAGCTTTTGCAGCGGCTGGCTGGCCAGCACCTGTTCAAGACTGTCACCACGGCCAAGCTCGATCTGGCTGACGAGCACGTCCCTCTCGAGCCGCTCCTCCATCGCCTTGGCGAGCGCAGTGTTGATGGCTTCGATATTGGAGGCAATGAGCGATCGTTCGCTGCCTGTGACGGTGATGCCCGCCTTGCGCGCATAATCAACCAGCGCCTGTTCCGAAGCTTGCAGCTTCACCTTGACCTGCAGCACCTGCTCCTGAATGAACTGGCGCGCGAGTTCCGAGGTCTCGCCGGTCTTGTCCACACGCTGGTCGATGAAGCTCTGAGCAATCTGGTTTGCGACGCCGCGGGCATATTCAGGTTTCTGGTCGCTGAACGCGATCGTCAGCAGGCTGGTGTTCGGAACCAGGCTGACGGACATGGCGTCAAGCACGCGCCCCACGGCAATGCGCTCGCGCTCGTCGGGGCTGAACTCGTCGGATGCGGGGGCGAGTTTCAGCCCGAAGGCGCGTCTGGCAAGGTTCCAGGGTGAAAAGCGTGGCGCGGGATAGAGGAAGTCTCGCTTGTCGGCGAGGCCAAGCTGGTAGACAACGCGCTCGGCGATGGCACGGCTCATGATCTTCTCACGCGCGGTCAGGAACGCCCGCTGGTCCGACGTTTCCGACACCACCTCGATATCCTGGAAAACTCGCGCCGACGGCGTGACCACCTCCAAGCGGACGGACGACTGGTAGATGGGCGTCTGCATCATGGTCACGACAAAGCCGCCGACCAGTGCAAAGAGCATCATGAAAGCGATCAGCCACCGATGCCGTAGGACAATGGACAGCAGTTTGAGCGGATCGAGCAGGCCTTCCCGTTCGGGCTGGTCTTGGCCGTAGGGAGGGTAATCGAACTGCTGGTAGGACGGCGCACCGGCGTAAGATGCAAGTGATCCGACATTGGGCAGCGAATAAGAGCGATCCAGCATTCTCTGACCTTCTGAACCTATTTGGAGCGGGATGGCCAACCTTGAATCGCCGTCTCGCTCTAAGCTTTTGTTTTTGCGGAATGATATTGAACGAAAAGTCTGCAGCTTTTCGGGATCATGCTTCAAGGTACAAGGACTGAGAGCCGGCCGACAGAGGTGGCAACGCCCAGCGCTTCCTTGAGGCTTTGCAGCATCACGCGCGACTGAGAGGCGAAGACGACAACCACGTCCCCTCCATACACCGGTGGGTTGCGGCCGCTGCCTTGACGAATATTATCGACCTTGTAATTGGTGACGTAATTGACATCGCCCACCCGGCGAAAAACGTAGACTTTCGAGGGATCGGCGACCGCGGTCAGTCCTCCCGCCAACGCGACGGCATCGAGCAGCGAGGCGCCGGGTGGAAGCGGATAGACGCCAGCACGCCTCACCTCGCCGTCCACGGTCACCCGACGTGCAGCAGATTCCTTGACGAAGACCGACACGTTCGGCGACTGAAGATAACTGGCCGCGTAGGCTGTCTCGATGTCGCCTTGCAGCATCTGGACGGACTTTCCCGAGGCCTGCACCGCGCCGATCAGTGGCAACGAGACATAACCGCGGTCATCGACCTGGACCGTGCGTGCCAGATCCGGAACCTGAAAGACCGATATCTCAAGCACATCCGAAATCGCCACCGGCTGCGCCACGCCGCTTGTCACCGCTAGAGGCGGCGGAAGCTCGGCAACCATTTTCAGTCCACGATCGCCGTGGCCGGCAACGCTGCTCAATGCCGTAAGAGCAGCCGGGGTCTCGCGCGACGTGCCGGGTGTGGCGCTGCACCCCCACATCGCGAACAGGCAGGAAGCCATAGCGACAGAAGAGCCCAGCTTGCATCTCATATTAGGCATTCCTGATCCATTCGATGAGCCGGCTAAGCGGCTTGGCCTCGCCAGAAGGTTGCGTTATTCGAAAGGCTGTCGCCCGGCTCGAGTCGAAGGCCGGGGTAACTGGCAGATCGCGTAGAATGCGCATCGGCCTGCGGATCACGAGATCCTCGGCGACCTCTCGTCCATAACGAGCAGCCACGATCTCCCGCGCCTTTGACAGGCCCGGGATCCTTGCCCGCAGATTGTGGGCGTCGCTTGCGATAACATCCACTCGGCCCTCGTCGAGCATCCGTTCGGCCAGGTACTGCGCCATACGCCCAAAACTGCCTGTCAGAGAGCCGGCCGTGATCTGCATCAGACAACCGGCCCCGTTGACCCTGTTGACGACGTCATAGTGCGAGCGTGTCCACGCCAGCCGCTCCGGATGGGTCAGTATGGGAACAAAGCCTGCGCCGATCAGGCTCGCGACCAGGTTCTCCAGCTGCGGCGGTAGCACCTGATGCGGCGGCTCGAGCAGGAAATAGCGCGAGCCATTGAGGGTGGGGACAGTGCCGTTGCGGAGCTTTTCGGGCAGATCGGGCGCGATGTGCACGTCTGCGCCGACCACGAGCGTCAGATCAATGTCGGCCTCGCCAAGCGCCTGACGCAACGAGGTGACCCGGGCATCGATCCCGTTCGCATCGTTGGTGTAGAGGCCCGGCAATATGTGCGGAGTGCATGCCATGACACGCACCCCGTCGTCGACGGCCCGTCTGGCCATGGCGAGCGCCATCTCGAGATCGGCGGCGCCGTCGTCACATCCGGGAAGAAGGTGAGAATGTAGATCGATCATGGTCGGCGGATGCCAGGTATGTCGTCGTCACGGGCAGCCCTTCACGAAGAATGGCTCGCGGCAGACAGGACGGACATACTTCCATGTCCGCCTGCGATTTCCATCAATGTCGATTGGTCCTGGGTCAGTCGCCGACCCTATCGGCACGAAAAACCTCAGGGGCTGAGGGGCTTGTGATCATCCCCCGTCGACGCCGCAATAGCCGCGCCTATCCCCAACGCCGCTGCCGCGCCACCAACGATCAAGGCGGTTCCGTTACCTGCTCCGACTACGCCGCTCGGATCCGTCTCGCTGAGAACGACGCAAAGCCGTTCACCCTCCGTCGTGAATGTGGCCTGCATCCGCGCCCTGAGGTTCAACCTGTGCTGTCCCACTGTGAGCGAGGCGGTGCTCGCTGGCCCCGTCTCGACCACGCCGCCCAGGGCGATAGGCATGCCGACGGAGGCTGGTGCCCAACCCTGACCGAGGCCCATTACGTTGACCTGCCCTCTCGCGGACGCAACGGTCCCGGCCGCTTGATGATTTCTCACACTGGATAGAGGCAGACGAAGGGCGCAGTCCTGCGCATAGGCGCTGCTGCCGATGCTGACGGCGAGGCAGATACCCATGCCTACGGCGATAACCGTTCTCAGCTGTTTACGATTGATCAAACATTGCCGGAGCCTGGCCGAACCTCGATGGTTTACATTCATGATTACTCTCCTTTGCTGGTTAGGGCACTATCCACGACGCTTCTTCGAAATTGTGTTTTGGAGCGGGCACATGCCGCCCTCGATCACTGACCGACCCCGCAAGCCGGCAGTACTGAAAAGGCCGATCGGAACGCGACCGTTGAGGCACATCACGTCTTGACGATCTTTCGGGAACGATGGCCGCGCCTGCCGAGCGCGTTGCGCGTGTCCACGATCAGCGAAGCGTGCTTATGAAGCAGGTCGTAGTCGACAACGTCGTGATCGGTCGCGATCAGCACCGCGTGATAGGCAGCAACGGCGTCAGGTCTCAGCTCCACAGATCGGCGGCCGGCCAGCGCCGCGTGTTCCCGCGTCAAAGGCACTTCGGGCACGTGAGGATCGTGATAGTCGACCCGTGTTCCCCGCTGCTCCAGCAATTCGATAAGGGAGAAGGACGGGCTTTCACGGATATCGGAGACGTTCTTCTTGTAGGCGAGCCCGACGACAAGAACCCTGGCCGACCCGAGCGATCGGCAGTGATGGCGATCCAGCGCACGCTCCAGATTGCCCATGACATAACGTGGGATCGAGATGTTGATCTCGCCGGCAAGCTCGATGAAGCGCGTCGGCAGTCCATATTCCCGCGACTTCCATGTCAGGTAAAATGGGTCGATCGGAATGCAGTGCCCACCAAGGCCGGGACCGGGGTAGAAGGGCATGAAGCCGAACGGCTTCGTCGAAGCGGCGTCGATCACTTCCCAGACATCGATCCCCATTGCGTCGTAGATGATCTTCAGTTCGTTGACGAGCGCGATGTTGACGGCGCGGAACACGTTCTCGGTGATCTTGACGGCCTCGGCCGTCGACGGTGACGAGACGGTGACGACGCGGTCCACCACCGCACCATAGAAGGCCTCGGCCAGTGCGCACGCCTCGGGGCCATCGCCGGCGACCACCTTCGGAATTGTAACGGTGCGATAGCTGGCGTTGCCGGGGTCCTCGCGCTCGGGCGAGAAGGCGAGGAAGAAGTCCCGGCCGCTCTTCAGTCCGCCTGCCTCGAGGATCGGCTTCACCACCTCCTCGGTCGTGCCTGGATAGGTGGTGGACTCCAGCACCACCAGCTGCCCTTGGCGCAGGTGCGCGGCAATGGTTCTGGCGGTGTCGATGACATATTGCAGGTCGGGCTCGCGCTGCCTCGACAGCGGCGTTGGCACGCAGATGACAATGACGTCGCACTCTGCCAGTTCGGCGAAATTGCTGGAGGAGCGGAACGTGCCAGCCGCCACATAGGCGCCAAGGTCCCTGGAGGGGACGGCGTCGATGTAGGACGTGCCGGCGTTTAGGTGCGCCACCTTTCCAACGTCGATGTCCAATCCGAGCGTGCGGAAGCCTCCGCGCGCAGCCGCTATCGCCAGCGGGAGACCGACATAGCCCAGACCTATGACACCGACCACGGCCTTGCGATTGCCGATCCTCGCGGCCGTCCGCGCGGCCACGTCCGTCTCATTCGTCATATGAGCGTTTCCCCTATCGTCTTTTGCGGGTCGTCGACTTGCCGTTCACCGACGTCGCTGAGCAATGAGCCTTCGATCAGCTGGAGCATGCGATTTGCGAGATGAGCGCGATCGAATTTCCGAGCCGCTTCGATGCCGTTCGCGCCGAGTTCCTTTGCAAGCTGCCGGTTGCGCGACAACGTTATCAGTCTGTCGCGCAGCTGCTGCGCGTTTTCGGGCTCGAAGATGAGCCCGACTCTTCCGCCTTCGACGATCTCGGCCGACTCGCCCGGCACACCGTGCAGAACGGGAATGCCCATGGCCATGCACTCGAACAGCTTGGAAGGGATTACGGTCGTGAAGAGGTCGATACGGCGAAGATGGATCACCGAAGCGTCGAGCACGGACCAGTAGCGGACCACGTCGGCCTTGGGCACGGTATCGAGGAAGGTAACGTTCGTAAGCTTCAGCTCCACCGCGCGCGCCCGCAGGGCCGTCTTCGATGCACCGTTGCCGAGGAAAAGCAGGTGGATATCGTCCTGCCCCTCCTCCTGCAGCAGGCGCGTCGTCTCCAGCAGCGTCTCCAGCGCATGGGCAAGGCCGTGGGTGCCGATATAACCGGCGACAAATTTGCCTGTCAGACCGAGCATCTCTGCCAGTTCGCCATCCTTTTCGCGGGGCCGGAACAGCGACAGGTCGGCTCCGTTGGTGACGACATGGATCTTGGCTGGCTGAATGCCCCGGGCCACCAGATTCCGCTTGAAGGCGTTCGTAACCGGGATGATGATTTTCGCCTTGCGGTAGAGGAAGAGTTCAAGCTTCTCCAGCCAGTCGAGAATAAGGGACTGCCTCATTGCGCCCACGGCCCGGATCGATTCAGGCCACAGATCGCGAAGCTCGAAGATGAACGGAGCCCTGCGTAGCCGGCTGGCGAGATAGCCGGCACAGGCGGTGAAGAACTGCGGCGAGGTGGCGATCACGACGTCGGGCCGACGAACGCGCAGACTGGCCAGCGTGGCAGTTACCATGAAGCTCACATAGTCGAGGGTGCGGCGCACAATGCCTTCATTGGCCGCGATGTAACTCCAGACGCGGACAACCTCGATGCCATCCATGGCCTCGCGGGCCAGCAATCTGTTGTGGTAGCCTTCGAACACTCGCCCTTGGGGGAAATTCGGCGCGCAGGTGATGACCGTAACGCGATGGCCAGCTTTCACCCATTCTCGGCAATGCTCGAAGGTGCGGCTTGCCGGCGCGTTCACCTCCGGCGGGAAGTTGTCGGTCAGGAAAAGGACATGCATCAGGCTTTCTCCGCCCAGGAAAACTCGATGACGCTCTTGCCGGCCGACAGCTCGAGCAGGAGTCGTCGGGCAGGCAGGCTCGCGCCGAATTCAGGGTGCCATGTCGAAGGCTCTATTCTCGCCGTTCCCTTTGCGACGGACCAACGCAGCACGGTGCCGTGTGCGTTGCAGAGGCTTCCGGTTGAGCCATCGGCAGTGGCCGAGGGGGTAAAGGCAGGATGGAAATGGAACGCGGCGACCGCCCGGTCATGGCCGCCCTCGACCTTGTCGCTGACGATGAGACTGTCACCGCCGAAGTACCAGCTACGCCGGTGGCGCGGCTGGCCCGAAAGCCGCCGATAGCCGTCATGGCTGCATGCCACGATGCTGAATTGGTCCTGCAGTGAAACGAAGAGCCCTTCGGGGCGCGCGCGGCGCGCAACGCGAAAGCCCGACCAGATCTCGGAAGAATTCTCGCCGTCGATCTCAACCGTGTTGTGCCCAGCCGTGCCGCGCTGGCGTAGACGCTCCGGCCCCTTTCCGTAGACGGAGGTGCCGGAATTGACGATCGCCCGCCGCCCGTCCACCGACAGCTCGAAGGACAGCGTGTCTGCATGCGCGTGGCCCGGAAGATAGTCCGGACCGATGCGCCCGACATCGAGCAACGCAACCGCCCGATCATCACCGAGGCGGACGTAGCCACTGTCCCGAAGCCACAGCGACGACACAGCCGCCGTCGGCGCAAAGCCAAGCCTCTCGGCGTAATCCTCGAGCTCCCATGGCAAAGGCGCGATCCCCAGCGCCGCATCGTTGAAGAAAGCGATCTCGCCATCGGGATGGGACATGGCTGCAAGCCAGCTCCGCATCGCCGCTATCTTCCGCTCCCACAGGTCGGGGATCGACAGCCCGACAGCACGCAGCACGTTGACGAGATCCAGCATGTCCTCGAGCGCCAGCGCGTGATACATGGTGCTGAGTTCGAAATGCCCCCCGTCTTCCAGGATCTGCTCCGGCACCTCCCGAGCGAGAATGCCCAGGCCGAGATCGAGCCAGGCCCCGGCCTCTTCGCCAGCGAAGAAACAGCCGGCGAAGACCAGCGCCTTGGCGTTGGCAAAAAGGTGATTGCCCAGCAGATGGTGTTCGAGCCGCCGCGCCAGCCAGCGCGCCTGTACGGCAAGGCTCGTCACTACCTCGGATGAAAGCGGATTGCCTGCGCGCGCCCACTTGATCCAGTTCACGATGCGCAGCGACGTGGGATATGGCTCCCAGCCGGTGCCCTTGCCCGGAGGATTCTGGGCGATCCATCTGGCAATCAGCGCACGGTGCCAGTCCGTGCGATGCTCCGCCCCCTCGGCGTTGAGGTCGTCGAAATAGTGCAAATTGTAGCGCCAGAGTTTTGCGACTGCGGGATCGTCCCAGCCATGCTGCGAAAGCGACCGCACCTCATTGAGGAAGCGGAATTCGTCCGGTCCGATCTGGCTCTGGCCCCTGCGCACCGGCAAAACCCATCCATGATGCTGCCGCAACGGAGGCGCAGGCCGAAGGTCCGGCCGCGGACGAACCGTACGGAACCACAGCCGGCCATGGATCTGTACAGGCCGAAGATGGCGGACAGTGTCCACGTAAAGACGCAAGCTGGCAGCCAAAGGGCTCACGCCGGAAGCAAGCTCTCCAGCACAGCGACGATCCGCTCACTTGTCCTGCCGTCCCATTTCTCCGGGATGGCGCCCTTTTTCCAGTGGCCAGCGAACAGCCGATCGAGTGCAGGAGCGAGCGCAGCAGGGTCGGCCCCAAGAATCTCGTTTGTGCCGACGCTTACGGTTTCCGGCCGCTCGGTGCCGTCGCGCAGCGTCATGCACGGCACTCCCATCACCGTCGTCTCCTCCGTGATGCCGCCGGAATCGGTGATGACAGCCCTGGCGTGGCGGGTCAGGTAGTTGAATTCCAGATAAGGCTGCGGCTCGACAAAGCGGATCGACCTCGGCAGGCCGGGAATGGCTTCCAGCGTCTTCGCTGTGCGCGGGTGGACCGGAAACACCACCGGCATACCGCGTGTCCCCCCACCGATTGCCACGAGCAATTGCTTGAAGGAGGCAGCAGCGTCGACATTGGACGGCCGGTGCAACGTCACGACGAAATAGCCGCCCGAGGAAAGGCCTAGCTCGTCCCAGAACGGCGGCGGGCGCAAGCGCTCGAGATTGGCAAGCAGCGTATCGATCATCGTATTGCCGACGAAGAAGATGCGCTCATCTTCCGCGCCCTGGCGCCTGAGGTTCTCGCCTGCCCAAGGGCTCGTGGTGAAGAACCAGTTCGAAATGGAGTCGGTCACAATGCGATTGATTTCTTCAGGCATTGCCCAGTCGCCGGAGCGGATGCCCGCCTCGACATGGGCAACCGGGACCTTCAACTTCTGCGCCGCGATGGCACAAGCCATGGTGGAGGTGACGTCACCGACCACGAGGCAGGCCTGGCTCGGGCTTTCCAGAAGTAGCCTCTCATAACGGACCATGATCGCGGCCGTCTGCTCGGCCTGTGTGCCCGAGCCGGCCTCCAGGTTGACGTCCGGTTCGGGGATGCCGAGCTGAGCAAAGAAATCGCCAGACATGCGGGCGTCGTAGTGCTGGCCGGTATGGACCAGACGGTAGCGCAAGTGCCCGCCCTTGGCTTTGCGCGCTTCCAAGGTCCGAGTGATCGGCCCAACCTTCATGAAGTTCGGCCTCGCACCGGCGACGATGTCGATCAGCGGTCCCGCTTCCCGGCTCACGCCCGGCAAGTCTCCGCGATTTCTATTGCCGTCCTGCCAACCTCCAGCAACTCGTCGAATACGATCGGCGACACGCCGCCCGTCTCCAGCGCCCGGACAAAGGCCGCCGCACATGCCCTTTGGCCCTTGTCCTGCCGCCACAGGTTGAGCCGGCTGAAGCCCGGCCAGCCGAAGCCCTGCAGGCGGCGGAAATTATCCAGCTGAAGAATGCGACCGCCGGAAAACACCTCCAGCCGCTCCTTCGGAAACGCCTTGCTGCCGTTGGCGAAGTAATGGATGACGCCGATCGATCCGTCAGCGAAGGAGAGCGTGATGGTTGCCGTATCGCCGGTTCCCGCCTTCATGAGAGCGGTGTGATGAGAGACGATCGGCGCGCCGGCGAGAAAACGCAAAAGGTCGACGAAATGGCAGGCCTCGCCGACAATCCGCCCTCCTCCCACTTTGTGGTCCTGTGTCCAGTGGGTGGCGGGAATTGCGCCCGCATTGACCGTCATCACGAAGGACTTGGGGTCGGACGCGCCGTCAAGCAGGGTTTTTATCTTCTGCACCTGCGGTGCGAAGCGGCGATTGAAGCCGACCATTACGATCGGTGAAAAGCCTGCCCCGACAGCCGCGTTCCGCGCAGCCTCGATGGCTCTAATTTCATCCTGCAGAAGCGCCAGCGGCTTTTCCAAGAAAACATGCTTTCGCGCGCCCAGCGCACGACACACAAGATCGGCATGGCTGTCGTGGCGCGTCACGACAACAACGGCATTGACGTCGGGGTCTTCGAGTACCGCCGACACGTCTGTGGTCGTCCTCTCGAAGCCGAATTTTAGCCCGGCATGGAGGCCGCTGACACCGGCATTGGAGGCGATGCCCACCAGTCGCACCCCAGCAACCTTGAAGGCCGGGATCAGCACGGCAGTGGCGTAGTTGCCCGAGCCGATGAAGCCGATCGCCGCCTTGCCGGCCCTCGCCCCCGACGCAGCCGGCACCAACGACACCGTGCGTCGCATAGGCGCCTCGGACGATGCGGCATCGTCGGCGGGGTACTCGAGCAAGATGCCGAGGGAAGGCGTCTTGCCCGTGACAAGCTCGTATGCCTTGCCCGCCTCCGCGATGGGGAACCGATGAGAGATGAGCGGTTTCACGTCGAGGCGGCCATCAGCCAGCATATCGAGCATGGCCTCGAAGTTGCGCTGCTCGGTCCAGCGCACAAAGCCGATCGGATAGTCCTGGCCCTTCTCCTCGTAGCTGGGATCGTAGCGACCAGGTCCGTAGGAGCATGAGACCTGGAAGGTCAGCTCCTTCTCGTAGAAGTCGGCGCGATCAAGCTCCAGCCCCGCGACCCCAACCAGCACGACGCGACCGTGCTTGCGGCTCATCAGCGCCGCCTGATGCACAGGCTCGCTACTGCGCGTCGATGCCGCGATTATGACGGCATCCACGCCGCGCCCGCGGGAAAAAGCGAGTGCGGCAGCAACCGGATCGACACCGGCCGAAAGATCGACCGTCTCCGCACCAAAACTTTCCGCCAGCCTGAGCCTGGCCGGGTCGAGGTCGATGCCAAGCACCCGGCAGCCATGGGCGCGCAGCAATTGCACCGCGAGCAGTCCGATCAGGCCAAGACCCGTGACCACCACCGCCTCGCCCAGCGTGGGCTGGACCAGCCTGATGCCCTGCAAGGCGATAGCGCCAAGCACGGTGAAAGCGGCTTCGTCGTCGGAGACGGCGTCGGGCACCTTGGCGCAGAGATTGAGCGGGACGGAAACCACCTCGGCATGCTTGCCATTGGAGACCACACGCTCACCCGGCCCGAAGCCCGCCACGCCCCTGGCGGCCTCAATCACTCGCCCGACATTGCAGTAGCCAAGCGGCAGCGGCTGGTCGAGCTTGTTGAAGACCGCTTCCAGCGTCGGCGCGAGGCCATCGGTGCGCACCTTGTCGAGCACCTGCCGTACCTTGTCCGGCTGCTGGCGTGCCTTGCCGATCAGTCCGGCCTTGCCGAAGTCGACCAGCATGCGCTCGGTGCCCGCAGAAACCAGCGAGCGCGCAGTGCGGATCAGCACCTGCCCGCGTGCCGGCGCAACGCACGGCACCTCGGCGATCTCCGTCGCGCCGGTTTTCAGGGACTGGAGGATTTGTTTCATGCGAGCAGGCCCGCGTTGGCACCCGCTGGAATCTCGCTTACGACGAAGCGCAATTTGCCGTGCTTTGTGCGCTCAAGCTTCTCGACATAGGAAACTATGACATTCATGTCGGCACCGAGACGGTGTGCAAGTTCTCGCCTCAAACTGTCCTCGTCACGGTCATCGTACGCCGTCGATTTCACGACGAAGACTTCGATTTCTCCGGGACAGGATTGTCGAATCTGAGCTTCTCTTACGTTCACAAGAGCCCCGAACAGATGAGCGAGACGCCCGATCTTTGCTCCGTTTCTGGTAATCAAATAGTCGTCCTTACGCCCGTCTATAGACGCTACGATGCGCCCGGGCCTTCCACATAAACAGACTTGATTGGAAAGTTCGGCGTGATCCCCAACTTCGTATCGGAGTAGCGGCGTCGCCTGATTGGAAAAATTCGTTCCGACAATGCGCCACGGCCCGTCCACCTCGGATTCAAGAAACTCCACGGCGGCAAAATCCTCGTCTACATGCAGCGAGCCGGCCTCGCATTGCGAGATGTTCGCGATGGCCTCGGCCATCCCGTAATGCTGTATTGGCCGTTTTCCGAAGGCCCTCTCCATGATTGCCGTTTGGTGAGGCATGAGATTTTCGGACCCTGCGGTTATCCATCGTGGCTTGTAGCCAAGATCATATCCAGTCTCGATCACACGTGATGCGATCAGTGCGAGTTGTGAGGGGTAGCCGTGCAACCATGGTGGACGCCGCCGCCGTAACTCATCCAGATAGTACGTAAGGTTTCCGGGGCTGGTATGATATGCGCTGAAGAGGATTTGCCGTCCGGGATAGTTGATGCGCCAGAAAGGGGGAGTCTTCTGTGTCACTGGAACAATTGATCGGCCTCCAAAGTAACCGCACCATGTGCCAGGTTGGATTCCGTGCCATCTCCAGTACCGCCACCAGGTGGCCCATTGCGCTCGTTGCGCTTCGATCGTTGTGACAAAGCACAAGCCACTTCCTGTAGTACCACTCGTATGAGCGCCCATCTGACGACTCTTCGGAATGGCGTTTGAAACAAACCTCTCGGGCTCGCTCTGAACCTGCGCCTTAGTCAGCACCGGCAGTGCCTGCAAATCATTCAGCGACCTGATGTCGTTGGGCGAGAGGCCTAGCTTGTCGAATAAATAGCGGTAATACGGTGTGGTTTCGGCAGCATGCTTGACGAAAGCTTGTAGACGGTTATCCCGGACAGAGCAGGATTTTTCGTGCCTTATTCCCCCCCGCGCCTCTGTAGCCCTCAATTCCTCCCAGAAAGCTCGCGTATATCTTGAACTCTGAATTCGCCAGCCTTCGAGGCTACATGCAATATTCTGCACTGGACGCGGTAGACGCTGATAAAGAATTTCCGCCTTCATGTAATGAAGCTCTTGAGAAGACAGCCTTTCGAGATGGCCGGAAGGAAACGCTGGCGGTTCAGAATTTTCCCTGCCCAAGCAAACGGCGGTTCGCGTCTATCACGCCCATGTCCATGGAATGCTTCTTGGCGAAAAGGGCCGCCCGAATTCGCATTTGTTTATGCTCGTCGCCTGTCAATTCAGCCGCGCGCTCAATCTTTTCCGCAAATGCCTCAGGCTTTCCAAGCGGCAACTCCCAACCAACACCTGCGCCTACGAGATTGCCCCACGGAGTCGTGTCGGAGATTAGGACAGGTGTTCCCGCGGCGAGCGCTTCATAGATGACGTGCCCATAGTTCTCCCCTAGCGTTGGCAGAAGAAACAGATCGTACCTTGATAGAATGTTGATAACATCACGGTGATCGACAGGTCCCTTATATTTGGCCGAGATATTGCTTGGAAGCGTTTTCATCAACGATAAACATCTTGACAAGTAACCGTTGTCATTTGCGGCTCCATAGACATCAAACTGAACGTCTATCTTGACCTGTCGAAGCATCTGCAGTGCGAAATCGAGATTCTTCATGGGCGAAATGCGCGAGAGAAAGATGATGCGCAACGGCTCGTCTGCCGCGCGGGGGGAGAAGGCTGGAGGCTCGCCCGGCGTCATGCCGGGCAGGTCGCTCGCGACATTGATCTTTCGCGCACTGGCGCCCAACGCTCGCTGGATGTCGGCTTCCTCATACACGCTGGAGGCATGCCATTCCAGATCGGAATAAAGCCCGGTGCCACCGGACGCCCACAGGAACGCCTTTTTCCTGGCCGACTTGAGCTTCAGCGCGCCTTCCGAGAACTCCCCGCGCGGCGCGATAACGCAACGCATTTTCGGGGCAAGGCCGAGCCGGCGTGCAAGCAGCGGCTTCAGTGTGAAGGTCGGATCGAAGAAGCTGTTCAAATAAAGCGTGTCGTGCGGAATGTCCCCGATGATCCGGGCGATGTTTCGCAGCTTGATTTGAGACGGTGACAGATAAAGAACCTTCGCCTTGCCGACCTCCAGCCATCCTCTGTCCACCCCGAGATCAGGATAGGGCATGGTGTCCGTCGCATCGCGATCGGAGGTCACGAGACGGAAATCGAGTTCGTCACCAAGCGCAGCGACCATGTTCGTGATGGTCCGGACCGGCCCACCCGATTTGTAACCGGGCAGGTAGTAGCGCACGAAGGTAAGGACCACTGGCCTTGAAGGATATCGGCCGGAACTCATGGCTCGACCCCATCCGTTTGCGTCAAATTGGCTTCCTGCCACGGTAGGATGGACCTCGCTTCCTGCCTTGCCGCATGCCGTAGTACTACTTCCAGATAACAGGCTTCGGCAGCTGCGCCGAAGCGGCTGCGCGCCGATGCCGCCAAGCTGGCAGCTGTCGCGTCCCACGACGTGGCCTCCATAAAAGGCCGGCCAGGGCCTCCGCATCGCCGGCCGGATACATGCCGCCACAACCGCTGGCACGCACTGCGATTAAGGCGCCGCAAGCGCTGAGCAAATAACCAGCGTCTCCACCATACAGCGCCTCGGAAGCCACACCACTCCAGCCATCGTGGCGGCTCGGCAGCATCGGGCAGTCCGCTCTAGTCATGCACACTTCACTGACGAGCCCCAGGCCGGTCCACCGAACGCGCCCGGGCAGTTCCCGCTCGCCTCAAATATGCTTCCTTTGTCGAGCTACACCGATCGCCACTTTTCGTTCCGTTAAACGGCAGACCGAAGTGACCATCAACAACGGGACAATGAAGAACCACGCCCGAGAACCAAATGATGCCGCCCCACCCCAAACATAATTTATCATATTAACATCAAAGACGATTACTGGCGCTGCGTAGCCTGCCGCAAGATTTTCTATCACTCTTCTCAACATTATCAACGTTATAAGTACAAAAGCCCATGCGACAATAAAATACGGTCCCACCGTGTACAATTGCTCACCAAACATCCCAAGAGAAACGTTGTAGACTCGACCGAGCCCCTGCCGCCCTATCCATTCATCCACTGCATAATAGCCAATTCCAATAGGCTTATTTTCCCAATATTCCCGAGGAAACCAGTTTAGAAAAAGAAGGATATACTGATCAACTAACTTGTAAAATCCGCCGAAATATTCGTACACCGGATTATAGAATAGCTCCATAGTTAAACGAAGGTGGTGTCCAGCACCACCAGCGCCTAGCTCATTTGATGCCCATGTATTATTGCGAGAATAGTACGCAACCGCGAGAAGGAGGGGGGCCAAGACTGCCGCCTGCCATGTCCGCAGGCCGAAATCCCGGTACCGATCGGCGATCAGAACGGGCATGAGCACGTAGGCTCCGATGACGAGACGACCAAAGCCGCCCCAGAAATATACTATGTATATCCCTATTGTTATTAGATATGCGAAAAGCATCATGCATACATTTGTCCATCCGCATGATGCGACAAGGCGCTCAAATAACAATAATGAAATTGAGAACGGAACGGTAAACGCGAACAAGCCCAAAAACGAGCCGCCGCCCTTCGAAAATATCAGATTACCGATGGAGGCCATTGCCAACAAACCGGCCCAAATAACGAAATCACGCGGCAGATCGGAAGTGGACCTATGCAAAATAGATATGTTAGCTCGAGAAAAGTAAACCACAAAATCGAACCCAATAACCGCCAGCGCAAACAGAAGTAATGGATCAGTCCTGCCATCCAATATCATGCTTACAGTAACCGGTATATATAGGTATAATATTGCTATATACAACATAAACGTTAGTGATCTTACCCTCCGGCTAAAAGTAATCCTTAATATCGTTGATCCAATCACTAGCAATTCAAAAAATAGGCTGAATTTTACATCAATAATTGCGTATATTAATACATATGCGATACATATTGCGTTATTTATCAGATTCATTCGTGACGATTTCTCACGAATAGGTCGACGATATACTCGGATCCCTTCCGTTTGCGGGCAGTGCATCACTGCCCCCCTCAGCGCAGGATCTGGGTTCCGACCGCAATAGCCAGACATCTTATTCCTTTACCTGCTGTAAGTCCGGCACTTGATGCCAATCAAGCGGCCAAATGCGACAAGCATGGGTGAGCATGGCCGGCATCCGCGCTTCCGTGACCCAGAGCCGACTGACAGGCGGCAAACCGGGCAAAATCAACCGGATGCTGAGCCTGATTGGATGTTCAGTCCCGGCATTTGCTGGAGCGGATTTTGCCTGAAGCGTTCAGGCTGCGATGTCCAGGTCTTGCAAATGAACTCGTAAGGCGTGAGGGCCTTGAGCCTGCGCGCGTAGCTCTAGGCCGAGACGAAGTCTGCAAGGTGCTGCCAAAGCTGGCTGTGGCTCTCGTAGTAGAAGCGTTTGCCGGTGGCATCCTTGATGGTGCGGTTCATCCTCTCGACCTGTCCGTTGTCCATGGATGCCTGGCCCTGGTGGTTCGGTGGTCGATGTCGTTTCTGGCGCAGGCATATTCGAAGGCATGAACCCGGAAGAGTTCGCCATTGGCGATTGCTTCCTTGATCAGCGGCACGGCCGACCCGCCGGCGCCCGGCGTCGTTAACTGGATGCCATTGTCGGTGAGCACTGTATGGATCTTGTAGGGAACCGCCTCGATCAGCCGCAACAGGAACTCCCTCGAGACGGCGGTGGTGGCCTTCTCGTGCAGTTCGACGAAGGCGAACTTCGAAGTGCGGTCGATGGCGACGAACATATGCAACTTGTCCTGTTCGGCTGCAACGCGTAGAGGCAGTCGTCGAGGGGGAGCAGTGTGTGCCTGCGGAAGGCCACGATGACCGGTTCCTCCTCGATCGACAGCACTGTCGAACGCGCTTTCTTCGGCCCGGTCGGCAGATCGGCGACTGAGGGACGCTTCTTCCATTTCGCCACCGTCTTCGGGTTGATCCCGTAGCGCTTGGCCAACCCCCTCAGGCTCTCTTGACTATGCTGTATCGCTCGACGGATCGCCGCTGTCGTTGTGGCGCTCCCAGGATGAACTTGTCCCATAGCGCATCCTTTGAGTCGGGCGACAAGGATTCCACGCGGGCGAAGTCTAATCTACACGCCTTCCCTTCCGTTGAGCGAATAAACGGGACCCGGCATGCTTAAAAATGCTTTTACAAGAGAATATATTGAAAATGTCACGAATAATAACATAAGTATCACGTAACATATAATGAATAGGTTCGGATTAAATGAAAAAACAAAAATCATACAGAGTACGCCGTAGTCGAGAAAAATTAGCGCGGTGTCGCGCACAAAGGAAGGTTCCACAACCTTAAGGCCATCACCAGACCCGCGATCTGGGGTGCGAATTTTACTTTTCAATATTCCCGAAAAATAAATTACGCTGCTGAAGGATTGAAAAATAAACACAGTCGAAAAAATCAGAATGTAATTCTCCTCAACATTCTTGAGAAGAAATATTAATGCGGACCAATGGACTGCCACCATTTTGAAGGCATCTATGACATGATCCAGCCATTCTCCTCTAGGGCATTGTGCTCCTCTTAGTCGAGCGAGCTGGCCGTCAGATGAGTCCAGGGCATATCCAGCCAGCAGAAGCAATGTGACGAGGAGCGCGACCGGGATTGACGGCTTAAGCGCAATGAGCCCAACAAGGCCGGTTAGGGTCAATGCAATGCTCATAATGGAAACGGCATTTGGTGTCAGTTGCGTTTCGGCTAGTAAAGCGGCCAAAAATCTTCCAAAGAACCTGTTTACGCGGCGCGTATAAATGGGCGCCCCTCCATCACTTCTTTTTTGCGCATGTATTAGCAATTCATAATTATTGCGAATTTTATATAAATTTACCATACGTCCTCCCATTTGTTTTGAGGCGTATGCTTTAGAAGCCCTCTCAATTTCGTCGATGAAATTCCCGGAGAGTAAGGAAGATAGACAGTCTTCACTCCAATTGAACTAAGGCTTGATTCATATTCTTCATAATCGGCTTTTCCATACCAGTCGTCACCCACAACAAGCACGTCATACTTCAATTTCTGCCAAGCAACGTATTTGTCACGAGTGGTTTGCGGAATGCATACATCGACGTAACTGATTGACGAAATGATCGCCGATCTGTGCTCGTAGGGAACAATCAGCGATCCCGGTTTGTAGCTTTCGACAATCTCATCCGTCGAGACGGCAACAATTAGAATGTCCCCGAAGCCCTTGGCATTTCTCAACATATTCAAATGACCGATATGAAACATGTCGAAAACGCCGCACGTGTAAACAATTGTTTTTTTCATTTGTTTTCAACCATTTGGAATGTTCGCACTTCTTGGCCTACGTCCGTTACCCGTCCTTCCTTGATCTCCGCCACCATATCGCAGCCTTGCAGCGTCGAGAGGCGATGGGCGATGATGAGAATGGTGAGATTGCGGTCGAGCCGCTCAATGGCCGCCATCACCGCAGTTTCAGTTTCCGTGTCCAGTGCGCTGGTTGCCTCGTCAAACACCAGCACGCTCGCCTGCTTGTAGAGAGCGCGCGCGATGCCGATGCGCTGGCGCTGCCCGCCGGAAAGCTGAATGCCGCGCTCGCCGACCCGGGTATCATAGCGCTCCGGCAGCGCCGCTATCACCTCCGCCAACTCGGCTTGTTCGGCAGCGCATCGCACCCGCTCACGGTCGATGTCCGCCTTCCTGACGCCGAAGGCGATGTTCTCGGTAACGCTCGCGTCGGCAAGGAAGATCGCCTGCGGGACATGGGCGATGTTTCGCTGCCACGCGGCACGGTTTGCAGCCGTCAGCTTCACCCCGTCTATGCGGATCTCTCCCTCCGTCGGCTCGAGCAGGCCGATGATGAGGTCCATCAAGGTCGACTTGCCGCTGCCCGTCTTGCCGGCAATGCCGACCCTGCTCCCCTTGGGGATTACGAGATCGACGCCGCGCAGGGCCGCCGCTCTGCCGCCTGGATAAGCGTAGCTGACGTCATGGAGAGCAATGGCGCCTTCGAACGGCAGCGCTGCTTCGGCCGCAGACTTGGCCGGGGCGGGTCGGTCAAGCAGCACAACGACGTCGGCCAGAACTGCCTTGTTGCCCAGGGCCATGGCCCAGCCGTTGTAAAATTGCTGGATCAGCGGCAGTAGTCTCTGCGCGCCAAGCGCCAGCGCGCCCAGCACCGGGATTGCCGCGGCAACCCCGCCCGGCCGCTGGACCATCGTCACCGCCGCCGCCGCGATCAGCACCATGCCGACCGCTTCGACGACAAAGCGCGGCGCCCCCGCAAGAACGGCATTGCGAACCCGGGCGTCGCGGAAGTCCGCCTCGGCCTGCTCATAGCTTTCGACGAATACGGGCTGGGAGCGGTCGAGCAGCACGTCGCGGATGCCACCCAGCCCCTCCTGCATGGACTGCACACGCCTGGTCTGGGCGCGGGCGATAAGACCGCTGTTGCGCCGCAGCCGCTTGCGCGCCGTAACCGAGGCTATGAGATAGATGGCCGCGAAACCGGCACCAGCCACGAGCGCAACAACAGAGTCAATGGCGACCAGCCCCCCGAGAATGAAAAGCCCGATCACCGCCGAGATGGCTCCTTGCATCAGCGGGAGCAGCACGTTGTTGGTGACCACTTGCACCTTGTTGATCGTGGCGATGATCTCACTCGAGTTCCGCAGCGTATGGTAGGCGTAGGGTTGCAAGAGCGTATCGGCGTAGAGCTTCACGCCGAGGTCATAGGACACACCATAGACGAAGCTGTTGCTCGCCCATAGCAGCGCTAACCGCAGGACGGCCGCCCCCAGCGCCGCAAGCGCGAACAGGCCGGTCACGGCATAGACCGCCATGACCGGATCACCGGCGCCCAGGAAGTCGAGCAGGCCGGAGGTTAGCCAATGCCCGGGCGCTCCGGCCGGCGCGGCGATGATCGCCAGGAGAGGCACGATTGCCCCGATCGTAACCACCTCGGCCACCGCACCGGCCAGCATCAGAACCATCAGCGGCGCGAAGGTTCGCCGGCGAGCGGGTGAAAGGTGCTGAAACAGGAGGCGCACAGCCCTCGACAAGGATATGCCTTCGCCGCTGTCCGCCAACCTTTGTGCTGCCGGAACAGTATGGACGCCCATGCGCTTTTTGGCGCGCCCCGCCGCCTTGTCATGGTATCCGAGCGTATCCATTCTTTCGACCAGAATGGCCTACCTTGCCCCGAAGCCGGTCAGCATGATCCTGACCGTTCTCATGACGATGACCAGGTCGAGCCAAGGCGAGAAGTTCTTGATGTAGTAGAAATCGTAGTGCAGCTTCTCGTGAACTTCGCTCACGGCCGCCACGTGTCCCTGGTTTACTTGCGCCCAGCCGGTGACCCCCGGGCGCACGATGTGGCGATAGGGATAAAAGGCCAGCTCCCCCTCATACCAACGCGACAGCACCGCCGCCTCGGGCCGGGGGCCGATCCAGCTCATCTCGCCGCTCAGGATGTTGATGGCCTGCGGCAGTTCATCGAGCCGCGTGCGCCGCAATACCCGGCCGATGCGGGTAATACGCTCGTCGCCGTCTCGGGTGATCGCCTTTTCCTTCTCGGCCATGTCGCCGTCGTCCTCGGCGCGCATGGTGCGGAACTTGTAGAGCGTGAACGGAGCACCGCGATAGCCCACCCGCTGCTGACGGAACAGGGCCGGCCCGGGCGTTTCGAGCCTGATCGCAAGAGACAGCACAAGGAAAAGCGGCAACAGCAGAACGAGAACGGCAAGCGCCCCCAGCCAGTCGAGTATCCGCTTGATCTTGAAATAGATCTGGTTGGGATTGAGCGAGCCGAGCGTGTTCTCGGACAGATGCTCGATCTCGACCCGGCCGGTCAGCGACTCTACTATGTGCTTGACGTGGTAGACCGGGGTGCCTGACAGGACGCAACCGGTGATGAAGCGCTCCCAGGTCTCCGGCAGGTCGGCGCGAAGGTCGGCTACCACGCCCAGCACCTTGCCCGGCACTGCATCCGGAGAGAACAGCTTCTGCCAGACCACGCCGTCGACCGCCGCAAGCCGGTCGATTTTGCCACCGGGGACGATTGCCAGCCGGTAGGGTTCCAACCGGTGCGTGAATACGTTGAGGCTGAAATACCACGACGCCGAGATGACGAAGGAGCCCGCAGCCTGGAAGCGGCTATATTCGAAGCGAAAGAAGAAGATGGCGAGGAACACCAGCCCATAGCTGAGTGTGAATGCCGGCAATATGGTGCTGAACGTCGCCACCCCCGGAAACGCATCCAATCGCTTGTACGTCATGTAGCCTATAATGTGAGCGATGATGGCAGCCGTGATCGTCACCTGGTGGTTGATCGAGAAAACGACCCTCGGTTCCAGCGCCATGCGTGCAAGAAGAGGCAGCCCGACAGCCAGGAGCAGCCCGCCCAGAAGCTGGTATCGCAACCGCTGCAACGGATGCGTTTCGTTACCGATCGCAATCGTCTGATTATACAAGCTGGACTTCATTTCCGCTGTCGTTTCCGTAAGGCTCCAGGGGCACAATCCCTGGCGACAGGCCTCCGATGGCTACCGCACTCGAGGTGAAAACCCTCGAGCCGAACATCAAGCGTAACAAGGACTGGCCGCTATTGCGGCCACATCAGTTGGATGCCACAGGCACCAGACTGTTGACGGACATTGCGACAGCGACCTCCCCGTGCATCATCTGCAACAGGATCCGAGCCCGTCCTGCGCCATCATGGCGGACCAG
The DNA here is from genome assembly GCF_040045035.1 of Mesorhizobium sp. KR1-2. Lineage (NCBI taxonomy): Bacteria > Pseudomonadati > Pseudomonadota > Alphaproteobacteria > Hyphomicrobiales > Phyllobacteriaceae > Mesorhizobium > Mesorhizobium sp. KR1-2. The sequence continues at coordinate 151,959 of NZ_JBDZDS010000008.1, read as the reverse complement.
GGTCCCCACAAGCTCGGCAAAGGGACCCGAGATCACACGTACGGCGTCGCCCTGGCGAAGCCCCACCGCCCCGTTGAATATCCCGTCGTCGTCGGTCAGCGCCTGCAACCCCTCGATCAGACCGCGGGGGCATGGCAAGGGCCGCTCGCCTTGCATGACGAGCGAATGCACGCCGAACGTGCCGTTGACCGAACGCCAGCGCTGGCGTTCGACATCCAGCGACACAAATATGTAGCCGGGAAAAAAGGGAACGCGCTTCTCGCGACGACGGCGCGCATGATGAACAACTCTGGTCTGACGCGGCGTCCAGACATGGAATCCTTGCCTGTTCAGATTGAGCTCAGCCAGGTCTTCTCGGCCCGAAAGGGCCGATGCGACATACCAACGATCCGCCATTCTTCCCCCTTCCCCCTTCCCCCCGCATACTGATCGTCGAAAAATCTCTGTCACGACGTGAGCGCTGCCGGCCGGACGATCTCCGGCAGGCAAGCAATACCCGGCCGCGCGAAAATATAGCCCTGCATGAGGTCGATCCCGAGCCATGCCAACACCGCGAACTCGGCTTCGGTCTCGACGCCCTCGCCTACGACTCTGCAGCCGAAAACCGCGCATGCGTCGACCACACCCTTGACGATCGTCCGGCGCGAGCGATCCGCATCGATGCCATGGACCAGCCCCATATCGAGCTTCACCATGTCTGGACGCGGCTGCAGCAAACTGTTGATGCCGGCATACCCAGCCCCGAAATCATCGATGGCCACCGTAAAGCCTCGGTTGCGGGCGGCCGCGATCCAACGGGAGAGCTTTCCCTTATCCTCGACGGGCTCCTGCTCGGCCATCACGAATATCAGACGGCGGGCCGGCCATTCTGCGCGCTGGGTTGCACGCAGGGTTGTGTGCAACCCATATCGGTGGTCGCAGATTGCAGAGGCCCACACGTTAAGGCTGAGCCCGCAGCACACACCGAAGGAAGCAGCCATCTCTACGGCGCGTTCCCTGCAGGCGGCATCAAAGGCCAGCGTTTTTTCTGGCGGCACGTTGGCAAAAACACTGGCTGCGCTTTCTCCGAGGCGTCCGCGCAAAAGTGCCTCGTAAGCGAAAAGCGTACCGCCGGCTGCGGTGTCGACGATTGGCTGGAAAGCCATCGTGAACTCAGGAAAAGGAGAGGAGGATGGCATGGAACGCCCCTCCATCCCCTGACCGCACCCAGTATACCTGGCCCTGTTCATCTCCTGCGCCCCTGTTGCCGTGCGGCGGCTTTTTTTGACTGACATCCCACCACCTGATGCGCATGACTCCAGTTGCCAATCATATGCATTGGAAATGCGACCCGATGTTTTCTGACGTTGGAAGTTGGAATTACTTCTATCAGACATTCATCTACTTGATGAATTCGACCTCTCATTCAGTATTATGGCGCCAAAACATAATCTTATTTGGCGTCGGCGCGAAACGAGTTGTTCTTCTTCCCCATTGCTGCCCAAATTCGCCGATTCTACATGCACGGGAATCCGACGAGCTAAAACGGTACTAGCTCCACAATCAGAGCGTGTCAATTCCAAATGCGAATTCTATCTATAGTTGTATGACATACGGTTAAGGGGTGACGTCGCCTTAACGGCTGTTGCGGATGGGGACGATAACCTACAGGCATGACTGCAGACGCTTCCGCCCACCGATTTCCTGCCGAAATCATCGCGCATGCGGTGTGGCTCTACGATCGGTTTCCGCTGAGCCTGCGCGACATTGAAGACCGGTATTGTCACGTTGTTTTTGGGCAAGGATTTTTTGGTAGTTGCTGGGCATGAGCAGGAACGCCCCGACCTACAAGAACCATCGCCATCCGATTGAGATCGTGGCGCGAGCAATCTGGCTCTATTTCCGGTTCAATGTCAGTCTGCGCGAAGTCGAGGAAATGCTGCTTGAACGCGGTGTCGTCGTCTCCTACGAATCGATCCGCCGATGGTGCCGAAAGCACGGGCCTGACTATGCTCGGCGTTTGCGCCGCAAGGTACCGGCAAAAGACGACACCTGGCATGTCGATGAGCTTGTCGTGCGCATCAATGGTCAGAAATGCTGGCTATGGCGGCGCGGCACGACGCCAGGTCATGCCGGCTGTCGAGCACCGCTCGCATAAAGGCCTGAACAACCGCCGGAAAACTCTCACCTGCCATTCCGCAAGCGAGAGCGAACGCGACAGGGCTTCCGATCGATTGCTTCGCTACAGCATTTCGTTGCCCTCTTCTCCGCCGTACGCAACCTTTTCGTTCCCGACCGCACAAACCAACCCGCAGTCCAAATCCGCGATCATCGCCTCAGTGCAATGGGCCAGTGGAGGACAGCTGCCGTGCAGACTGCTTGAAATCGCGACACTGAGCCTTCTGGGCGCCCGGCATCAAACAATGTGACAGCACCCCGGCCGCTGGTGCCGGATGCCATGCGGGCCGCACCGACGCAGATCACGGTAGGGCTTGCGGTATGCTTCCGCTTCGGGTCGGCGACGCCGCTTGTCGGTCAGCGCCATGTGTGATTACCTTTAAATGTTTTCAAAGCGGGGGCGGGCAATGAGAAGTACGTTTCTTCTGGCGATCACCGCATCCACAATTGCCAGCAATTCATTTGCAATGACCGGGGCAGAGTTTCTTCAAATTGATCGGAAGACCGCCTTCGGCTATATGGCAGGCGTCGTCGAGATGAGGGTTACCGTAGTCCACCAGGACGACGAATCCTTCATGCGTATTCGGGACTGCTTGTCGGCCACGAAACTCACCAATGACATGCTGTATCAAATCGTCGCCGACCGCCTTCACCGCAATCCGCAAGAGCTTACACTGCCGGCACTAGCCGCTATAATGAACGTGCTGGCCGACATGTGTAAAAATTAGGCAACCCGCACGGCCGGGATCACTGCCCTGCTCAGGGCTGCCGCCTACCCGAAACGGTCAGGCGGCAATGCCGTCGACGATGTCCTTGACGTCTTCAACGACGCGCCGGCCCTTCGATACCGTGTAGGCTTCGTCAGAGCGCCGCCGAGCGTCAAGAAGTCAACCGCGCCGCGGAGGCCTCGCCAGAGTCCGCTAGTAGGTGTCCAGCGCTGCCACGACTTGGCTGACCTCGCAGACCGCGGCGGCCGATGAGGTTCAATCCTCCGGGACTTCACGTTGCCGGAGTGTACGCGGTCACCACAGGTGCTTTCATCCTCGTGCCGTCTAGCCGTAAGCGACGCCCGGCTTACTTTGTCCAACTTCTATAATATAACCATCAGGATCGCGAATGTAGCAGCGCGTCTCGCCGTACTTGTCCTTTGGCTCTGTGATAAACTCGGCTCCTCGACTTCGCCATAGTTCATAGCACGCTTGAATGTCCGCAACGCGGATATTCATAAAGCTGCTGACTGAATCGGGGTCGGCAGGGACGCTGAGCGTCACCGATGGTTTGTCGGGTGTCGGACCGCCCCCGACGTTGACAATGAGCCACGTGTTCGCGATCTGGATGTACCCCGGCGCGCCGCTGCTGTCGCCTCTGCTCAGGATGCGACCGTCGAAGACCGTTTCGTAAAAGCGAAGAGATCGTTCGATGTCGGCGACGGTGAGAAAGTGTGCGACGGTAAATCCATCCTGCGGCGGCATTTGATAGCTTGCCTGCTCGACTTGTACCGGGTTCATCGACGCCTCCAATTCGGATATGGGATTTCTCCAAAAGCTCCGTGACGTCGACATAAACGAGCCGGTAGAAGTTTCGTTCAACGTCAACGAGAAGAAGGTCACGCTGTACGATCACGTCAAGAACGCAACGTTTTCAGGGCAGCTAGACGCTCGAGGCTGGCGATGTGGCCGCCTTGAAGGCGATTGAGATCAAGCCTTATTCATCGTCGACGAAGGCGTTGGCGCGGTACCGCAATCTGGCAGTTGTCGCGCTTGAGTTGCGGTGATCTTACACCGATCGTGGAGTGTCGGTATGTCTTATGAACTCCAATTACTCATCAAAGGGTCGCGCCCCATCCATCGTCGCAGCGAGCAGATCCTGCGCTAGCTCGGCGGTGTGGCCATCCGGATCGACAAGCCCCGCGGCGTCATACCAGGTTTGATCCGCTTCGGGGTGGGGGCCGACGAGGCCGACCCGGCCGGCGCCGAAGGGGGAGACGGAGGCGGCAATATCATTGTTGGGATAACGCGCCAGGACGTTGACGCCCGACGCCTTGGGCGAGAACAGGATGGTGCTGCCGCTCTGATAATAGAGCCAACGTTCTTCGCCGCGCCAATAGACCGGGGTGACCGTGTCCTCATCGTGATCGACGAGCGATCCCGGGCGGCCTACATAGGAGACGGCTTGACCATCAATGACCCCGAAGCCGGCGGCTGAGGCCAGATAGGCGCCCATGCAGACGCCGAAGTAACGGCCACCACTGGCCACGAAATCGCGGACCGCCGCGAGGCCCTCCGCGCCGATACTCTGGGCAGCGTAAGGAACATCGTCGCCTCCGCCGGGCTGGGCGTAGAGGGTGGCGTGTTTGAGGGTTTCCGCATTGAGCTGAAGGGGCTCGTTCGGCCCGACATACTCGACCTTGAACTGGTATTTTGAGGTTTCAAGGACTGCCGCCACGGCTTCCGAGCAACCTTCGCAACCGGCTGGCCCGCGATAGACGAGAGCCAGTGGGGCCGCGCTGAGAGGCGTCGCCAGCATGGTGCTTGCAAACAGTGCCAGGAGTGCTTTGGGCGCGGACATCTCAACTCCGTGTTGCGGCTTGCATGCGTCGCTGTTCTTAGCGGCAAATCCTCAACAGTTGGTTCCGCGTGTGAATAGGTCCGTGCAACGAAATCTTATGAGGCCGGCGAGCTACGGGTTGCTCTACCCTGACAAACTGAAATGCCGGGCTACCCTCCCGGCTGACCGCTGGTGCCAGATACCAACGCGGCTTAGGTCGCTCAAAGTCGGGGCGCCGCGGCTTCCCCTTGGATTTCTAGGCCACCTTTCGCTCAGCCTGGTTCTGTTGCAACGTTTCGAATACCGGCACCGTGGCAAGGAGAGCCTCTGACATTTTCGGAGGGTTGAATGTTCAAGGGCCGCCAGTTCGACCAGTCAGTGATCCTGCTTTGTGTGCGCTGGTACCTGGCCTACAGCCTGAGCTTGCGTGATCTGGAAGAGATGATGGCCGAGCGGGGTATTGCCGTCGATAGCGTCGGCGACACGATCGAATTCTGGTTCAGTGAGCAACGTGACCTGCCGTCGGCCAAGCAGTTCTTCAGAAAAGCGCTGGCACATCATGGCCGGCCCGACCGCGTCGTCATCGATGGTAGCCAGACCAACCTGGAGGCTATCGCTTCTTGTGACACCACAAGTCGCTTGCAGACCCGCTCCCGGCGCCGGCTGAAGCCGATCCGGATACTCAAGCGCAAATATCTGAATAACCGAATAGAACAGGATCATCGGCGTATCAAGCGCAGCTTCGGACCGATGCTCGGCTTCAAATCACCAACATCAGCCGCGATCATCCTTTCCGGCATCGAGATGGTCCGTATGATGCGCAAGCGACAGGCCGAATGATCGATTTCAAAAGCGCGATTCACCGCTTGGAGTGCCCCCCATTTGTCCGGTTGAAATGGGAGGCAGTTCAGCCGCCCGAAAAAGCCGGGTGGGGTTAGTAAGTGTGCCTACGACTAGCGAACCAGCGGCCCCTCCCAGACCAGCAGCAACAGCGCTTTGAGCTGGGCGAACCGCTCGGGTCCAAGTTCACTGCTCCACTCGCGCTCAATGTCGCGCAGTGTGTCGATGATTTTGGCGTATGCAGCGTGTCCGCGTTCGGTAAAGCGGACAACGCGCGCGCCAGCCTCACCTGGTACATCGGTTCGGACAATATAGCCGAAACCCTCAAGGCTCCCGAGCAGCTGGTTCATGGCCTGTTTGCTCATGCCTGCGCGCTCGGCGAGCGTGGCCGGGCGAACCTCGTCCGGTCCGGGAAACTGCAGCACCGCAATATGCGGCAGGCGCAGGTCGTCGAAGCCGGCTGCGTTGAGCTCCTTGATAATCCTGCGATGAATCGCCTGGGCGGGAACCCGCAGCAGGGCACCGATCAGCATGTCGTCGGTTTTGTTCGGCAAGCTTCTTGAAGGGTGTGGCATTGACATTTTCGGTAAATGGAGTTTACTGACCCACGGTAAATGTAGTTTACCGGAGGAGACAGCGCAATGCCACAGGCCGCCATAGACCCTCACATCAACCCTTCCGACGAAACTATCGACACCAAGGGGCTCACGGTTCGCTTCTTGCTGACCGGAGACAACTCGAATGGCAGCATCGCAGCCTTTGAACTTGGTGTCCCAAGTGGGCAGCGGCTGCCGGCTCCAGCCCACAGCCACGACCATTATGAAGAGACGATCTACGGCATCGACGGCGTGTTGACCTGGACCGTCGACGGAAAGCAATTCGATGTCGGGCCGGGACAGGCCCTATGTATTCCGCGAGGTGCCGTGCATCGGTTCGACAATAACGGCAGCCGGGACGTGAAGGCGCTCTGCGTGATTACCCCGGCCGCAATCGGTCCGGAGTATTTCCGCGAGACTTTCGCGGTTCTCAACGCTGCGGCCGGTGGTCCACCGGACCGGGCCAAGATGGCCGAGATCATGCGCCGCTACGGTCTTACCCCGGCAGTGCCGGCGACATAGCGCCTGCCGATATCCAGTCGCCCAGACGCTCGCGCATGCCTGCTGCGGGTTCGGAGACCATTAGCTCACCCAACTCCAAGGCGCATTATTGGATGACTCGCCTGTCGACGGGCGGGCGCACAGCCGTGGCTCCACGCCGCAAGAATTCAATCAGAACGGGAGCAGGTACGATGACGCTGTTCACGAATGAGTTGGATCATAAAGCCGACGTTGCAAGCAATGTGCGCGTACTACCCGGCCGGCTGCCGGCATGGGCGTCCGGGCTGGTCGGCCGGTGGGCAAAGTGGCGCAACAGGCGCGCGACCCGTTCACGTCTCGACGCCATGTCGGCGGTGCAGCTCCAGGATCTCGGCCTAAGGCGCGTCGGGTGCGGTGTTCGACGGCTGGACCATGGCGAGGCACTTCCGCGACCATTTCGCCTATGATGTCGTTGCGGACGACGCGGCCGGTCGGGTTCGGGCCGCGCGTTCCAGCATCAAGCCACAGACGCGCTTTTGCGAGACCTGAACGGGACCGCCATGCATTGGTTTTCCGGCGCGGTCATCGGCACGACCCGCTTTCTTCACCGGTAGCGCTCTCGCCACCGACCTTCAGCCAATCGAAGGCATAAGCATCGATCTGGGTAGCGTCTCAGGGGCCGCATACTACACGGTCGAGCGCGATGGCTACACGTCTGCCGGGGATACTGGACGAATGCCTTATAACAAACAAGGCGTAGTGAAGCGCTTTACTAAACCGATTTCATTAGCTACTATATGTTCAAAGTGGAGAGCAGGATGGCGACGATCAACGATGTGGCACAAGAGGCGGGCGTGTCGCCCACGACGGTGTCGCGCTATCTGAATGGTCGCATCGAACTGCCGGCTTCGACTTCCGGCCGGATCGATGCTGCGATCAAGCGTCTCGACTATCGGCCCAACCTGCTGGCCAAGCGGCTCAGCACGGGCAGGACCGAGACGATCGGGATCGTGGCTCCGGAAATTGCAAATCCGTTTTTCGCCGACCTGGCTGCGGCCATCGAGGACGAGGCCGAGCAGCACGGCTACTCGGTTCTCATGTCCAGCACCCGAGGGGCCACGGAGCGCGAGATCGCCTGCCTGAGGCGGCTCGACGATCGGCACGTCGACGGGCTGATAATGATGACGAACCGGCCTGACGACGGACGTCTGGCCGCGAGCATGAGCGCTCACGCAAGTGTCGTGCTGGTCGATGAAGACGTGCCGGGCGTAGCGGTGCCGAAAATCTTCGTCGAGAACGCCGAGGGCGCGTACCAGGCGACCCGCTATCTGATCGGTGCCGGCCACAGGCGAATTGCCCATATAGGCGGCCCGGTCGGCCTGATGAGCGCCCAGGAGCGCAAGGACGGGTTCCTGCGCGCCATGCGGGAAGCCGGCCTCGAGCCGACACACATTCTCCAGGAGGCCTATTCGCGTGAATTCGGCGCTGCAGCGATGGCGGACATTCTCTCGAGCGCCGATCGCCCGACAGCGGTTTTCGCGGGCAGCGACTTCATCGCAATCGGCGCCATGCAGGTGATCCGCGACCACGGACTGAACGTGCCGAAGGATATTTCCCTGGTGGGTTTTGACGATATGCCCTTTGCGGACATGCTGGCACCCGGCCTCACGACAGTGAGGCAGCCGACCCGCGAAATGGGGCGCAAGGCCTTTCGGGCGCTCTTCGGCCTGCTCAACAACCAGGATGTCGCCGATGTCGAGCGCTTGCCGGTCGAGCTCGTCGAGCGCCATTCCGTTGCAAAAATAATCTAGACGCCGCCCAAGGGGGAGCAACCATTTGAAATTGAATAGCTAACCTTGGATCGTAGCGCGCAGGGCGAAATGGGCTTCATGCCAAACGCTCCTGTAGACCGCTGCGCGCGTCCGGAGAGCGAATTGCGCTAGGGGGCTGCCTGGGCCGCCTCGTCGCATGGCGTTCGATCTCTGCCGGGTTTTCCGGTTCGCCGGTATCCGCAAGCAACAGCTGTTTTCCTTCGGGTGCGACGCTCAGTCGGCCAACGGGAGATTTTTGCCGCTGCTGGCAATCGAACGCGCGACAACCGTATCGCGGTCAGGCGCTCAGCCGACCGTAATTTCACCCCAACCCACGTTGAGAAAAAGGACATGACAGCAAAACGACGCGTACTCATTGCCGGCGAATCCTGGACCGTTCACAGCATCCACCAGAAGGGCTTCGACAGCTTTACCACCACGGAATATTCCGAAGGCATCCATTGGCTGCGTGCCGCGCTGGAGGAAGGCGACTGGCAAGTCGACTATCAGCCCGCGCATGTCGCCGCGCGCGACTTCCCGTTCGATGCGGCTGCGCTGTCGAACTACGACAGCGTCATATTGAGCGACATCGGCGCCAACACGCTCCTGCTTCACCCGGACACGTTCGTGAGGTCGAAGGTGCTGCCGAACCGGCTGCACACCATTCGCGACTACGTCGCCAATGGTGGCGGCTTCGTCATGATCGGCGGCTATCTGACGTTCCAGGGCATCGACGCCAAGGGCCAGTACGCCGGAACGGCGATCGAGGAGATTCTGCCCGTCACTTTGCAGGCCACGGATGATCGTGCGGAATTTCCGCAAGGCGTCACTCCGGTGGTGGAGAAAGGCGAGCATCCCATCGTCTCCGGCCTCCTCACCGAGTGGCCGCAGCTTCTCGGCTACAACCGCGTCAAGGTTAAGGAACAAGGCGAGCAGATCGTCACCGTCGGCGAGGATCCGCTGATCGCGGCCGGCACCTACGGCAAGGGGCGCACGGTCGCCTTTACCTCGGATTGCGCGCCGCATTGGGCGCCTGCGTCGTTTGTCAACTGGAGTGGATACAAGCAGCTGTGGCAGCAACTTGTTTCCTGGTCCGCAGACGCATGACGGCAGTCAAGAAAGTCGGCTTGACTTTCGGAAACCGATGCGATCTAAACTAGTAAACCGGTTTACGAAACCGGTTCACAAAAGAATACGGGAACTTGGTCAATGATGGTTTCGCCGGCAGGCGCTCCCCGAAAATAACAGCTGTCTCCAAGAGTCTGAGGCTTCCCCGCGCTCCCGTGCTGACGATCAGTCGGCGACGGCAATGCCGTAGCGGGCAACAGCCTCGGCCTCAACTGGAGACCTGCCTGCCGGCCGAAAGCGGCATTCCAACTCAGAGGAATTTGAAATGGGTACTGAACTAACCAGAAGAGGCCTGATGAAGCTGGGCGGTGCGCTGTCGTTGGCCGGCGCGGTTTCGACGCCGATGCAGCTGTTCGGAGGATCGAAGGCGGCTGCCGCGGAGGAGGTCACCGCGGTAACCTGGGGCGGCCCCCTCTTGAAGGCGAACGAAGTCATCGCGACCGACTTCACCGAGAAGACGGGCAGTTCCGTTCTGTGGGAGCTGCACGAAGGCGGTGCCGCGAACATCCTCAGCAAGATCAAGGCGACCTGGCCCGACAGCATCAAGTACGACATGGTTCAGGCTTGGGACCCTGTCTTCTATTCCATGATGAATGAAGGCTGGCTCGCCGACGTCGATGACGTCGTGGGTCTGGACGAAGTGGCAAAGCCCCTGGTGGACAAGTTCCGCGACAAGGACGGCAAGGCCAAGATCATTCCGGTCGCCACGGACGGCTCCTATTTCGGCTACCGCACCGACATGGTCTCCAAGCCGATCACCAATATGAACGATTTGCTGGACCCCAGCCTCAAGGGCAAGATCGGTCTGCTTGACCCGTCCATGTATTCCTTCACGCCCTATGTCGCGATGGCGCTGGAGCTGGGCGGCAGCGAGAAGGATCTCGAGCCGGCCTGGGAATTCATGAAGAAGCTGGCGCAGAGCGGCAATGTCGCGCAGATCCTGAAGTCGGATGTGGACACCATCAACGCGCTGACCACGGGTTCGATCGCGGTGTCCTACACGGGCATCGGCAACTGGGGAAAGATCGACAAGGCGGCTCCCATCCAGCTCTGCAATCGCGTCGACGGCAGCAAGGGCCTGAAGTCCTTCCTCTTCACGCTGGGCTGGGCGATCCTGAACGGACCGCACGCGGCGACGGCGAAGGAATTCGCAAGCTATCTCATCCGCGCCGATCACGACGAGTTCTATGCGGCCAACACCACTGCCAGCCCGGTCAATGTGAAGTCCAAGGCTTCTCCGGAACTGGAAAAGTTCGTGCTGACCTCGGACGCCGATCTGCAGAAATACGCCTATTTCCCGGACTTTGAATATATCTCCCAGAACATAGGCGAGTGGTCCAAGAGGTTCGAGGTGGAAATCCAGCCTCTCGTGCGCCAGGGCTGATTTCCTCGGCTCCACACCGACAAGGTGGTCGCCGGCTGGCGGCGGCCACCAGATTTTGAAATCGGGTGACCTATGAACACTTACAAATTCAGGAGCGTGGCATTGCTTCTCGTGCCATCGATTCTGATACTTGTGTTTTTGTACCTGCTGCCGCTCGGCTACACACTGCGTGAAAGCTTCAAAATTCACGAGCCGGGGCGCGTCGGCGGACTAGCGGGGTCATTCACCGCCAAGAATTATCTGGACTTCCTTGATCCGGCCTACCTGACGGTCCTCTATGACACGTTCTTCTTCAGTTTCGTCGCTGCGGCGGTGGGCGTCCTGCTTTCCTATCCCCTCAGCTACTATCTGGCTCGCGGCGCCAGCCGGGTCGGCAAGAAACTGGTTCTGGCCGTTCTCGTGGCAATGCTTTTTTCCGGGGCGATCGTAAGGGTCTACTCCATCTCGCTGACCTTCGGCGCAGTCGGCATCTTTGCTCCCATCGCCCGCTTCTTTGACATTTCGCTCAATGGCATCGGCTATATCGAAGCCACGCTCATCATCGGTCTGCTCAACTTCGTCGTACCCGTTGCCACCCTCACGCTGCTGGCGACCATCAACAACATCGACCCCCGGTTGGAGGAGGCAGCGCAATCCCTCGGCGCGCCACGGTGGTTCGCGTTCTGGGATACGACCTTCCGGCTCAGCTTGCAGTCCATCATTTCGGTGGCCTTGCTCGGCTTTGCGGTTTCGATCAGTGCCTTCATCGTGCCCCTGATCCTGGGGCGCGGCATCGTGGTCTTCACCACCAACCTCATCTTCTCGCGCTTTGCGGAGATTGCCGATCACCCGAGCGGCGCGGCGGTTGCCGTCATCCTGCTGGTCATTTCCGTGGCAATCATCCAGGGCGCGCAACTCGTCCTGAAAAGACTTCATTGAAAGACCAGGGTCGGCCTCAGATGAGCCCCAAATTCCTCAAGCACTGCGATACCGCCTTTGGCCTGCTGTGTAGATTGCTGTTCTTGGTCAGCATTCTGCTGTTGGTGGGGCCCATCCTCATTACGCTGCTCATGTCGTTCGACAGCCGCGAATATATGGGGGTCTTCCCTCCGCCTTCGCTGTCGCTGCAGTGGTACGAGAATTTCTTCAGCAATCGCCTCTACATGAGCAGCGCCCAGAACTCGCTCGTCATCGGCGTCGTCTCGGCATCGCTATCGACGCTCGTCGGGCTGGTCACCGCATTTGCATTCTGTCGAGCCAACTTCAGGGGCAAGGGTGCCCTCGAGGCCCTGATCATGTCACCGGTGGTCGTGCCGGGCGTCATCATCGGCTTCTCGCTTCTGTTGTTCTTCTCGTCCGTTGGCTACTACGACGGGAAGCTCCGGCTGATCCTTGCCCATGTCCTGATATCGCTGCCGTTCTCGTTGCGGATACTCTACGCCGCGCTCCAGGGCATTCCGCACAGCCTGACGGAGGCGGCTCTCAGCCTCGGTGCCAACGAGCGGCAATCGTTCGCCGACATCACCCTCCCACTGGCCAGGTCCGGGATCATCAGCAGTTTCCTTTTCTCGCTGGCTCTCTCGCTCGACGAAGTGGCGGTGAGCATATTCCTGGTCGATCCCAAGACCACCACGCTGCCCATTACGCTGCTCGCCAACATGCGCAACCAGTTCGATCTGACGATCGCCGCCGCATCCGGTGTCCTGATCATGTTCACGCTGGTGGTGATCTTCGTTGCCGACCGGCTCGTCGGACTGAACCGGGTCGTGGGCCAGGGCGTCCACGAGGAAAAAAATAGCTAGGGATGTTCGAAGCCGTGCCCCAAATTCTGTCTTTGCAAAATGTCCATAAGTCCTACGGCGCGGTCGCTGGCGTGACCGACATCAGTTTCTCCGTGTCGTCGGGCGAGATCGTGTCTCTGCTCGGCCCGTCCGGCTGCGGCAAGACGACGACGTTGAGAATGATTGCCGGCTTTGAACAGCCGTCGAGCGGCAATATCGAGATTGCCGGCAGGTCTGCGGTCGGGCTCAAACCATACGAGCGCAATGTGGGCCTGGTGTTCCAGCATTTCGCCTTGTTCCCGCACATGACGATCTATGACAACGTCGCCTACGGTCTGAAATATCGCGGCGTTCCCGTGGCGGAGCGCGAAGGGCGTGTCACCGACGCCCTGAAACTGGTGCAGCTCGAGGCGTTCAAGGCGCGCAAGCCGGCGCAACTCAGCGGTGGTCAGCAGCAGCGGGTGGCGCTTGCCCGGGCCCTGGTAACCCAGCCTTCCATCATGCTGCTGGATGAGCCGCTCTCGGCTCTCGACGCCAAGCTGCGCCAGACGCTGCAGGTCGAACTGCGGCAAATCCTGAAATCGGTGAATTGCTCCACCATCATCGTCACACACGACCAAGAAGAGGCCATGAGCCTCGGCGATCGGCTGATCGTGATGAACAAGGGCCGCATCGAGCAAGACGGAACCCCGTCCGAGGTCTATCGCCGCCCGTCGACCGAGTTCGTCGCAGATTTCATCGGACGCGCCAGCTGGCTGCAGGGCGTCATTGCCGAAAAGCATGGCGGCGACCGTGCGACCGTCGCAATCGCGGGCGGCGAGACGGTCAAGGTCAGGTCGGACAAGCCGCTGAACGAGGCGGTAAAGCTCTGCATCCGGCCGGAGCACATCAAGGTCGTCGCCGCGGAACAGGCACAGGCAAGAGAAGCCGACGAAAACCTGCTGAAGGCGACCGTCGAGAACGTCCTGTATCTCGGCTCGACCACGCAATACTCGCTGGCTCTGTCCAGCCAGAACAAGCTCGTGGTGGATGTCATGGGCACGGAGTTGCCCGCGGTCGACTCCTCGGGCTCGGTGGCAATCAGGTTCAAGGCCGCCGACGTCACCGTCCTCTGAGGCAAGCAGCGATGAATGAATACGCACGTAGACTTTTTGCGCTGAACGAAAAGATCGGCGCCAGCAACCTGGATGCGTTCCTCATATCCGATCCGGACAACATCTATTATTTCACGGGTTGTGAGAATTACATCGGCATGGATTTCGGCCGCCCTTCGGTGTTGTTCGTCCCGAAGGACGACGACCCCGTCTTGATCGTTCCGGCCGGCGACCTGGGCATGGTCGAAGCGATGGCGCGCTCCGTGCGCGTCCAGGGATGGCGGGACTCCGCCGAAGGCGAGTGGAGAAGGTCACTGAAAGATCTTCTGGCGGGCAAGCCGATCCGCAATCTCGGATTCGAAACGCAGTTCAATCCGCTCGTCCATACGCAGTTCCGGTCGATCAGCGATGCGAATTTCGTGATTTCGGACCGGCTGATCGAGGAGCTTCGCCTCATCAAATCCCCCGCCGAAATTGCCGACCTGCGAAAGGCCGGTCAGGTCGCCGATGCCATGATGGCCGCCACCAGAGACACGATCGCCCTTGGCGTGCCGGAATATGTGGTGTCACTCGCCGCGATAGACGCAGGAACCCGCCGCGCGGCGTCCCTGCTCGCGGAAGAGGACGCGCATCCGCTCTACTCGCCCATGGTCAACTACCTGCAGATCATGAAAAGCGGCACCAATACCGATCTTGGCCACTGCCGCCCCGGACTGAAATGCATTTCCGAAGGGGAACCGGTCGCCGTCTGCCTGTGCGGCATGATCAACTACAAGCATATGAAGCTGGCCATGGATCGGCCCTTCTTTGTCGGATCGATCAGCCGGGAACATGAACTCATGACCCGGGTTGCGCTGGAAAGCCAAGAGGCCGCGCTGGATGCGCTGAAGCCCGGCAAGCCGGTTAGCGCCGTGCATGAGGCGGCATCCGCCGTTCTCCAGAAACATGGCTATGCGCCCTGCACCAGAACGGGGAGAGGCCTCGGCGCTTCCTTCAACGAGAAGCCTCAGATCATGACCGGCGACCCGACGGTTTTGCAGCCCGGCATGGTTCTGGCCGTGGACGGAAACCTCACCTTCAAGGATTTCGGGGTCCAGTTCGGCGACTCGGTCCTTATCACGGAGGACGGCTTCGAGTTTCTCACCAACTTTCCCCGCGACCTCCAGTTGCTCTGACCGATCAGCAACTATCTGAACCAGAAAGGTGAATTGGCATGTCGGCAAAAATTCATTGTATTCTCACGGGAGCGCTGGAAAGCAGCTATGCGACCAGCGTTTACGGCGCGCCTGAGCGCCATCCGCTCGTCAAGAAGAAAACCCTCCTGCCGTTCGGCCACAAGGAGCGGGTTTACAATGCTGACGGCAGCGTCACCCCGGGGCTGATGGTGCCCGTTCCGGTTTGGCTCATCGAGGGCGAAGACAAGACCATCCTGATCGATACTGGCCTGGGCGATTGCGATGAGATCATGGCCATGCAGAACGCCTATGGCATCGACTACATCGCCACCAAGGAGCGCGATCAGGAAATTGTCCGGGCGCTCGCCGACAAAGGCGTGAAGCCGGAAGACGTCGACATCGTCGTCCTCACCCACCTTCATTTCGACCACATCGGTAACAACGAACTGTTCACCAATGCGCGCTTCATCGTGCAGAAGGACGAGGTGCCGTTCCTGATCAGCCCGCCGCCCTTCGCGACGTTCTATTACCGTGAATGGCAGCACAAGCTGACGTCCATCAGCGATCGCCTGGACATCATCGAAGGCAATCTGAAGCTGGGCAGAAATATCGAGCTGATCAAGGCAGGAGGCCATGCGGCCGGGCAGATGGTCGTGTTGGTCAACACCGTGCTCGGACGGGTCTGCATCGGCTCCGACTTCTACTACAACTATACGAATATCGACCATGCCTGGCCGATGGGCCCGCTGTGGAACGTGCAGCAGTGGATCGACAACGACAGATGGATCAAGGCAAACGCCGACATCATCCTGCCGAACCACGACTTTGCGTTGTTCAACAACTATCCGAGCGGCATAATCGGCGAATAGCCACCCTTGCTCGGCTTGCCTAGCGTGCGATGACGTCAAACGTCATCGCACGGTTCGGTGGCGTCGCCTTAACTTGTCACAGTCCGCGGTGAGCAGTCGTATGCCGAATTTCAGGCAGTGATCGAGCAGGCGATTTCGCGCCAGGCCATGATGGCATGAGCTCGCAGCTGCCGGTGTTTCGCGGCGGTCAGATGTTTGCGATGAAGGTGGAAGAGATTGGCAATCTGTCCATGAGTTGAGACGAAACGCTGGCACTGCCGCGCCGACTTGAAGCGCATCATGCGTCGCTCTCGTCGGCGTAGAGGAGGATTCTCGGCTCGGTTGTTCAGGCCCTTATGCGACCGATGCTCGACTCCTGGCATCAACTCAGCCTTCGCGGCGTCGTAAGAGCGAAGTTTGTCGGTCACCATAACTCGCGGTGCCATCCCTTGGCCCTTGAGCAATTTGCGCATTAACCGAAGAGCCGCCCCCTTGTGCCTGCGGCTTTGCAGCAGGGCATCGAGAACATAACCGTCGGCATCGACGGCGCGCCACAGCCAATATTTCCTGCCCTTGATCGACACAAGCATCTCGTCGAGGTGTCATTTGTCAGCGAACCGACCGCGTGATCGCCGCCGAAGTTGGTGGGCGAACATAGCGCCGAACTTTGCCGCCCATTCAGAGACGGTCTGAAACGAGACGTTGATGCCGCGCTCGGCAAGCAGGTCTTCAATGTCGCGCAGGCTCAGCGGAAACCGATCGCAGAGCCACACCGCATGCGCGATGATTTCGGCAGGAAATCGGTGGCGTGTGTAGTGGGCGGAAGCGTCTGCAGTCATGCCTGCAGGTTATCGTCCCCATCCGCAACAGCCGTGAAGGCGACGCCCCATCTGCGCGCTTGCATGTTGACAGCACGCGCATGGACGCAGACCTATTCTCGTCAGCGGATAGTGCACCCGCGCGACAGGCAGGCGAAATGCACTGCTCGGAGGCATAGAACATGCATGACATCCTCCCGGGAATGCTTTGGGTCGTGCTGGGCAGCGCGCTCGGCGGCCCGGCCCGTTTCTTCGTGTCCGGCTTTGTCGGGCGTCGCGTCGGCGAGACCTTTCCGTGGGGCACCATGGCCGTCAACGCCAGCGGCGCCTTCGTCATAGGCTTCATTGCAGCCGTATCGGCCGCCGGAATGTTGCCGCTGCCCGACGCCTGGCAGTTCGCTGTCATCGGCTTCCTTGGCAGCTACACGACCGTTTCCTCCTTCAGCCTGCAGACGCTGGCGCTCGCCCGCGACGGCCAGATGCTGAGCGCCGGCGGCAACGTGCTGCTGTCGCTCGCGTTTTGCCTGTCCGGCGTGGCGCTCGGCTATGCGGCAGGCACGACACTGCTCGGGAGCGGCGCTTCGTGAACCGGCCCGACAAGTTTCCCGCCGGCAACCGGCCCTTGGCATCGCCGCGCGCGAGCTCTGGCATCCGAAGCCGTCTTGCCGGCGAGACCACCCGGCTCTATCTGGCCGTTTCAGCCGGCGCCGTTATTGGCAGCGTTTCCCGCGCGCTCGCTTCGCTGGCGGCGCTGGCTTGGATCGGCCCCGGCTTTCCATGGGGCACGTTGTTCGTGAACGTCGTCGGTTCATTCATCATCGGCTTCTACGCGACGCTGACCGGCCCCGGCGGACGCCTTTTCTCCAGCACGCACCAGCGCCAGTTCGTCATGGCCGGCTTCTGCGGCGGCTTCACCACCTTCTCCACTTTCAGCCTGGAGACGTTGCAACTCGCGCAGGGCGGCGCATGGCTGGTGGCGGCGCTGAACGTGAGTGTGTCGGTCGCCGCCTGGCTCGGCGCCGTCTGGCTCGGCCACATGCTCGCACTGCGTCTCAACCGTTTGAGAGGATACTGAGCCATGCAGATACCGGGACAAGCACTGCTTTTGCGGGTATTCATCGGCGAGGAGGACTACGATAGCAACGGGCGCCCGCTCTACGAGGCAATCGTGCTCAAGGCGCGTGAGTTGCATCTCGCTGGCGCCACGGTGCTGCGCGGAGGCCTCGGCTACGGCCATTCCAGCCGGCTGCACACCACCAAGATCCTTCGCCTGTCGGAAGACCTGCCGCTGGTCGTCGAGATTGTCGACAACGAAGACAAGATCAATGCCTTCCTGCCGGTGCTCGATACGATGATGACAAGCGGGCTGATCACGCTGGAAAAGGTGCAGGTACTACACTACGGCTCCGCCACAAGTTGAGAAACTCGATCAATATTGGCCAATGGTGCAATGACATAAGCGCCTCTGCGGCGTTCAATCCACTTGCCTTCTCTTCATTCGAGGCGCAACCTTTTCCCGTTTTGCAGCGCGGAGGTCGCCATGTCCTGCGCGAAAGGCGTTGGATCCGGAACGAAGGCGCGCCCTGCCTCGGCCAGGCTGCACGGCGCTCCGTTAGCGCACACACCAAGACGAAGTGAAATCCCCCATCCGCTGCGCACCAGCGCGGCAGAGACGACAGTCACGGATGAGTATGAGAGCGGGCAAGGCATGGTCGCCTGAATGATGGCGGCCCACCGGCCGCCGCCGTCGCCGAAGGCGAAGCCTGCCCCAGCCGACAGGAGGGTAGTGCAGTGTCCCAAGTAGCCAAGACGCCTCACCCAGCCGCAAGCCTGGAAGACCACAAGCCTCGCCCTCTCGTCCGATGGCTGTTTTCGACCAACCACAAGGACATCGGGACGCTCTATCTGGTATTCGCGGGGGTCGCCGGCGTTTTCGGCACGATCCTGTCCGTGCTCATTCGCATGGAACTCCAGGAGCCGGGCCTGCAGATCTTCTCTGATCCGACCACCTACAATGTCGTTGTTAGCTCGCACGGCATCGTCATGATCTTCTTTGTCATCATGCCCGCGCTGATTGGCGGTTTCGGCAACTGGATGATACCGTTGATGATCGGCGCGCCGGACATGGCCTTCCCGCGCATGAACAATCTGTCGTTCTGGCTGCTCGCGGCAGGCTTCTGCCTGTTCCTGATATCCCTTCTCCTGCCCGGGGCGCCGGGCTCGTACGGACATGGCGGCGGCTGGACGCTGTATCCCCCCTATTCCTCCATCACGGGCGAGCCCGGACCCGCTGTCGACGCCCTCATCCTGTCGCTGCACCTGGCGGGTGCATCCTCCATCCTTGGCGCGATCAACTTCATCACCACCATCCTCAACATGCGCGCTCCGGGCATGACCATGCACAAGATGCCGCTGTTTGCCTGGTCTATGCTGGTCACCGGATTCCTTCTCCTGCTGGCGCTGCCGGTGCTTGCGGGGGCGATCACGATGCTTTTGACCGACCGCAACTTCGGGTCGACATTCTTCGATCCCTCCGGCGGCGGGGACCCGATCCTGTTCCAGCATCTCTTCTGGTTCTTCGGCCACCCGGAAGTCTACATCATGATCCTGCCGGCCTTCGGCATCATCAGCCACGTGATCTCGACATTCTCGAAGAAGCCGATCTTCGGCTATCTCGGCATGGCCTATGCGATGGTGGCAATCGGCGTGATCGGTTTCATCGTCTGGGCCCATCACATGTTCACTGTCGGCCTCTCGGTCGACACCCAGAGATATTTCGCCTTTGCCTCGATGGTGATCGCCGTTCCGACCGGGATCAAGGTGTTTTCCTGGGTGGCCACCATGTGGAATGGCTCGATCCAATTCAGGTTGCCGATGCTTTGGGCGATGGGCTTCGTCCTGATGTTCACGATCGGCGGCGTCACCGGCGTGGTGCTCGCCAATCCGGGTCTCGACCGTTCACTGCACGATACCTACTACGTGATCGCGCATTTCCACTACGTTCTGTCGATGGGCGCAGCCTTCGGGATCTTCGCAGGCTTCTACTACTGGTTCCCGAAGATGACCGGCTATATGTACAATGAAACGCTGGGTAAATGGCATTTCTGGCTGACCTTCATCGGCGTGAACGTGCTGTTTTTCCCGCAGCATTTCCTCGGACTGGCAGGCATGCCGCGCCGTACCGCGGATTACCCCGACGCATTCGCCGGCTGGAACTTCGTCTCCTCGATCGGCTCCTACATCTCGGCGGTCGGGTTCATCGTGTTCATCATCGTCGTGGCCGAAGCGTTCAACAAGAAGCGCGTAGCCGGCAGCAACCCTTGGGGTGCCGGTGCCACAACCCTTGAATGGACGTTGCCGTCGCCGCCGCCGTTCCATCAGTACACAACCCTGCCAATCATTCGTTGAGACGGATTGGTGTGCTGAGGCCATGCGGTAGATTCGAGGGAACGATGTGCGCGTCAGCGGGTTCAGATGAAAACCGGCCTCGGAGGCCATGATGCCCACGACGAAGGACAAGAAGTGGTCGGCGGAAGTCACCGAGCACAGCCACGCACTCGATCTCGAGCCGGGCGTTTTCGAGTTGGATGACCCGCAGCGCATCGCCCAGTCGCTGAAGCATTCAGCAGAGCAGAGCACCCAGCGCAAGGCCTCCCCCTTCCAGTCAGCCATGTCGATGCTGAACTTCTACATCAACCGGGCGGGACGCAACCTGTCGGCCGAGCGCAAGAAGATACTGGAAGACGCGAAGGGCGAACTGTGCAAGAAGTTTGGCAAGGAGCCGAAGTGAGACCTGCATCAGCCGTCATCGGCTGGGCCTTCGAGCACCTCCGTCCTTAGCCAGGCCTTGACGGCGGCAACATCGGCAAGGATGTGGCGCGCTGCGGTAACGGCCTTGGGCCGAACCCTGATCGACACCCCGCCCATCTGGTTGACCATCTCAAAACCGCTTTCGTCGGATGTGTCATCGCCGATGAAGACCGGGCGCCTGCCGGCAAAGGGCTCCAGCGCAAGGAAGCGCCGGATTGCCGCGCTCTTGATCGCCTGCGGCGGGATCAATTCCAGCCCGGCCTCGCCGACGACGATGCGGTACTCGATGGACAGACGCGGCAAGGCGGTCTCCGCTGCTTTCCTGACCGCCGAAAGCGCATCGGGCGCGGCCCGCGTGTGAATGGCCAGGACGGGTCCCTTGCGCTCGAAATAGACGCCCGGGGTGGACCCGAATTCCGCCTCCATCTCCGTGGCCAGCGCTGCGATGTCCTCGGGCTCCTTGGCTTCCACGACAGGTCCGTCGCGGTGCAGCCGGTGCTCCAGACCGTAGAGACCGGCAGCGCATAGCCGAAGCGGTGCGAACAGCCGGTCGATCGCGGCGATCGACCGGCCACTGATGAAGGCCAGCGCACCGCCGAGGCACTCGTCGAGGGCGGTGAGCAATTCCAGCAGTTCCACGTCGACCGAGACGGCATCGGGATGGTCCGCATGCTCCAGCAGCGTGCCGTCTATATCGAGGAAAAGAGCATGTTTCCCGGCCTTCAGCCGGGGCACGCGGTCGCTTGCAGCGTCCGTCACCGCGCCGCACCCTTCTTCTTTCCCTTGAGCGGCACGACGTTGCTGGCGACCTCGGGTCGCTGGGTCGGTTCGGCTGCTTCGTAGGCTTCGTTGCGCTTGCGCAGACGCGCCGCGTCCACCAGCATGCTTCCAGCCCAGCGGTAGACATTGTTGTTGCGGACCACCTCGCGCATGCGGCGCATGCGTTCGCCCTGCTCTTCGGCCGGCATGCAAAGCGCCCGCAGAAGCGCATCGCCCACCGCGCTGGGATCGTAGGGATTGACGATCAGCGCATCGAGAAGCTCGCGCGAGGCACCGGCGAAGGTGCTGAGGATGAGCACACCCTGCTCGTCGTCGCGGGTCGCCACGAACTCCTTGGCCACAAGGTTCATTCCGTCGTGCAGGCTGCTGACCACGCATATGTCCGCGGCCCGGTAGACGCGGCAGATGTCCTCCTGGCGATGGTATTCGTCGATCAGGATAATGGGCTTGTGGCGGTCGTTCCCATAGCGCAAGTTGAATTCGTCGACATAGTTCAGGCACTGCCTGTGCAGTTGCTGGTAAGCGGCCAGGGTGCCTCGGCTGGGTGCGGCGATCTGCAGGAACACCAGCCGCCCGATCCAGTCGGGGTTCTTCTGGAAGAACTCGTCGAGCGCCATGAAACGGTCGAGGATGCCCTTGGTGTAGTCCAGTCGCTCGACCCCGACGCACAATCGGGTGTCAGGCGCCAGTCCGAAGCGCTCAAAGATCTCGCGCCGGCATTCAGCGGCGTCCGGCTGGTTCTGGAACCCCGCCGGCGGCCACTCGATCGAGATCGGATAGGGGTGAACGAGTGTCGTCGAGCCGCGATAGGAAATCGACGGATCTTCCCGCTCGATGCGGCTTTCCAGAAAGCGGTCGACGCTTTCGGTGAAATTGTTGCAGTGGAACTGGATGTGGAAGCCGACGATCGAGCTGCCGAGCAACCCGTCGAGGATCCTCTCGCGCCAGGGACAGATGCTGAACACTTCCGAGTTCGGCCAGGGAATGTGCCAGAAGGTGATGATGATGGCATCCGGCAGGCGCTGGCGGATCATGCGCGGCAGCAAGGCGAAATGATAATCCTGCACCAGGACGATCGGCCGCTCGTTCCGCGCTTCCTCGGCCACCACGTCGGCGAATTTCTGGTTCACCGCCTCGTACATCTCGAAGTCCGATGCCCGGAAGATCGGCCGCGTGAACGCGATGTGGCACAGCGGCCATAAACCGTCATTGGCAAAGCCGTAGTAATAGCCCTGCAATTCCTCCTCGCTCAGCCAGACCCGGCGTAACACGTAGCTCGGCTTGTCGGGCGGCACCTGGATGCGGTCATTGTCATCGACCGTCAAACGATCGGCCGAGCCGCCGCCATAGGCGATCCAGGTTCCTGAACATGCCCGTGTCACCGGCTCCAGCGCCGAGACCAGGCCACTGGCCGGCACCAGGAGCTTCACCTTGCCGTCGACCAGGTTATGGATATAGGGCTCGCGGTTCGACACCACGATGACCTGCGCATCCGGAAGTTCCGTGGCGAGGATCTGGCGCAGGGTCTCGGGCGACCAGTTGATCAGGACATCGTCGGCAGCCCGGTTGTTCTTCTCGAATTCGTGCTGCAGTTTGCTTGCCTGGTCGAGAGGCGGGTCGTCCGCGGCGTCGGGGAAAGCCGCAACCACCCTGCCTCGGTGCAGCCGCCACCACACCAACGTCGCCAGCACGACCGCTGCGATCGACAGAAGCAGACTGACGGCAAGAACCATCCAGATATTGCTGCCGAGACCGAGCAGATCAGCGTGGGTATCCATCTGTAACGTCCTCGAAGCGGACGAGCATGCCGGGGTGCGAAGAAGCGTGTCGCCTCTCGCTCAAGGCCGGCGCAGTCAAAGCCAATGGCCGACCCTCGAAGGGGAAACCCCGGAGGCTCGACGGTGCGCTTTGTATGCCGATGCTTCCGAACGTCTCGCGGCCGCAACGGTTCCAGGAATTCGTGCTGGAGGCGGAAATGATGCACCGCCTCGAGCCAGATCAGGCGTGGACGATGACCGGTGCCGGGCTCTGGTCGCGGGTCTGAAGATCGGCGATGACGCGATCGCCGAAGCGCTGGAAGGTCAGGTCGTAGACCGCGTCACCGACGCCTAGATGGCGCACGGTCAGGTTGTCGATGCCGATGGGCAGGTATGACTGCTCCACCTGCACCTCGCCGCGCCAGCCGTCGATCTGGACGCCCAGGCAGGACTGCAGGAGCATGAACACGGCCCCCGAAGACCAGGCCTGCGGCAGGCATGCCACCGGATAGGCGATCGGCGCTTCGCCGACCGCGCGCGGGAAACCGCAGAACAGCTCGGGCAGCCGCATGTCGAAATGGACGGCCGCCTCGAAGGTGTTGCTCATCAGCCGCACGACATGGTCACGGTTGCCGTAACGAGCCAGGCCTGCCGCGCATATTGCCGAGTCATGCGGCCAGATCGACCCGTTGTGATAAGACATCGGATTGAAGAAGATTTCGTCCTCGGCAAGGGTTCGGACGCCCCAGCCCGTATGAAACTGCGCCGACAGGAGTTGATCGGCAACGTGCTGCGCTCGCTCCGGCGAAGGCAGGCCGACGAAGAGTAGATGCCCGGCATTGGACGTCCGGACCCGGCACGGCAAGCCGTCTCCGTCGATCGCCATCGCGTAGAACTTGCGATCCTCCATCCAGAACTTGTCTTCGACGGCCTCGCGCATCTTCTCCGCGCGGGCCTGCCATGCGTCGGCGCGCTGCAACTCGCCCCGCCGCCGCGCCAGCATAGAGAGCCTGGTATAGGCGGCAAAGGCGTAGCCTTGCACCTCGACCAGCGCGATGGGCCCCTTGGGGACACGCCCGTCAATATGGAAGACCGAGTCGAAGCTGTCCTTCCAGCCCTGGTTGGCGAGGCCGGTGTCGGCCGCGCGCCGGTAGCTGACGAAGCCATTCGGATCACGATCGATGGCGCGGTCCATCCACTGGGCGGCCGCCTTGATGGACGGCCACAGCATATCAATGAATTCCATGTCGCCGGTGCGGTCCGCATAGGCGCAGGCCAGGTAGATGTACAGCGGTGTGGTGTCGACCCCGCCATAGTAGCGGCCGAACGGCAGTTCCCGCAGCGTCGCCATCTCGCCCTTGCGCGTCTCGTGCATGATCTTTC
The DNA here is from genome assembly GCF_040045035.1 of Mesorhizobium sp. KR1-2. Classification (NCBI taxonomy): domain Bacteria; kingdom Pseudomonadati; phylum Pseudomonadota; class Alphaproteobacteria; order Hyphomicrobiales; family Phyllobacteriaceae; genus Mesorhizobium; species Mesorhizobium sp. KR1-2. The sequence continues at coordinate 127,591 of NZ_JBDZDS010000008.1, read as the reverse complement.
CGGGCTCGGAGTCGCTGAACGGCACAGTCTCCGTGGCCTGATGCTGCGCGAGGAAAGCAAGCACGCCGCGCGCCAGCCTGGGATCGACCCAAAGCATCTGCAAGGCCGAGATCACGCCATCACGCCCGAAGGCGGTGGAGAACCAGGGGATGCCGGCATAGGGGTACGGGCCGGTTGCAAGGTCGGTGGTGAGCAGCGCGATATCGGCGCGGGCACGCGAGATCCAATCGTTGAACACGCGGCCGGAGCTGTGAATGGTCGCGCCGTGGCGTCTCTTGGTACGCATGCCGAAGCGCGCGCGCGCCGCAGCGGCGCGGAAGCGCATTCGATTGGGAACCTCCGGCGTTTTCCCAATCTCGATGAACAATGTCTCCCGTTCGCGCCGTTGCAGGCAAATCTGGAATTCAGCCTCGTTCGCCGCAAGCCGCGAAGGGGAGCGTGAGAACGAGATGGTAGACTCCCGCACGACGTCGTCGAGCCCGTGATAGCGCATGGTCACGCAGTCCTTGCCCGCCTGCGCCTCGAACGCACGTCCGCGCTGACTTCGTTTGGAGCCGCGCACTTCGAACATGTCGCGGAAATCGGCCTCGAAATGCAGCTTCAGCGGCAGCAGGACCTCATGCTCGCCATAGTTCGACAGCGCCAGACGCTCGTACATGCGATCGTTCCAGATCAGCCGTGTACGTTCGATATGGATGACACCCTGTCGGGTTTTCCTGCCCTCGGCGGATGGCAGAGGCAGGTTGGTGAGATTGGTCCGGAACAGCACATTGTCCTGGCTCAGCGATGCGCCGAGCAGGGAGGGAGGCCTGTCGCCGATGGTCAGCCGATAATCGGACAGAATCCTGGTGTCGTCGAGGAACAGCCCGTCGCCCCTGCCTTGTATGTCGCCGTAAGCATCGGCGACTATGAAGCAGTCGCCGTGCTTGAGCGCATACTGCCGGGCGGGCTCCCTCGGCGCTATATCATCCATCGACGCCAGCGCTATCGCTGGGTCCAGTTTTCGTTCGTCAAGTAGAGACATGGCAATCTTTCAGCCGGAAGCCTACAGCAGGATGGGGCGAAAATAGGACCGCTGCGGCAAGTCGGGGTCAGCCAAGGGCGACGCCGGCCTGCCCACGAGCCATGCCGATCAACCGCGCATAGATTTTCACATAGTCGTTCGCCATGCGCGAGACGGAAAAACGTCGCTCGAAGGTTGAGCGAATTTCACTGCGATCGAGTTCTCCCAGCCTGGCAACGGCTGCGACGGCAGCGTCGATGGTGTCGACGACGAAGCCGGTCACCCCCTCGTCCACCACTTCGGGCATGGCGCCATTGTCCCAGGCAATCACCGGGGTGCCGCAGGCCATCGCCTCGATCGCGACGAGGCCGAACGGCTCCGGCCAATCTATGGGAAACAGCAGCGCTGCGGCGTTGCCCAGGAACGCCTGCTTCCGGCTCTCGTCGATCTCGCCCAGATATTCGATCTGCCGGCCGTCTATCAGCGGCTCGACCGTCTCATGGAAATAAGCGCGGTCATCGTCGCCGATCTTGGCGGCGATCTTCAGTTTCATGCCCGAGCGACGGGCGATCTCGATAGCCCTGTCGGGTCGTTTATCGCGGGAAAGACGGCCGAGGAAAGCCAGGTAACCCGCGTCGGGATCGACCTCCCGCAGCGGACGATAGAGGTCGAGGGGCAAGCCGTGGTGAACGGTTCCCACCCAGTTGGCCTCGTCAAGCGGCTGTCGCTGGCTATGCGAGATCGAGACCATGGGAAAGCGGGGCCAGCGGCGGTAGGCGCCCTTCAGATCCCTGTAGTCGAGGCGGCCATGAGGCGTGGTGAGCGTGCGCTCCGGCATGTGCTCGAAAAAGGGAAAATGCATGAAATGGCTGAGATGGAAATGCAGGATGTCGAACTCCCCCGCATGGCGGCGCACTTCGTCCAGCATGGAATAATGTGCCGCGATAGGCGATTTCAACGGATGCGGATCGAGCCAAAGGGCCTGGTCGCGCACCGCCACCAGGCGAGTCCTGGTTTTTGCGTCGCCACTGGAAAACAGGGTGACGTCGTGGCCCATTCCGACCAGCTCATCGACCAGATAGCAGATGATGCGCTCGGTTCCGCCATAGAGTTTGGGAGGCACGGATTCATATAGCGGAGCGATATGGGCAATTCTCATGGAGAGAGTCCGGCGCGTGCGTTCCGGAAGGAAACGCCGGAGGCTTCAGCTCGTTGCATCCATCCAGAGCCGGTATATCGCTCTTGGCCACCGACGGCCCAAGACGAGTAGTCGTGGGCGAGATCGGACCTGATCTACAGGCGCAACGCGACCTTGCGCCCTTCGTGGATGGCATAGGGTGCCTGCCGCGCAGCAACGCAATCGCCGATGGCGGTGAAGGCAACGCCTCGCTCGGCAAGGCCCTGTGCCAAGCTGTCTTCGGCGGCATTGGTGGCGGCGAAAACCAACGCATCCGCCTCGATCAGCTCTTCCCGACCGTCGAGGAATGAGGCAACCCGCGCGGCGGAGCCCGTCCATTCGAGGATCGCGCTCTCGGTCGCGATGCGCACGCCGAGCCGCGCCAAATTTCGGCGCAGCGGAAAGTCGGCGGTGGTGCGCTGCAGTTCCTTGCCGACCAGCGGATCGGGTGTGACGATGGTAACCTCATGCCCGTCCTCGGCCAGCTTCCAGGCCGTGCCGCAGCCCTTCCAGTTGCCGCCCTCGTCGAACACGACGACGCGCCTGCCCGGCCGGGCCTCGCCCGCCATGACGGCTTCGGCCGAGAAAAACTTTCCACGCTCGATGCCCGGCAGCGTCTCGACCTGCGGCAGCGCCCGCTGGAAGCCGGTTTCGGGCGGCAGCGAGCCCGTGGCGACGATCACCTCGTCCGCCGCCTCGGCGACAATATCGTCGGCCTCCATGTAAGCGTTGTAGCGCACCTCGACGCCGAGCTTCTGCAACTGCCGTTCGTACCAGCTAAGCAGGTCTAGCACCTGCGCGCGGCGCGGCTGCAGACCGGCAAGCCGGAACTGGCCGCCAAGGCGATCCGACGCCTCGGCAAGCACCACCTTGTGGCCGCGCTCGGCCGCCACGCGCGCCGCTTCCAGCCCGGCCGGTCCGCCGCCGACCACCAGGACGCGCTTTGAAACGGGTGCCGGCTGGAAAGTATCGCCGCCCCATTCCCATTCGCGCCCGGCCGACGGGTTGACCACGCAGCTTATCCAGTAGTCGCGCGAGCGCCTGCCCCAGCACATCTGGTTGCAGGAGAGGCAGCCGCGAATGTCCTCGGGCCGGCCTTCCTTCGCCTTGTTGGCGAGGTGCGGATCGGCGATCTGGCCGCGCACGATGGAAACCAGGTCGGCCATGCCCTCGCTCAGCACGGTTTCGGCATTTTCCGGCGTGCGGATATGGCTTTCGGCCGTAACCAGCGCATGAGAGACCGCGCCCTTCAGCACGGATGCGAGATCTGCGCCGAGCTTCTCGGGATAGAGGAAGGTCGGCATCAGCTTGTAGAAGTCGAAATAGCCGCCCGACCCGCAGGTGACGTAGTCGATCAGCCCGTCGCGGTCGTGATGCGCGAAGATTTCGGCGGTGGCCTCGCGCTTCAGCGCCACCTCGACGTCGGGCTCGTCATTCACCGCCAGCCCGACGATAAAATCCTCGCCGCAAACCTTGCGGATGCGCGTCAGCACCTCGCGGCTGAAGCGGGTGCGGTTTTCCAGGCTGCCGCCCCAGCGGTCGTCGCGCCGGTTGGACCATGGCGTCCAGAACTGATCGAGCATGCCGTGATAGGCGGCCCAGACCTCGACGCCGTCGAAGCCCGCCTCCCGACAGCGGCGGGCCGCCTGGACGAAGCCATCGATCGTCTCCTCGATCTCGGCCTCGCTCATGCGGTGGGAGCCGTCGCTGTCGTGATAGCTCGGCAGGCCGGAAGGCGACCACGCGGCATGGAAGGAATTGTCGGCGTCGCCATGCTGGCCGACATGGTAGAGCTGCTGGATGGCGACGGCGCCATGCTCGTGTATGGCTTCCGTCACCTTTCGGAAATGCGGGATCACGCCGTCATCGGAGTGGCGAAAATTGCCGCGCGTCAGCACCGCCGCCGCATGTACCGGCACGGGCTCGACCACCACCATCGCCGCGCCGCCCTTGGCCCGTTCGGCATAGTAGGCGGCGTGGCGCTCGGTCGGCAGGCCTTCCACGGCCATGTTGGCGGTGTGCGCGCCGAAGACGATGCGGTTGCGCAGCGTCTTGTGGCGCAGCGCAACCGGCGTGAACAGGCGCTTGAACGTCCGTTCCTGCATTTCTCCTCCCTCCCCGGCCGGCCTCCTCCGCCGGCCTGTTCGAGCTACAGGTCCTTGGCGAGCCTCAGCGCGTCGTAGATCGCCGCATGGGTGTTGCGCGCCGAGACGGCGTCGCCGATGCGGAAGAGCTGAAAGCCTCCCTCCGCCGCCTCCTGCGGCTCGCCCTCGATGAGACGCATGTAGTCGACCGCGCCGCGGTTGCTCGATTTCGGCTTCAGCGCGAAATAGAGGTCGTCCATCGGGATGGTACCGTGGTTGACCACCACCTGGTCGACCCGGCGCACCTTGTCGACGCCGCCGTAATCGCTGCCGATATGGGCGATCAGCTCGTTGCCGTCGCGCGTCACCTTGTCCAGCCGGAAGGTGACGGTGAAGGTCACGTCCAGCTTCTGCAGGCTGCGCATATAGGGCACCAGGTTCATGCCCATGACCTCGGGCGCGAAGGAACGATCGGGCGTCATCACCTCCAGCTTGGCGCCGGATTTGGCGATCGCCTCGGCGGCCTGCAGCGCCGGGTTGTCGCCGGCATCGTCGAACAGCAGCACGTTTGTGCCCGGCTTCACGTCGCCCGACAAAATATCCCAGGTGGAGACGACGAGATCGTTGCCTTGCGCCAGCACCTCCGTGTGCGGATAGCCGCCGGTGGCGATGATCACCACGTCCGGCTTCTCGGCCAGCACGTCGCTCTCTTCCGCCCAGGTATTGAAGCGGAAGGTGACGCCCTTGGCCGTGCACTGCGCCATGCGCCAGTCGACGATGCTGATCATCTCCTGTCGGCGCTGGCTGCGAGCCGTCAGCCGCACCTGGCCGCCGTGATGGGCGGAAGCCTCGAACACCACGACCTCATGGCCGCGCTCGGCCGAGACGCGCGCGGCCTCGAGCCCGGCGGGGCCGGCACCGACGATCACCACCTTTCGCTTTTTGTCCGCCAGCGGAATGTCGTGCGGCATGGTCAGCTCGCGACCGGTGGCAGCGTTGTGGATGCAGTAGGCAGCACCACCCTGGTAGATGCGGTCGAGGCAGTAATTCGCGCCGACGCAGGGGCGGATATCCTCCTCGCGACCTTCCATGATCTTGCGCACGATGTGCGGGTCGGTCATGTGCGCGCGGGTCATGCCGACCATGTCGAGCTTGCCCGACGCAATCGCGTGACGAGCCGTTGCGACATCGGGAATGCGCGCTGCATGGAAGGTCGGCATGCCGACCTCGGCACGCACCTCGCCGGCGAAATCGAGATGCGGCGCGCTCGGCATGCCCTGGATCGGGATCACGTCGGTGAGACCGGGGTCGGTCTCGATATGCCCACGGATGACGTTCAGGAAGTCCACCATGCCCGATGCCTTGAAGCGGCGGGAGATTTCCAGTCCGTCCTCGCGCGTAAGGCCGCCGGCAATGGCCTCGTCAGCCGTGTAGCGGATACCGATAATGAAGTCCGGCCCGACGCGCTCGCGCATCGCGGCAAGAACGTCGAAGGTGAACCGGAGTCGGTTGTCCAGCGAGCCGCCATAGGGCGCATCCAGCGTGTTGGTCAGCGGCGACCAGAACTGGTCCATCAGGTGCCCATAGGCCTCGAGCTCGATGCCGTCGAGGCCGGCCGCCTTCATGCGCTCGGCCGCATCGGCATAATCCTTTATGATGCGCTCGATGTCCCAGTCTTCCAGCTTCTTCGGGAAGGCCCGGTGTGCGGGCTCGCGATTGTGCGAGGGCGAAACCGCGGGCAGCCAGTCGCCCTTGTCCCAGCGGGTGCGGCGGCCGAGATGGGTGAGCTGGATCATCACCGCCGCGCCATGTTCATGGCAGGCATCGACCACGTCCTTCATCCACGGCACCACCTCGTCCTTGTAGGCGAGGATGTTGTTGAACACCGGCGGGCTGTCGCGCGCGACGGAGGCGGAACCGGCGGTCATGGTGAGCGCAACACCCGCCTTGGCACGCTCGGCGTGATAGGCACGGTAGCGCGCCTTGGGCATGCCATCTTCGGGATAGGCCGGCTCATGCGAGGTGATCATGATCCGGTTTCGCAAGGTTAGGTGCTTCAACTGGTAGGGTTGGAGAAGCGGGTCGTTCGACATCGATGGATGCTCCGAGGACAAGGCGTCGAGAGGATCGTAAGTGGAAATGTACAGCAGTGTCAATTCCATCGACAGCGTCGTACATTTTGGGTTGCGTGGCACTTGCCGCTGTGCTTAGTTCCCGGCCATGGAGCAGGAGAAGCTTGGCGAGACGGGATGGCGCGGGTCACGCGAAGGGTGGCTCGACGCAGCCTATGAAAGCCTGGTTGAGGCCGGCGTGGATGCCGTGCGCGTCTTGCCGCTGTCAAGGCGGCTGAAGCTTTCGCGCACCAGCTTCTACTGGTTCTTCGCGGATAGGGAGGAGTTGCTAGCCGCACTGGTCGACCTTTGGCGGTCCAAGAATACCGGCAATCTGGTCAAGCAGACGGAAAGCTATGCCGGGAGCATCGCAGAGGCGATTCTCAACGTGTTCGACTGCTGGCTCGATCCAAAGCTGTTCGATTCCCGGTTCGAGTTCGCGGTTCGCAGCTGGGCGCAGCAATCGCCAGACGTCGCCAGGGAGATCGATGCGGCCGACACCGTCCGCCTGGAAGCCTTGCAGGCCATGTTCATCCGCTTCGGCTTCGAACCCTTTGCCGCAGACGTTCGGGCCCGGACAATCTACCTGACCCAGATCGGCTACATCTCGATGAAGACCGAAGAAACGCTTGCGACCCGCATGGCGCGCATCCCCAAATATGTGGAGATCTTCACCGGGCGCGAGCCGACGGCCGGCGAGATGAAGCGCTTCTGTGCGCGGCACGGCTATTTGCCTTCCGCCGACGCAGCACAGGATGCCGCCCAATGACGGAACGGACCATCGGCATCGTCGGCGGCGCCGGATGGATGGGCCGCGCGATCGCCCGCTCGATGCTGGAAGCGGGCTTTGTCGAGCCTTCCGGCCTTGTCTTGTCGAGCCGATCGCACAACACGCAGGGTCTTGCCGGCTGGCCGGGCATCACCTGCCTAACCGACAACCATGAGCTGACCGCCCGCTCGGATGTGATCATCCTCTCGGTCCGTCCGGTACAGTTTTCGGCCGTGGACATCGACGCTGCCGGCAAGCTGGTCATCTCGGTAATGGCCGGCGTGCCGGTCGCAACCCTTGCCGCAAGGACCGGAGCTACCCGGATCGTGCGCGCCATGCCGAACGCGGCCGCCGAGATCGGCAAATCCTACACGCCGTGGTTCGCAAGCGAAGGTGCGGACCCTGCGGACAAGGAACTGGTGCGGCAGCTTTTCGAAACATGCGGTACCACCGACGAGGTGTTTCGCGAGGCCGACATCGACTATCTGACCGGGCTGACCGGCTCGGGCCCCGCCTTTCCCGCCCTGCTCGCCGATGCGATGCTCGGCCACGCGCTGGAAAGGGGCCTGCCGGCAAAGGTCGCAAAGAGGGCGGTCGAAGCCGTGGTTGCGGGAGCAAACCAGCTTCTCGCGGATAACAATGCCTCGCCGGAGGAGACCGTACGGACATTCCTGGAGTACCGGGGAACGACGGCCGCGGGGCTGCAGGGAATGATCGACGGCGGCTTTGTCGAAGCCGTCCGGGCCGGGCTCGACGCAGCGGAAGCCGCTGCCGTCGGGATGTCCCAGGGTCAGTGAGGAGGGGCCGGCGCTGTCGTCCGAGGGGGATCCCTGCGACGCGCATCGGCTTGGGGTTTGGGGCCGCGCATGCATTTGGCATGCCTGCGGGGCCCAGCGACTGGCGGTTGACGCGGTGTCGATTGCCAGGTCGTTTGTCTGACACCGCAACTATGGGAGAGAAAATGAAATACCTGCTTGCATCCACCGCTGTGGCCCTCGGCATGATGGCCTTCGGTGGAACCGCGAACGCCGCCGAATGCGGCACCGTGACCATCGCCAACATGAACTGGCAGTCGGCGGAAGTGCTCGCCAACATCGACAAGCTGATCCTCAACGCCGGCTATGGCTGCGATGCAGAGCTGGTCGTCGGCGACACGGTCCCGACGCTCACCTCCATGACCGAGAAGGGCCAGCCCGACATCGCGCCGGAAGGCTGGGTCGACCTGCTGCCGGACGTGGTGCAGCGCGGCATTGCCGACAACAAGCTGGTTTCCACGGTCGAGGCCCTTTCCGACGGCGCCGTGCAGGGCTGGTGGGTGCCGAAGTACATCATCGACGCCCATCCCGACATCAAGACCATCGACGACGCACTGAAGCACCCCGAGCTGTTCCCGGCTCCGGAGGATTCGTCCAAGGGCGCCGTCTTCAACGGACCGCAGGGCTGGGGCGGCACGCTGGTCACCACCCAACTCTTCAAGGCCTATGAAGCCGAGAAGGCCGGCTTCGTGCTGGTCGACACCGGCTCGGCCGCCGGCCTCGACGGCTCGGTCGCCAAGGCCTACGAGCGCAACGAAGGCTGGATGGGCTACTACTGGGCGCCGACCGCGCTGCTTGGCAAGTACGAGATGGTCAAGCTGGAATACGGCGTGTCCCATGACGCGGACGAGTGGAAGCGTTGCAACACCGTTGCCGACTGCCCGGATCCGAAGCGCAACGAGTGGCCCAAGGACAGCGTCCAGACGCTGGTGACGACCGGCTTTGCCGAGCGCGCCGGCCCGGTCATGGACTACCTGAAGGCCCGCAGCTGGTCGAACGACACCGTCAACAAGCTGCTCGCCTGGATGACCGACAACCAGGCCACCGGCGAGGAAGGCGCCAAGTACTTCCTCAAGAACAACGAGGACGTGTGGGCCAAGTGGGTTTCGCCCGAGATCGCCGAGAAGGTGAAGGCTTCGGTGCAGTAACGAGCCTGACGAAACAGCGGCGGCGCGCGACCATGCGCGCCGCCGACCCGTTTCCGAGGCCCGCCTCGACTATGAAAATGACGTTCCGCCGGTTGGGAAAGAGGAATCGATGGATTGGCTGACAAGATTTCCACACATGAACGACGACACGTTGCGCGTTCTGAAAAAGAGCATCGATGAAGGGTTCCGCGCCTTCACCCGCGCTTATGGCGGCGGCATCGAGGCCTTCTTCCAGCCATTGCAATATTTCCTGATCCAGTCCGAGCGGTTCATGACCGGCACCCCCTGGCCGATCATCCTCGTGCTGATTGCCGCCATCGCCTGGATCGCCAGCCGCAGCTGGAAGATCGTCGCCGGCGCGGTTGTCACGCTGCTGCTCATCGGCCTTTTCGACATGTGGGACGACACGATGAAGACCATCTCGATGATCTTCGTCTGCACCGTCCTGTCGATCGTGCTTGGCATTCCCATCGGCATCGCCATGTCGCGCTCGGACCGGCTGCAGAGCTGGATCAGCCCGATTCTCGACGTGATGCAGACCATGCCGAGCTTCGTCTATCTCATTCCCGTGGTGATGCTCCTGGGCATCGGCAAGGTGCCGGGCCTGATTGCGGTCGTCATCTACGCCATCCCGCCAATGATCCGGCTCACCAATCTCGGCATCCGCCAGGTCGACCGTGACGTGCTCGAGGCGGCCGACGCCTTCGGCTCGTCGAGCTGGCAGAAGCTGAAGAACGTGCAGATGCCGCTGGCGCTTCCTACCATCATGGCGGGCATCAACCAGACCATCATGATGGCGCTGGCCATGGTGGTGATCGCCTCCATGATCGGCGTGCAGGGGCTCGGCCAGCCCGTGCTGAAGGCCATCGCCAACCAGTACTTCACGCTCGGCATCTTCAACGGCCTTGCCATCGTCGGCATCGCCATCATCTTCGACCGCGTCAGCCAGGCCTACGGCAAGCGGCTGCAAAGACATCTGGAGGTCGTCCATGGCTGAGACGCAACGCAGCGGTGACAACGGCATCCAAATCCGCAACCTCTACAAGATCTTCGGGCACAACGCCGCGGCCTCTGTCGAGCTCGTCAAGCAGGGCATGTCGAAGGCCGAGCTGAACCAGAAGCACGGCCATGTGCTCGGGCTCAACAACATCAATATCGACATGCCGAGTGGCGGCATCTTCGTCATCATGGGCCTGTCGGGTTCCGGCAAGTCGACGCTGATCCGCCACATCAACCGGCTGATCGACCCAACCGCCGGCGAGGTCATCGTCGGCGGCGCCGACGTGGTGAAGATGAACCCGCGCGAACTCCAGCAGTTCCGCCGGCACCAGACGGCGATGGTGTTCCAGAAATTCGCGCTGCTGCCGCACCGCAACGTGCTGGAGAATACCGTCTACGGGCTGGAGATCCAGGGCCTCCCCCGCGCCAGGCAGGTGGAGTCGGCCATGCGCTGGATCGAGCGCGTCGGCCTGAAGGGCTTCGAGCAGAAATATCCGAACCAGCTCTCGGGCGGCATGCAGCAGCGCGTCGGCCTCGCCCGCGCGCTGACCAACGACGCGCCGATCCTGCTGATGGACGAAGCGTTCTCGGCACTCGACCCGCTGATCCGCATGGACATGCAGACGGTGCTGCTCGACCTGCAAAAGGAGATCAAGAAGACCATTGTCTTCATCACCCACGATCTCGACGAGGCGCTTCGCCTCGGCGACCGAGTTGCGATCCTGCGCGATGGCGAGGTGATCCAGCAGGGCACCGCGCAGGACATCGTGCTCAATCCGGCCGATGGCTACATCGCCAACTTCGTGAAGGAGGTGAACCGCGGACGCGTGATCCGGCTCGAAGCCGTGATGACACCTGTCAACGGATCACAGCCGGCCGCCGTGAAGGCACATGCCGACACTACGCTCGACGAGGCCGCGACGATGCTGACCAGGGCCGGGCAGAACGAGCTTTCGGTCGTCAATGGCGACGGCACGCAGATCGGCAGGCTGGACCTGCAGCGGATCATTTCGGCCATGGTCACGCCAGCGGCCGGCGAGGCCAACCAGTAGCAAGACGGCGGGAGGGCTGAGCAAGGCAGCAGCCCTCCCCTCCGGCCGGAATGCTCATATCGGAGATCGTTCCGGTCGAACGCGCCTGGCTATCCGGCTGCCGAACCTGGCTTGACCGCCCTATTTTCTCTGCTGACTCTACTGATAGGCCGTTGCCGTGGGACCGGCCTCGGTACAGCATCAGCATCGAAAGGGCGAAAACCATGCGTCTCTTGCTGGCATGCTCGATTATCGCCGGGCTCACCACTGTCGCCCATGCCGACATGCGCGTCAGTTTCGAGTGGGGCCCGACAAAGAAATGCTTCGACGTCAACTCGCCGCCGTTCAAACTTTCGGGCGTCCCCTCGGGCACGACGAGCCTGGATTTCCAGATGACGGATCGAAACGCCCCGACCTTCCACCATGGCGGCGGCCAGGTCGCCTATAAGGGACAGGCGGCCGTGCCTTACGGAGCCTTCAAGTACAAAGGTCCCTGCCCGCCGTCAGGCGTTCATACCTATGTCTTCACGGTGAAGGCACTGGATAGCCGCGGTGAAACATTGGCTACCGCAAAGGCATCGCAAGAGTTTTCCCACTAGCCAGCACGGCGGCGGCCTGACCTGCAGCCAGGCCGCCCTTTGCAAAGCCCTCAGACGTGCGGCTGCTTCGTCTTGCGCAGATAGGGCAGGATCCTGTCGAAGGCACCGAAGCGCTTGACCGCCTCGTCGTCGGACACCGCGGCGGTGATGATGACATCCTCGCCCTGCTTCCAGTTCGCAGGCGTCGCAACCTGGTGCTTGGCGGTGAGTTGGATGGAATCCAGCGCCCGCAGGATCTCGTCGAAGTTGCGCCCCGTGGTCATCGGGTAGGTCAGTATCAGTTTGACCCGCTTGTCCGGGCCGATGATGAAGACCGAGCGCACCGTGGCGTTGTCGGCCGGCGTGCGTCCTTCCGACGTGTCGCCGGATTCCGCCGGCAGCATGTCGTAGAGCTTCGCGACCTTCAGGTCGCGATCGCCGATCAGCGGATAGTCGACCTCATAGCCGGTGGCGATGCGGATGTCGTCCTTCCACTTCTGATGACTTTCGACCGGGTCGACCGAAATTCCGATGATCTTGGCGTTGCGTTTGGTGAACTCGTCGGCGATGCCAGCCATGGCGCCGAGTTCGGTGGTGCAGACCGGCGTAAAGTTCTTGGGATGCGAGAACAAGACCGCGTAGCCGTCGCCGATCCAGTCATGGAAATGGATCGTGCCCTTGGTGGTCTCGGCAGTGAAGTCCGGTGCAATATCGTTGATACGAATGCCCATGGCATGGCTCCCTGTGTCGTTCCTTGAAACAGACGGTATGCATCATACCTCAAACATCGGCCGGCCCGAAGAGCCATGTAGAGACCGGATTTCATCGTGGCGCGAGGCCAGCGCATGGCCGAGAAATGCCGCACTCAGCGTAGGTTCCAGAGCCGGCGGGCATTGCCGGAGAGCAGTTTCGTGCGCTCTTCGATTGAAGCCCCCGCCAGCAGCGCATGCGTGGCCGCCACCCAGCTCGACAGGCCACCGCCCAGCGTGCAGACCGGCCAGTCGCTGCCCCAGACCACCCGATCCCAGCCGAAGCAGGCGATCGTGTGCTCGACATAGGGTTTTAGCGTCTCCACGGTCCAGGTTGCCGGATCGGCATAGGCGACCACACCCGAGACCTTGGCCACCACGTTATCGCGCCGGGCGATCTCCGTCATGTGTTCCCGCCAGGGATGCTCCTGCCCGCCCTTGATGTCGGGAACGCCGCAATGGTCGAGCACGAAGCGGACATTCGGGGCAAGGTCGGCCAGTTGCATTGCACGCGGTATCTGATGCGGCAGAACGCAGAGGTCGAAGGTCAGCCCGGCATTGGCGACCCGCTTCAGGTTCGCCCGGAACAGCGCTGCGTCCGACAGTTCGTCCGGAACGACATGCAGCACCCGCCGAAAGCCCTTCACGAAGGGGTTGGCCTGCTGGCGTTCGAGATAGGCCGGAAAGCCTGCTTCCTCCGGCCGGCAGGAGGCGATGGCGCCCGCCACGAGGCTACCGGACTGCTCGGCCAAGCGCTGGACATAGGCGGTCTCGGCCTCGATGTCTGCCGGATCGACGTCGACCTCCATATGCAGCGCCGTCGCGATGCCGGCGCGGCGCGCCTCGGTTTCGTAATGCTCGTAGCGGAAATCGCGGTTGAGAGCCGCCGCGCCTGCCAGCCAAGGATAGCGCAGGGCCGAAAGGTCTATCAGATGCAGATGCGTATCGACGATCATGGGCGCTCCCCTCCCTTTCGCACCACGCCGCGCAGGGCATCATATTTCGAAACGCTCGTCCACGGATCAAATGCTCTTGCTCAAGACGCGCCCAACGAAAAGTCGTGCCTTTCCGCAGATCGGCGATACATTGTCGGCGCCGCAAGCCGGCGTGAGAGAACAAAAGGAGCAGGGAGGATCGCAATGGGGACAGATCTGCAGGGCAAGACGGTGCTGGCGACGGCCGCCGCACAGGGGATCGGACGGGCAACCGCGCTCGCCTTCGCGCGTGCCGGCGCGACGGTGGTGGCCACCGACATCAACGACGAGCTCCTGGCAGAGCTCGCCCAGGAACCCGGGATCACGACCCGCAAGCTCGACGTGCTGGACAACGCGGCGGTGGCCAAGATCGCATCCGACATCGGCCCAGTCGACATTCTCTTCAACTGTGCCGGCTTCGTCCATTCCGGCTCCATCCTGGAGATGAAGGACGAGGAGCTCGACTTCGCCTTCGACCTCAACGTGCGCTCAATGGTGCGCACCATCCGCGCGGTGCTGCCCGGCATGATCGAGCGCGGCGGCGGCTCCATCATCAACATGTCGTCGGTGGCTTCCAGCATCAAAGGCGTGCCGAACCGCTTCGCCTATGCGACCACGAAGGCGGCGGTGATCGGCCTGACCAAGGCAGTCGCCGCCGACTATATCGGCCAGGGCATTCGCTGCAACGCGATCTGCCCCGGCACGGTGGAGAGCCCGTCGCTGGAAGGCCGCATGCGCGCCGGAGGCAATTATGAAGCCTCGCGAGCCGCTTTCATCGCCCGCCAGCCCATGGGCCGGCTCGGCACGCCGGAGGAGATCGCCGATCTCGCCGTCTACCTGGCCGGCGCCAGCTATACCACCGGTCAGGCCTACGCCATCGACGGCGGCTGGGCGATGTAAGCCGACCGGGCGGAAAGCGAACAGCCCGGCGCGACGGCGCCGCACCGGGCTCAGTCGCTCCGGCCGTCATTGCCGAAGGCCGCTCCCCTCAACAAGCTGCAACAGCAGTTCGCGCAGCCGCAACGGACCGGGCGGCAGCGGCCCCCGGCGCTCGATGCGCTCGATCTCCACGGCCGCGGCTGCGGCAATGTCGGCATCGCGCGGCAGCCAGAGCAGCCAGGCGATCAGGATGTCCTCGGGCGCAGGATGCGCCTCGGCGGCGGCAGGCCCCCAATGCATGTTCGGGCGCGGGGCTGCGCCCGGCAGTCTCTGCGATCCCATGCGTCAGGCCTCGATCTCGAGCGCCGAGAGCGGCCGCGAACAGCAGGCCAGGACAAAACCGTCGGCGATCTCGTGATCGAGAATGCCGCCGTTGTGGTTCATCTCGACCTCGCCGGACACTTTCTTGACCTTGCAGGTGCCGCACAGGCCGAACTCGCAGGCTGCCGGAATGCGCACGCCTGCCGCGCGCGCGGTCTGCAGCACGGTCTGGCCGGCCACGCATTCGGCATCGACCTCCGACATCGAGAAGCGTATCGGCGTCGTGACCTCGACTGGCGTTCCGGCAGCACCCTCGCCGGGCGCCGCATCGGCGAAAGGCGGCGGCACAAGCTCGACAGCGGGCGCGCCGAAGTTTTCCTGATGGTAGCGCGCCATGTCGAAGCCGGCGGCTTCAAGCATCTGACGCACCGCCCGCATGAACGGGTCGGGCCCGCAGCAGAAGATCTCGCGCTCGCGGAAGTCGGGCGAGAGCAGCGGCAGGCGCACGGCGTCGATGCGGCCCATATGGCCGAACCAGCTTTCGCGGCTCGACCGCTCTTCGACCAGGAAGCCGAGCGAGAGACCCGGCATCTGGTTGCCGAGCAGTTCCAGTTCCTTGCGGAAGATGATCTCTTCCGGCCGCCGCGCGCAGTTGACGAAGGCGACGTCGGTCTGAGGCGCGAAATCGTTCAGCCAGCGGGTCATCGACATCATCGGCGTGATACCCGACCCCGCCGAGATGAACAGGTACTTAGCCGCCGGGTGGTTGTGCAGCGAAAAGTCGCCGGCCGGGCCATAGGCCTTCACATGCATGCCCGGCCGCAGGTGATCGAACATCCAGCGCGTGCCGACGCTGTCGGCCTGCGCCTTGACGGTGACCGCGATTGAAAAGGGCCGCGAGGGGCTGGACGACAGCGTATAGGTGCGTAGCACGGGCTCCGCGCCCACCGGCAGCTCCAGCGTGACGAACTGGCCCGGCTGGTAGCGGAACCAGGTCTGGTTGTCGGAGCGGAAGGTGAAGGTCTTCACCTGCGGCGCCTCGTCCGCCACGCCGATGCATTCCAGCACCTGCAGCTTGTCGTTCCATGGCAGCATCTGGTCGAGATGCTTATAGAGGCTGATGGAGGTCATGGCGTTCATCCCGCCCTCCCGCCTCAGGCGACGCTGCGCAGCGAGGGCTTTTCGCCCTCGGCAAGGCGCGGCTCGATGAAGCCGCAATACCAGTCGACGAACTGGATCACGCCGCCTTCATGCACCTCCGAATAGGGTCCGGGCTCGTAGGCCGGCGACTTGATGCCGAAGGCGTTCTCCTCGACGATCCGCCGGTCCTGGTCGTTGGTCTCGGTCCAGACATGAGTGAGTTCGGCAAGATCGTAGTCGACGCCTTCCACCGCATCCTTGTGCACCAGCCACTTCGTCGTCACCGCCGTTTCAGTGGCACTGATGGGCAGCACGCGGAAGGTAACCGCGTGGTCGCCCAGCACGTGGTTCCACGTCGTCGGGTAGTGATAGAGCAGCAGCGAGCCGATACGGTCGGCCGAGACGCTGTCGGACAGGTTGCGCTGCACTGCGCGCTTGCCGGTCATGGTGTAGCTGACGGCATCGCGCAGCAGCGGCGTGCGCGTGGCGCGGTACTGGCCGGCGGCATCGATGCGGAATTTGCTCGGCAGACCGGCCGCCTCGCATTTCTGCCAGTGCGCCACCATCTCCGGGTCGCTGTCGGCGCCATTGACGCCGGTCACGTTCGGCGCCTCGGGGAAGGTCTTGCACAGTTCGGGATGGTTGCCGGCGCAGTGGTAGCACTCGCGGTTGTTTTCCCACACCAGCTTCCAGTTGCCCTTTTCGATGATGGTAGTTTCGTGGGCGACCTTGGCGTCGCGCAACCGGTGCGGCAGGAGGTAGGGTTCGACCATAACCCGCATCGGCGCAAAGTCGGCCGGCTCGTCGGCCAGACAGATGAAGACGTAGCCGCCCACGCTTTCGCAGGCGACGGGCTTGAGGCCAAAGCCGCTGGCGTCGAAATCCGGCCCCATCTGGCGGGCGAACAGCAGGCGGCCGTCAAGCTCGTAGGTCCACTGGTGATAGGGGCAGACGAGCTTCGCCGCCGTGCCCTTGTGAGCGGTGCACACGCGGCTGCCGCGATGGCGGCAGGAGTTGTGGAAGGCGCGGATGTCACCGTTCTGGTCGCGAACGACCACCACCGGGAAATCGCCGATCTGGACGGTCATGTAGCTGCCGGTCTTGGGCAGCTCGCAGTCGTGGCCGACAAACAGCCAGTCGCGATACCAGATCAGCTCCATGTCGAGTTTGAAATAGTCGGGGTCGATGTAGAAGGGCTGCTCAAGGCTGAAGCCGTCACGGCGGCTGCGGATCTGCCTCAGCATTTCGGTGCGTGTATCCATGTCCTGTCCTCGCTTTGCTGGCGCACAAGGACTGAACTGGTGGTGATTTCAGGGGAGGAAGATTGCGCTCACAGCCAGGCAAGGCTGCCGACGCGCAACGCTCCGCCACTTGACCGCCCACCGCGATCAGTCGGGTTCAAACGACATCAGGCTGGTTTCCGGGCTGAGGAGTTGGTCCTGCAGGACCGTCACGGACACCTTCCCAGGCATTTCGCCCAGTGGTCTCCCGCCATGACACACTCCACCACCGTTGCGGGGGCAGCGCCGGATTCTAACCGGCTTCCCAATTCTCCGGACCCGTTTCCGGGGCCGGCACCTGAAGTATCCCGATTAGAGCATCGGACAGCGGGGGGTGGCGCACGCGAATGCGACATGTCCCAAACGCAAAGACGACAGTGCAAAAGATGTGATCGCGACGAAGCGATGGCGTGTGCCGCGCCAAGCGGCAGCGCAACACACGAGCGCGCGGCCAGGTCCGGCCGCGCTTCGGAGTGTCGAGAAAATGTTTGGAAAAGTGGGCGACCGGCGGCTGACGCACGCGTGATCTCGCTGACCGTGCTCGGCATTCTCAGCCGCGACCTGTGGCGCTGGAACCGCTCGCGGCGCCGCGAGGCGCTGGCGTGGCCGCGCCCTTCGCCTGAACACCCGAAAGACTATTCCTCAGAACTGATTGGCCATGCTGGGCCGCATGCAATCCCGCAGCCTTCGCACCTCCCAAAAAGAATGAACCCGGCAAGAATTCCTTCTTGCCGGGTTCTTTGTTGGTGGCTTGGGATCAGGCCTTGACCTGAGCCAGCGCCGCGTCGAGCGACGTGCGGAGCGCGGCGACGATGTCGTCGACCTGCGCCTTGGTGATGATGAGCGGCGGGCAGAAGGCGATCGAGTCGCCCATGGCGCGGGAGATCACGCCGTTCTGCTGCAGCTGGCCGTTGACCAGCGCGCCCAGCGCACCGACCTGGCCCCACGGCGCCTTGGTCGCCTTGTCGGCCACCGTCTCGATCGCCGCGATGAGACCGACGCCGCGCACTTCGCCGACCAGCTCGTGCGAAGCCAGCTCGCGCAGGCGCTGCTGCATGTAGGCGCCGACCTCGCGAGCGTTATCGACCAGGTTGCGCTCCTCGATCAGGCGGATGTTTTCCAGCGCGACCGCAGCCGCGACCGGATGACCGCCGGCGGTGAAGCCGTGACCGAAGGTGCCGATGCGGTTGCTTTCGTCGGCGATCGGCTCGAACACGCGATCGTTGATCATCAGCGCCGAGATCGGCAGGTAGGACGAGGACAGCTGCTTCGACATGACCATGATGTCGGGCCGCATGCCCATGGTCTGCGAGCCGAACATCTCGCCGGTGCGGCCGAAGCCGCAGATGACCTCGTCGGCCACCAGCAGGATGTCGTACTTGGCCAGCACCGCCTGGATCTTCTCCCAGTAACCGGCCGGCGGCACAACGACGCCGCCCGCGCCCATCACCGGCTCGCCGATGAAGGCGGCAACGGTTTCCGGGCCCTCGGCCAGGATCAGCTTCTCCAGGTCGTCGGCAAGCCGCGTCGTGAACTGGTCCTCGCTCTCGCCCGGCAGCGCCTCGCGCCAGTAGTGCGGGCAGGAGGTGTGCAGGACATTGGCGATCGGCAGGTCGAAGGAGATCTGGTTGTTCGGCAGGCCGGTGAGGCTGGCCGAGGCGATGGTGACGCCGTGATAGCCGCGCTTGCGGCTGATGATCTTCTTGCGCTGCGGCTGGCCGAGCGCATTGGAGCGATACCAGATCATCTTCATGGCCGTGTCGTTGGCCTCGGACCCGGAGTTGGTGAAGAAGGCCTTGCTCATCGGCACGGGGGCCATCGTCACCAGCTTTTCAGCCAGGTCGATGACGACCGAATGCGACTTGTGGGTGAAGTTGTGATAGAAGGGCAGCTGCTTCATCTGCCGCGTGGCGGCCTCGACCAGCCGGGGCTCCGAGAAGCCGACCGCAACGCTCCACAAGCCGGCCATCGCCTCGATGTAGCGCTTGCCGGTGTTGTCCTCGACATAGATGCCGTCGCCCTTCTCGATGATGAGCGGGCCGACTTCCTGGTGCCGACGCATATTGGTGTAGGCGTGGAGGTGATAGCGAATATCGCGGGCTTCGGGGGAATTGGGTTGGGCGTCCATACTGGTTTCCTGTGTTTCAGCGCCACGGCTGGTAGGCATTCCTGGCCTTGCAAGGCAAGATTGCTACCCGCCTGCGAAACGCGGACGGGAATCACCCTTGCAAATTCTGGAAATTTGCTGTGTGATGCATCATGTATTTCGGAAATTATGTTGTCAATGCGGCACTTTAAGGATACGCGCCGGGTTGCGTGGGATGCCTTAAACGATGAGCGGAAACTTCAACTTCCAGACCCTTGAACACGAGAATTTAGGCGAGAGCGTCTATGCCCGCATAGCGGAGGCGCTGATGAAGGGACGCTTTGCCCCGAATTCGCGCCTGACGATCCGTGACATAGCCCAGTCTCTGGGCACCAGTGTGACCCCCGTCAGGGACGCGATCCTGCGGCTGATCCAGGACGAGGCGCTGGTGCAGAAGTCGGCGCGCGAGGTGCGGGTGCCCGTCCTGACCATGGAGCGCTACAGGGAGATCCGGCAGATCAGGATGAAGCTGGAGGGGCTGGCCGCCCGCGAAAGCGCCCAGAAGGCCAGCCCGCAGGACATCGCCCGGCTGCGCTATCTCATCGAACGCAACGAACGCGCGATTTCGGCGAAAGACTGGAGCCGGGCCCTCGAGCTCAACCAGGTCTTTCATTTCGCGCTCGCCGAGATCGCCGACATGGTGGTGCTGCGTGGCATATTGAACCGCCTCTGGCTGCAGATGGGGCCGCTGATCGCCGAAGCCTATCAGGCCGGCGGACGCACCATGATCGAGCACCACTATTCCGTTCTCGAAGCCATCATCGCCAAGGACTCGGACGCGGCCGAACGCTCCATCGCTATGGATATCGAGGAGGCGGGAAAAACGATCATCGAGGAAGTCATATTGCGCCGGCAGAACAAGGACTGAGATGGAACAGGTCGACTGCATCATCGCCGGCGCAGGCGTCATCGGCCTGGCCATCGCCCGCGAGGTCTCCAGGCTCGGCTGGGAGACGATCGTCATCGAGGCCGAGGAAGCCATCGGCACGCAGACCAGCTCGCGCAATTCCGAGGTGATCCATGCCGGGCTCTATTACCAGCCCGGATCGCTGAAGGCGAAGCTGTGCGTAGAGGGCCGCGAAAAACTCTATCGCTTCGCCGAAGAGCGCAATGTGCCCCACCGCCGTTGCGGCAAGCTCATCGTGGCGACCCACGCCGACCAGGAGGCGACGCTCGCCACCATCGTCGACAGGGCGCGGGCCTGCGGCGTCGACGATCTGGTGGCACTGACCGCCGCCCAGGCGCAGGCGCTGGAGCCGTCGCTGCGCTGCACCGCGGCGCTGCTGTCGCCTTCGACCGGCATCATCGACAGCCATGGGCTGATGCTGGCCTTGCTGGGCGAGGCCGAGGAGCATGGCTGCTTCCTCTCGCTCAACACCCGGATCGTCTCCGGGCGCCTCGAAGCCGACCACGTGGTGCTGCAGACGCGTGACAGCGCGGGCGGCGAATTCGAGATTGCGGCAAGGTGCTTCATCAACGCGGCCGGGCTTTCGGCCAACGCCATCGCCCGCTCTCTTGAAGGGTTCGACGGCAGCTTCGTGCCACCGCTGCGCTACGCCAAGGGCAACTATTTTTCAGTGACCGGCCGGCCGGCATTCTCGCGGCTGATCTACCCGGTGCCGGAGCCGGGCGGCCTCGGCGTGCACCTGACGCTCGACCTCAACGGCTCGGCCCGTTTCGGCCCGGACGTCGAATGGGTGGAAGGGCTGGACTACAAGGTCGACCCGCGCCGCGCCGACCATTTTTACGGCGAGATCAGGAAGTACTGGCCCGACCTCGCCGACGGCAGCCTGAGCCCGACCTATAGCGGCATCCGCCCGAAACTGTCCGGCCCGGGAGAGCCGAACGCGGATTTCCTGATCCAGGGGCCGGAGGCGCATCGGGCAGCGGGCATCGTCAACCTGTTCGGCATCGAAAGTCCCGGCCTGACCTCGAGCCTGGCGATTGCCGAGCATGTGGCGCGACTGGCGCTAGCCGCGCGCCCGTAAAAGGCCCAGAGGCGCACCCCGGACGGCGTTGCGCCGCCCGGGGGCATTGAACGCTTCGCTTACCGATGGCGCGGATAGGCTTCCGCTTCGGGGGCGTTGGCCCAGCTCTGCAGCGTCTGGCCGCCATCGATCAGCCAGTCGACGCCGGTGATGTGCCGAGCTTCGTCCGAAGCAAGGAACGCCACGGTAGCCGCGACATCCTCAGGCTGGCCGACGCGGCGCAGCGGAATACGGTTGGCAAATCGCTGGATACCGGCCTGATAGGCCTGGCGATCCGCTGCCGGCACGCCGAGCGTCGTCTCGATCACACCGGGGCAGATCGCGTTGATGCGGATGCCGTAGGGCGCGGCGTCGAGTGCCGCCACGCGCGTCAGGCCGACGACGCCATGCTTGGTCGAGGCGTAGCCGGCACCGCCGGAAAGCACGTCCCAGCCGGCCATCGAGGAACCCATATTGACGATGGAGCCTTCGATCTTCGCCTCGATCATGGCGTTGAGCGCCGCCTTCAGCACGAGGAAGACGCTGCGCAGATTGATGCGCACGATCGCGTCCCAGTCCTCGACCGCAAGCGCGTGGACCGGGGCCACCTGTCCGGAAATCCCGGCATTGTTGAACACCACGTCGAGACGGCCGAAGGTGGAGACCGTCTTGTCGATGGCACGCTGAACATCGGCCTCGTCGGAAACATCGGCGGCAACGGCCAGCGCGCGCTCGCCCAGCTCGGCGGCGAATGCCTCGGCCTTGGCGCCGTCGCGATCGACGACTGCCACCCGCGCACCCTCTTCGAGGAAGCGGCGCACAGCCGCGCCGCCGATGGCGCCTGCACCGCCGGTGACGACGACGACCTTGTTTTCAAAGCGATTCATGTTCGTCTCCTTCAGGAATTCTTGTACGAGCGCCAGGAATGGCGCGGCTCGAAGCCGAGCGTTTCGCGCGCATGGACGTTGTCGATCACCGCGCCATGGCCGGGAATGGGTCGGGAGAACGGCACGCCGGGGAATGCGCGCTCGGCCAGCACCGCAGTTTCTTCCTCGGAATAGCTGTCGGCGGCGCTGAGGAAGGTGCGCAGATGCCCCTCCCCCTTCCAGGCAAGCGCCTTGAGGAAGGCATCGGCGGCATCGCGGGCGTCGAGATAGC
Organism: Mesorhizobium sp. KR1-2; assembly: GCF_040045035.1. NCBI lineage: Bacteria > Pseudomonadati > Pseudomonadota > Alphaproteobacteria > Hyphomicrobiales > Phyllobacteriaceae > Mesorhizobium > Mesorhizobium sp. KR1-2. Next base: position 105,262 of record NZ_JBDZDS010000008.1, on the reverse strand, counting down.
TCCACAGGTCGCGCGAAGAATCGGCCAGCACGCGGCGCGGCCCCACCTCGTTGAAGAAGGTTTCCGGGGTCTGGATCCAGGGCATGCGCAGGCTGACCGCCGAGAAGGCGCCGCGGCGCACGGCCGCCTCAACAACCTCCTCGCCCAGCCATTTCGACAGGCCGTAGGCATCCTGCGCGCCGATGGGATGGTTCTGGTCCACCGGCAGGTAGTGCGGCGCCTGGAAATTTTCGGCGAAGGGATAGCCCAGCACGCTGAAGGAGGACGCATAGACAAAGCGAGAGGCGCCGGCCTTCACCGCTGCCTCCACCACGTTGTAGGCGGCCGCGAGATTGGTGCGGAACACTTCGGCCGGGGCGCGCCCGGTCGGCCGCGGGATCGCCGCGATATGCACCACCGTCTCGCAAGGGCCGATGAGCTGCAGCGTCGCGCCGAGGTCGGTGAGATCGGCCGTGACATGCTGCCACCCGCCCTTGCTGGGCGGGGCCATGTCGATGCCCAGCACGTCGTGCCCCGCTTCCACCAGCGCCTCGGCGACATGCCGGCCCAGCAGGCCGCTCGATCCTGTTACGACGACTTTCATATCGGCTCCTTCTCTCGGGGCTGAACCCGGAACATGCCGCCAGGGACGGCCTGCGGCCACTGCCCCGAGTCGGCTTCTGGCGTCATATCATTGATGGTCATACAATTCGAAGAGCATAATCCGGCGGCTTGTCAATGGAGCGCGCCATGCCCAAATCGCGGTTCACAGCTAAAGTTGGTGACACGGTCTCTCTTTGCGCCGCAGTGCAGCGCCGCGGGATTGACTTCGCCGGCCGCAGGGTTTTTGTATGTACACAAACAATTGGCACATGTTGAGGGTTTCGCACCATGACCGCGGATAGCTTTTCGTCGCATCGCCACGACGGCAACATTCGTCTCGACCCGGCGCGCGCCGCCGTGATCGTCGTGGACATGGTGAACGACTTCTGCAAGCCGGGCGGCGCAATGGTGCTGCCGGGCTACGAGGCGCTGGTGGCGCCGCAGCTCAGCGTCATCGACGCCGCTCGCAAGGCTGGCGCCCCGGTCATCTGGGTCCACGACGCGCACCGCCGCAACATGCGTCGAGACCGCGAATGGGTAAAGCGCACGCCGCACTGCGTGGAAGGCACCTGGGGCGTCGAAATCATCGAGGACCTCGGCGCACGCGACGACGAGATCCACATCATCAAGCGCCGCTACTCGGCCTTCTTCCAGACCGACCTCGACATGACGCTGAAGGACATGCTGGTCGACCAGATCGTCGTCTTCGGCGTGGTCACCAACATCTGCGTGCGCTCCACCGTCCACGACGCCTTCTTCAACGGCTACGAAGTGGTGGTTCCGAGCGATTGCTGCGCCGCCACCGGCCCGCGCGAGCAGGAAAGCAGCCTTTACGACATCGCCACGCATTTCGGCGTCGTCAGCGACGCAGCGAGCGTAACCCAGGCGTTGCATTCTGGCGCAGTCCTGCACAACCTTAACGCCGCCGGCTAAATACCGGCAGGCGAATGGGGAGTGGAGCCGACAGTCGACGGCGCCGGGTGAACACGGGAAGGGAGCGAAAGTGACGACAGACAGCGAAGTCCAGGACGACAGCGCCAAAGCCGGGCGAAAAAAATCCGCTCGCGCCGCCAAGCCGATCAGCCGTGTCGAAGCCGTCGAGCTCTATGAAAAGTCGGGCTACGATCTCGACGCGCATCCGGCGCATGCCATTCGCCGCGCGCATCAGCGCGCTACGCTCTGCTTCCAGCAGGTCATGGCTGGCGAAGACCTCTCGCCCACCCAGTTCGCCGCCCTGGCGACGATCCTGCGCTATGGCGAGGTCTCGCAGAACCATCTCGGCCGGCTGACGGCGATGGATCCCTCCACGATCAGCATCGTGGTGCGCAAGCTGCTCAAGCAGGGCCTCATCAAGCGCAGCCATTCCGAGACCGACCAGCGCCTGATCATCATCACGCTGACGGATGCCGGCTCGCACTACACGCTCGAACGCCTCGACCGCAGCATGGAGGTCGGGCGCAAGCTGCTTTCGCCGCTGTCGGCGGAAGAGCAGAAGACCCTTCTCGACCTGTTGCACCGTATCGGCAGCGAGGACTGACCAGCCCGGCGGAGGCTTCGGCCGAGTACCAATCCGCAAGACTTGAAAAGGAAAATTTTGAATGTCGGTTGAACCGAATGGGCTCGCCGTTGCCGGCGACAAGCTCGTCATCCGCAATATCGGCCTCCTCCTGAGCGGCGATCTCGCCAACCCGATCCTGGACGCCGACACCATCGTCTGCACCGGCGAGCGCATCAGCGCCGTCGGCAAGGCTGCCGACCTCAACCTCGAAGGCGCCAAGACGATCATCGACGCGCAGGGCTGCGTCGTCACGCCCGGCCTCATCGACAACCACGTGCACCCCGTAGCCGGCGACTGGACGCCGCGCCAGAACCAGATGGGCTGGCTCGATTCCACCCTGCATGGCGGCGTGACCACGGTGATCTCGGCCGGCGAGGCGCATTACCCCGGCCGCCCGCGCGACCTCGTGGGCATCAAGGCGCTGGCCATCGCCGCGCAGCGCAGCTTCGCCAATTTCCGCCCCAGCGGCATGAAGATCATCGCCGGCGCGCCGGTGCTCGAGCACGGGATGACGGAAGACTATTTCCGCGAACTCGCCGAGGCCGGCGTGACGCTTATCGGCGAGGTCGGTCTTGGCGGCGTCAAGGACGGCCCGACCGGCCGGCAGATGATCGCCTGGGCGCGCAAATACGGCATGACGTCGATGACCCACACCGGCGGCCCCTCGATCCCCGGCTCCGGCCGCATCGGCGCCGACGTGGTGCTGGAAGTTGACGCCGACGTGATCGCCCACGTCAATGGCGGCCCGACCGCCCTGCCCGACGATGAAATCATCCGCGTCTGCGAGGAAAGCACGCGCGCGCTGGAAATCGTCCACAACGGCAATTTGCGCACCGGCCTGATGGTGCTGAAGATCGCCCAGGAACGCGGCGAGCTCGCGCGCGTGATCGTCGGCACCGACGGCCCTGCCGGCTCGGGCGTGCAGCCGCTCGGCATCCTGCGCACCATCACCATGCTGGCCTCGCTGGGCGGCGTCGCGCCGGAAGTCGCGTTCTGCTTCGCCACCGGCAACATCGCCCGCGTGCGCAAGCTGGACGATCGCGGCCTCGTCGCTGCCGGCCGCGCGGCCGATCTGGTCTTCATGGACCAAGCCCTGGGCGGCGGCGGCAAGGACTTCCTCGACAGCATCACGATGGGCAACCTGCCCGGCATCGGCATGATCATGGTGGACGGCGTGGTCCGCACGGGCCGCAGCCGCAACACGCCCCCGGCAGCCCGGGTTCCTGAAACAGTCGCGGCCTGAGGGCCGCAAGGTTCCGCCGCGAGCGACTAGCCGCGGCGGAACAATCTCGAAGGCTTAGACGAGTCCGTCTTCGCCCTTCACCTCTTCCTTGGTCAGTCCGCCGACGCGCGGGTGCGGGCGGCCCGAATCGGTCACCGCGATCGCCACCACGATCTCGTCGTCGCGCGGCGCATCCGGAACGCGCACTTCCATGCCGTCGAAATGACTGCGCACCTTGGCCGCGTCCTTGTGGCCGAGCGGAATGTCGATCGGCGCGCCGAGGCCGCCCCGCTTCTTCGACGACGGGATCAGCGCCGCGCCCTTGCCCAGAATGGTCCGGAACGGGGCGCCCAGCTTCGGGTGCAGGATGGCAGCGGCGTGCTCGAGCTCGCCGTCCGCGCCGACCACGGCCGCCTTGCCAAAACTCTCGACGGCGGAACCGTCAATGCCCAGGGCCTCCACCGCGCGACGCGGCAAGATGTCGCCGAGTTCCTCGCCGATATCGCTGAGCTTCGACAGGTCGTCCACGAACTGGTTCGCGTAAGGGTTACGGATGACCGCAACCGCAGCGGCGCGGCGTGTGGGCGGGTTGACCGGGCGGCCGCCCTCGACACGGATTTCCTCGACGACCGTGAATATCTTGCGGATCTCGACGCTCATCGCAAACCGTCCTCTCCCTTGATGTCCTTGGCTGCAAGGCCACCCACACGCGCATGGATGCGCGAACCCGTCGTCATCGCCAGCACCAGCACGATTTCGTTTGCGCGCGGCGAATCATTGATGCCCACCTCGATCGCGTCGAAATGGCTGCGCACATAAGCGGCGTTGACGTGGGCGACCGGAATGTCGATTCGCGCGCCGGGGCCGCCGACCTTCTTGGTGGAGGGGACGATAGCCTTGGTATCGCCCAGAAGCTCGCGCATCGCATAGCCACCCGGATTGTGCCACAGCGCCCCATGCTCCAGTTCGCCCGCACCGCCAACGATGGCGCCCTTGCCATAGGCCTCGATCTCGCTCGCATCGCCGCCCATGGCTTCCAGCAGCTTGCGCGCCATGGTCAGCCCGACCGGCTTCAGATCTTCCATGAACCCGGCGATCTCCTCGACGTAGCGGCCGGCAAACGGATTTTCGACCACGGCCAGCACCGCGCCACGCTTCAAGGGCTTTTCGGCGCGCGGGCCGCCCTCGTGGAATATCTCCTCGATCTGGACAACGAGCTTCTTGATTGGGATGTCTGACATGGGTCCTCTCGAAAAACCGGCCAGACTGAAACTGACCGAACTTGTTAGAGTAGCAACAATTAGCCATTGGCGTGGATTGTCAAGCGCCAGACGCCGGCTGGCCTTACATAACAGCGATTACTCCTGTGGGTGGGCAGTGTGGCCCGATTGACAGATTGTTAGACCACCCATAAAGTCATATGAGCACCAACAAGTTGGGACATTTTAGACCGCAACGCGTCGGGCTTGAAGCATTGTTTCCAGGGAGTTCATGGGGAACGGGATGAGGAATTTGTTCAAGAAATTTGCGATCGCCGGCGCCGCTCTTGCCGCCTCGATCGGCGCGGCCGGTGCACAGGACAAGGTGTCCGTTGCGGCCATCTCCGGCTATTTTGCTCAGGGCTTCGGCGTCTCGATCGTCAACGGCCTCAACAAGGCCAAGGACGAGTTCGGCATCGACCTCAAGCTGGTCGACACCGGCAATCGCGCGCTCGACTATGAAGAGCAGTTCGCCAACCTCGCCAAGGGCGGCCAGTACGACCTCATCTTCGTGATGGGCTGGGAGCTGGTCGACGCACTGCAGAAGGCCAGCGAAGCCTATCCCAACCAGCGCTTCGTGTTCATCGACGGCGTGCTGGACAGCGACAAGATCGTCTACGCCAACTTCGCCGAAGAGCAGGGCTCCTTCGTTGCCGGCGCGCTCGCAGGCCTGATCGAGGACCAGGGCAGCTCCTTCGACAAGATCGGCGACGGCAAGGCCATCGGCTTCGTCGGCGGCCGCGACATCCCGGTCATCCGCAACTTCCTGGGCGGCTACGAGCAGGGCTCCAAGTATGCGGCGCCTGAGGTCAAGGTGAATTCCGTGTTCGCCGGCACCTTCGACGATCCGGCCAAGGGCAGCGAGCTGGCGCTGGCGCTCTACGGCCAGGGCACAGACATCGTCTACAACGTCGCCGGCCCGACGGGCGAAGGCGTGATGCAGGCAAGTGCGGCGGCCGACAAGTACTCGATCGGCGTCGACGTCGACATGTGCGGCTCGGCTCCGGGCAACGTGCTGGCCAGCATGCTCAAGCGCGGCGACATCGCCGTCTACACGCTGATCAAGGACGAGGTCGAAGGCCGCAAGGTCACCCCCGGCACCCGCACGTTCGACCTCGCCTCGGGCGGCGTCGAAGTGAAGGTCTGCGACGACATCGCCGCGAACATCCCCTCCGAGATCACCAGCAAGCTGGAAGAGATCAAGCAGGAGATCGTCGACGGCAAGATCGAGATCGCGAAGGCCAAGTAAGGCCGGCTCGGCATCTCTCGAAAGGTTGGCGGCGTCGCATGCCGGCGCCGCTCACAATTCCGGCGCGTCGATCCATCCGGACGGTCGGATTGATCGACGCAACCAACTGTGAGGTCTTTCGTGTCGAACGCATTCTCGACAACGACCGCAGATCGCCCCGCCGAAAACGCTGTCGAACTCGTTGGCATCACCAAGCGCTTCGGCGCTTTCACCGCCAATGAGAACGTCAACCTCACCGTTCGCCGCGGCGAAATTCACGCGATCATCGGCGAAAACGGCGCCGGCAAAACCACCCTCATGAACATATTGTTCGGGCTGCTGCAGCCCGACGAGGGAAAGATTCGCATCGATGGGCAGGACGTCGTCTTTGGCGACCCGGCCGCGGCCATCTCCGCCGGCCTCGGCATGGTGCACCAGCACTTCAAGCTCGTGCCGTCGCTTTCGGTGGCCGAGAACATCTTCCTCGGCATGGAGATCGTGAACAACGGTCTCATCGACCACGCCGCGCAGATCGAGAAGACGCGTGAACTCTCCGAGCGCGTCGGCCTGAAGGTCGACCCGACCGAGCGCGTCAGCCTCGTTTCCGTCGGCATCGAGCAGCGCATCGAGATCCTGAAGGTCCTGGTGCGCGGCGCGCGCACCATTATCCTGGATGAACCCACCGCCGTGCTGACGCCGCAGGAAAGCCGCGAGCTTTTCCAGACGCTGCGCCGCTTCGTGGCCGACGGCATGACCGTCATCTTCATTTCCCACCACCTCGAAGAGGTGATGGAGGTTTCCGACACCGTCACGGTGCTGCGCAACGGCAAGCATGTCGCCACGCGCCCGACCGCCGAGCTGACCAAGGCCGACCTCGTGCGCATGATGGTGGGCCGTGACGTCAGCTTCGACCGGCGCCCGCGCGAGGCCACTCACGGCAAGGTCGTGCTCGACGTGCGCAACCTGTGGGCGCGTGACGAGCGCCGCCTGCCTGCCCTGCGTGACGTGAGCTTCACCGTGCGCGCTGGCGAGATCGTCGGCATCGCCGGTGTGGCCGGCAACGGCCAGACCGAGCTGGCGGAAGTTCTTGCCGGCCTGCGCCCCGCCAGCCATGGCGAGGCGTTTCTCAACGGCCGCGACCTGACCAGGCTTTCGCCGGCGGCGATCCGCAAGACCGGCTTCGCGCATGTGCCGGGCGACCGCATGATCCGCGGCGTCGACGGCGGCGCCTCGATTTCCTCGAACCTCTTGATGGGCCGCCAGTACCGCGCACCCTGGAGCCGGGGCGGCTTGCTCGACTGGAAGGCGACCGACAGGGACGCCGAGGCGATGATCAAGCGCTTCGACATCCGCGCGCGCGGACCGCATGACACGGTCAAGCGGCTTTCGGGCGGCAACATCCAGAAGGTGGTGCTGGCGCGCGAATTCACCAACGACGCGGACTTCCTGCTGATCGACCAACCTACGCGCGGCGTCGACATCGGCGCCCAGGAAGCGATCCACAGCGAGATCATGAGCCAGCGCGCTGCCGGGCGTGCGGTGCTCGTCATCTCTGTGCAGCTCGACGAACTGCTGACCCTGGCGGACCGCATCCTGGTTCTCTTCAACGGCCACCTCATGGGCGAGGTCGACGGCAACGAAGCCGACGACGAGACCATCGGCATGATGATGGCGGGGCTGCAGCCCGGCGAAAAGGAACGGGAACTCGTTTCATGAGCGACAGATTGCGCGCATTCTACGGCCAGGCGATCGCCGTTCTGCTGGCGCTTGCCATCGGCGCGGTCATCATCGTCCTCGTCGACGAAAGTCCGGTGAAGGTCTTCATGACCCTGCTTCGCGGGGCCTTCGGCGACCAGACCAAGATCGCCGGCACCTTGCTGCAGACGACACCTATCCTCATCTGCGGCGTGGCTGCCTGCGTGGGCCTGCGCGGCGGCATGTTCAATGTCGGCATCGAGGGCCAGCTCTTCCTTGGCGGCTTTGCCGCGGCACTGGTCGGCTTCGCGCTGCCCCTGCCGCCCGGCCTGCACATGATCGTAGCCCTCATAGTGGCGGTGCTCGCCGGCGCGGCCTGGGTCTCGATCCCCGCCTATTTCCGCACACGCTACAACACCAACGAGGTCGTCTCCACCATCCTGTCCAACTACGTGGCGGTGCTGCTGACCTCCTACTTCACCATCTTTCTCTTCAAGCGTCCCGGCGGCTGGTCCGAAACCCCGCCCATCCTCCCAAGCGCGTATCTGCCGGAGTTGTTCTCCTTCTCCCGGCTGAACTGGGGACTGGTCGTCGGGTTGGTGCTGGCGGTCGTGGTAGCCTGGCTGTTCCGCCACACGGCGCGCGGCTATTCGGCCTCGATGGTCGGCTCCGCACCGAAATTCGCCGAATATGGCGGCATCGACGTCAAGCGCCAGGGTTTCATCGTGCTTCTGGCCTCCGGCGCCATCGGCGGGCTGGCCGGCGGTGTCGAGACGCTCGGCGTGCATCACCGCTTCATGGAAGGCTTCGCGCCCGGCTTCGGGTTCGACGGACTGATCGCCGCGCTGCTGGCCAACGGCTCGCCCATCGGCACGATCTTCACGGCGCTCTTCTTCGGCGCGCTGCGCAGCGGCTCGCTGCTTCTCGAAGTGGACACCAATGCCTCGCGCGAAATCATCACGGTGATCCAGGCGCTGATCATTCTCAGCGTGTCGGCCCAGGTTCTGATGAAGCGTCGCGGTGACAGCACCGCAGGGGAACGTCGATGGAAATTCTAGCCAACCTCGTCAACGTCGCGCTCATCGTCGCGATGCTGCGGACCACGGCGCCGATCCTTCTGGTGGCGCTGGGCGGTTCCTTCACCACCAAGGCCGGCATCTTCAACATCGGCCTGGAAGGGCAGATGCTGGTCGGCGCTTTCTTCGCAGTGCTGGGCTCGATCTGGTCGGGCTCGGCGCTGGTGGGCGTGGCCTGCGGCGTGGCCGCAGCACTGGTATTCGCCTTGGCCTTCGCCGTCCTCGTCGTCAGCTTCAGGGCCAATGAAGTGGTTGTCGGCCTTGCGCTCAACATCCTCGCCGGCGGCATGACGATCTCGCTGATGAAGGCGATCTTCGGGACGCGCGGCTCCATCGTCGGCCAGGGCATCGTTGGCCTGCCCAAGGTGCAGATCCCGGGTGCCAAGGCACTGCTCGGCTCATGGGCGCCGCTGATCTCGGGCTATACGCCCATGGTCTATGTCGCCTTCATCGCCGTGCCGTTGCTGATCCTGTTCTACAAGCGCAGCCGGCTTGGGCTCTACATCCGCGTCGTGGGCGAGAAGCCCGAAGCCGCGGAAGCGCTGGGCATCTCCATCACCCGCATCCGCTACACGGCCTCGCTGCTGTGCGGCCTGCTGGCCGGCCTTGCGGGCGCGCACCTGTCGCTCGGCTACATCACCATGTTCACCGAGAACATGTCGTCCGGTCGCGGTTTCATGGCCGTGGCGATCCTGATCTTCTCCAACGGCGACCCCTGGAAGGTGCTGGTGGGCTGTCTGCTGTTCGGCTTCGCCGACGCCTTTTCGCTGCGCCTGCAGACCTTTGGTGGTTTCCCGTCCTACCTCATCCTTGCTGTGCCCTATCTGGTCGCGCTGGCGGCACTATTTGCCCTCTCCTATCGCGGCCGGCCGAAGATCATCCGCGAAACCGCGGAAACCATGCGCAGGCTGCTGAGTGCCGACAAGAACCCGGCCTAAGGGCCGGACAGGACCATCCCACGCTGAAAGGCTTTTTGACGAATGGAACGCATTATTCTCGACGTGGATTCGGCGGGCGACGACATCCTCGCCGTGCTGTTTGCCGCGGCAAACCCCAACATCAAGCTTGAGGCTGTCACCACCGCGACCGGTGCGGCCGGCCCCATCGAGCAGGTTACCAATGTCGTGCTCAACACGCTGTCGCTCGCCGGCCGTGACGACATCCCCGTTTATGCCGGTGCCTGGCGGCCGATCGTCGGCCATTCCAAGGCCGACATGGAAGCGCCGGTGCATTTCGAGAAGCAGCTCACAGCGCGCTTCGGCGACCGCCTGAAAAAATTCAACCCGCCGGCGCCGACGCCGAAGCGGCAGGCGACGCCCGGTCACGCGGTGGACTTCATCATCGACACGGTGATGTCGAACCCGGGCGAGATCACGCTGGTCACCACCGGCCCGCTGACCAATGCGGCCATGGCACTGCTGCAGGAACCGCGCCTGACCAAGGCTCTCAAGAACCTGCTGGTGCTGGGCGGCAACTTCCACACGCCAGGCAACATCACGCCGGTGACGGAGTACAACATCTGGGCCGACCCGGAAGCCTCGCGCATCGTGCTCAATGCCGACGTGCAGAAGATCCTCGTGCCGCTCGACATCTGTGAGGACGACCGCGTCGCCCCCTCCATGCTGACGCGCGATGACATCGCCGATTTGCAGGCGACCGCGAAGAACAACCCTGTCGTCGACATGATCGCGGAGGTGTTCCCGATCTATATCGACATCTGGCGCGAATTCTTCGGCCTCGTCGGCTTCCCGATGGACGACGTGATCACCGTTGCGCTGGCCTTCCAGCCCGACCTGGTGACCACCACCGAGCCGCTGTTCGTCGACGTTCTGACAGACGGCAGCGTGGCCCGCGGCCAGACGGTGGCCTATCGCGGCTTCCAGATCCTGCCCGGCGGCGGCCCCAAGACCACGCGCATCGGCACCGACCTCGACGGCCGGCGCTTCCTCGACATCTTCAAGAATACCATCGCTCGCTACGAGCGAGCAGCATGAAGGGCAGCGACATGACCCCTACCCCCATTCTCTTCGACTGCGACCCCGGCCATGACGACGCCATCGCGCTGGTGATGGCGCATCGTTCGCCGGCTATCGAACTGCTCGGCGTGACCACCACCTGCGGCAATGCCGAGTTGGAAAAGACGACGGCCAACGCCCTGCGCATCCTCGAGTATATCGGCGCGGGCGACGTGCCGGTTGCGGCCGGCTGCCATCGCCCGCTGGCGCGGCCGCTGGTTCTCGGCACCGCCGACGGCCCGAGCGGGCTGGAAGGCTCGCCCTACCTGCCGCAGGCGACCATCAAGCCTGTCGACCAGCACGCGGTCGACTTTCTGGCCGAGCAGCTGCTGGCGCGCCCCGAGCCGACCCTGGTGGTGGCGACCGGCCCGCTGTGCAACATCGGCCTTCTGCTGCTGAAGCACCCGCACGTTCTGCCCAAGATCAAGGAAGTGATCTGGATGGGTGGCGCGTTCTACCGCAAGAGCGAGATCATCACGCCGACCGAGTTCAACGCCTATTGCGATCCCGAGGCGCTGCGGATCGTGCTGGATTCGGGCGTGCCGATCACCATGGTCGGCCTGGACGTGACCATGCAGGTGCTGATCGAGGAGCCGCAATTTGCCGAGCTCGCCAAGATTGACACGCCGCTGGGCAAGCTGGTCAACGACTGGCTGCGCTTCTACGAGAAGCTGCACCGCAACTCGATGGGCGTGGGCGGCGCCATGCACGACCCGCTGGCGCTGGCGCTGGCGATCGACCCGACGCTGGTCAAGACCCGTCCGGCCCACATCGCCGTGGACCTTCAGGGCACCTACACCTTCGGCGCGACGGTGGCGGACTTCTGGGGCGAACGCGGCGAGAAGGACAACGCCAGGATCGCCTACGAGGTCGACGCCGACCGCTTCTTCAAGCTGATGTTCGACCTGCTCAGGGACTGAGCAAGGGGCACAGCCGTCCCTTCGAATGCGGTTGAACACAAAGGCCCCGGACGCTTGCTGCGCCGGGGCCTTTTTTCATCGTCAGTTCGACAGCAGGTCGCCGAACTGCTTGCGCAGTTCAGCTTTCTGCACCTTGCCCATCGTGTTGCGCGGCAGCTCGGACACGAAGACGAGCCGCTTGGGCTGCTTGAAGCGCGCAAGCGACGTCGCCACCGCCGCCTCCACCGCCGGACGCGCAGCCTCGTCACCCACGATCACCGCCACCGGTGCCTCGCCGAAATCGGCATGCGGAAGGCCGATGACGGCGCTTTCCACCACGCCCTCGACCTGGTCGATCACCAGTTCGATTTCCTTCGGATAGATGTTGAAGCCGCCGGAAATGATGAGGTCCTTGGCGCGGCCGACGATGTGCAGATAGCCGTCTTCGTCGATCATGCCGACGTCGCCGGTGATGAAGTAGCCGTCCGGGCGGAATTCGGTCCTGGTCTTTTCCGGCAGACGCCAGTAGCCGGCGAAGACGTTGGGCCCGCGCACCTCGACACCGCCGATTTCACCTGTTGGCAGCGGCTTGCCGCTGTCATCGGCAATGCGGATTTCCGTTCCCCGCAACGGGAAGCCCACCGTGCCGGCGCGGCGCTCGCCCTCATAAGGATTGGAGGTATTCATGCCGGTTTCGGTCATGCCGTAGCGTTCGAGGATGCGATGGCCGGTGCGCGCCTCGAACTCGACATGCGTTTCGGCCAAAAGCGGCGCGCTGCCCGAGACGAACAGGCGCATGTGGCTGACGAGATCGCGGTTGAGGCGATCGCTGGCCAGGAGCCGCGTATAGAAGGTGGGCACGCCCATCAGCGCGGTCGCACGCGGCAGGTCGTCGAGGATGACGTCGACCTTGAACGCCTGGTGGAAGATCATGCTGCCGCGAACGGCCAGCATGACATTGGTGGCGACGAACAGGCCATGCGTGTGGAAGATCGGCAGGGCGTGGATCAGCACGTCGTCGGACGTAAAACGCCATTCCGCGACGAGCGCGCGCGAATTGGACAAAAGGTTGTTCTGGGTGAGCATGGCGCCCTTGGAGCGCCCCGTGGTGCCGGAGGTGTAGAGCAGCGCGGCGAGGTCGTTGTCGCCCCGATCAGTCACCGCTATGAGGAGTTCGGCGGCAGCGATCGCATCGGCGAAGCTTCCGGTGCTGTCGGCCGAGATGGAAAGCGTGCGGCCCCTGCCCTCCAGCAGCGCGGCAATGTCGGCTTCCTCTTCCGGGGCGCAGACGCAGAGCTTCGGCTCGGCATCGCGGAGGAAGAATTTCACCTCCTCCAGCGTGTAGGCGGTGTTGAGCGGCAGGAAGACCGCGCCGATCTGCGCGCAGCCGAAGAACAATGCAAGCGTTTCCGGCGTCTTGGCGGCGTGGACGGCGACGCGGTCACCGGCCTCGACGCCCTGCGCGCGCAACACTGCAGCGATCCGGCCGACGAGCTTGGCAAAATCGGCATGGCTGAGCACCCGGCCGTCCGACAAATGCAGGAACGGATGTGCGCTGTCGCGATGAATGCCGACAAGCGCGTCGTAGATCGGATTGGCCATGCTCGCACTCCATAACGGCCGCCACCCGCTTTCGAGAAATCAGGCGGAGGGCGGCCAAACAACTCATGACCTCCGGGTCGCATCAAAGCCGAGCGCCAGTCAATCCCTCAGTTGCCAACCCGCCTGCAAGAGGTGTTCAGTCGGCACCGCCATTCAGCCGGGCCGGGCCGAGCTTGGCCTCGTCGAGGCCGAAATCGGGGCCGTTTTCATAGGCTCAACGCTTTGATCCAGGCCGGAGTGTCGCCCAGGGAATTTTCTTCCGCACACGGAGCAATGTGAAATCCAGACAACCCGCGACAAGAAGCCCTCGTCTCTCGCCGGAACCGGCCATGCTCTTGTATTTATTTTGCTTTCGACTATATTGAAAACATGTGCATGAAAACCTTCATCAAGATTTCGAGGCTCGCCGGAGAAGCGCATGGTTTCTCCCGGGGCGGCTTCATGATGGACTGAATACCGCACAGAACTTTCCGCTCCGGGACCACCTTACCGAACCGAATTGCGGTGGACCTTGCGCGATTTTCTCGCGCCGCCCGGAGCCGAAGATGATCAATTTCTATGCCTTCCCGAAATGCAATTTCTGCCACCGCGGCCTGCCGCGCGCGGCGGTTCGCTGTCCCTGGTGCGCCCACCGCCAGCAGCCGCCGGTGATGCCGCGCCCATTCGCGTCCAGCCTGTCGGTTTTCGCCGACGGGCGCTCCGGCGAGAATGGCGAGGCGTGCCGATGACAGCGCTGGCGAGACAACATCCAGCCGCGCCGAGGGCCGCGGAAAGCCTGCTTCAATACGGCGCGCTGCCCTGGCGCATCACCCGGCGCGGCAACCTCAAGGTGCTGCTGATCACCTCGCGCGAAACCAAACGCTGGCTGGTGCCCAAGGGCTGGCCGATCAATGGCAAGACGCCGAGGCAGGCAGCCATGCGCGAGGCATTCGAGGAGGCCGGCGTGTTCGGCGACCTCGATTCAGAGCCGATCGGCGCCTATGACTACCTCAAGACGCTCAAGGACGGCTCGCAGGCCCTCTGCTCGGTGGTGCTCTACGGCCTGCAAGTGCGGGGCACGCTGGTGCACTGGCCGGAACGCACGCAGCGCAAGCGGCGCTGGCACGACCTTACCGCCGCAACGGAAGCCGTTTCCGACACAGGGCTGAAAGGGCTGTTCCACTCGCTGCGCGAGGACCTCACCGCGCGTGCATGACCGGGGCGCCCCCGGTCTGCAATCGTGATCATGCCGGCGGCCACGGCTGCCGGCCCAATGCTAGGCGACCGTCTCGGCGGCCCGCGTCGGGACATAGTTCAGGATCGGCCCCAGCCAGCGCTCCACTTCGGCAACCGCCATGCCCTTGCGCCGGGCATAATCCTCGACCTGGTCGCGCTCGACCTTGGCGACGCCGAAATAATAGCTCTCGGGATGGGCCAGATAGAGCCCAGAGACGGATGAGCCCGGCCACATTGCATAGCTTTCGGTCAGGCTCACCCCGACCCGCTTCTGCGCGTCGAGCAAGTGGAACAGCGTCACCTTCTCGGTATGGTCGGGCTGGGCCGGATAGCCGGGCGCCGGGCGAATGCCGCGATAGCCCTCGGAGATCAGTTCGTCCGACGACAGCGCCTCGTGCGGCGCATAGCCCCAGAACTCCTTGCGCACGCGTTCGTGCATGCGCTCGGCAAAGGCCTCGGCAAAGCGGTCGGCCAGTGCCTTCACCAGGATAGAAGAATAGTCGTCATTTGCGAGCTCGAAGCGCTTGGCTATGGCCACTTCCTCGATGCCCGCCGTGACCACGAAGCCGCCGAGATAGTCGGGCTTGCCGCTTTCCAGCGGCGCGACGAAATCGGACAGCGCCACATTCGCCCTGCCGTCGCGCTTGGAAAGCTGCTGGCGCAGTGTGAAGAAGGTGGCGAGTTCCCGGTCCCGGCCGCTGTCGGCAAACAGGCGGATATCGTCGCCCACCGCATTGGCGGGCCAGAAGCCGATCACTGCCTTCGGCGCGAACCATTTTTCCGCAACGATCTTTTCCAGCATGGCCTGCGCGTCCTCGAAAAGCTGACGGGCGGCTGGCCCCTGCTTCTCGTCTTCCAGGATCTTCGGATAGCGACCCTTCAGCTCCCAGGTCTGGAAGAACGGCGTCCAGTCGATGTAGCGGGAAAGTTCGGCCAGGTCCCAATCCTCGAAGACGCGCGTGCCGAGGAAGGACGGCCTCGGCGGCTCGTAGCCCGACCAGTCGATACGGTGGGCGTTGGCTCTCGCCGCCGCCAGCGGCAGGCGTTGTTTCTCGGCCTCACTGCGCGCATGGGAATCTGCAACCTTCCTGTATTCCGCCCGTGTTGCGTCCACATAGCCGCCCTTCGCCTCAGGCGACAGAAGGGTGGAGACGACGCCGACCGCGCGGCTTGCGTCGGTGACATAGACCGTCTGGCCGCGTTCGTATTTTGGGTGGATCTTCACCGCCGTGTGCACACGGCTGGTGGTGGCCCCGCCGATGAGCAACGGAATGTCGAAGCCTTCGCGCTCCATCTCCGTTGCGACATGCACCATCTCGTCCAGCGAGGGCGTGATCAGCCCCGACAGGCCAATGATGTCGACCTGATGCTCCCGTGCGGTCTCGAGGATCTTCGAGGCCGGCACCATCACGCCGAGATCGATGATCTCGTAATTGTTGCAGGCCAGCACGACGCCGACGATGTTCTTGCCGATGTCGTGTACATCGCCCTTCACCGTGGCCATGACGATCTTGCCGGCGCTCTGGCGCACACCGTTGCCGCCATTGGCGAGCTTTTCCGCTTCCATGTAGGGCAAGAGCACGGCGACGGCCTGCTTCATCACGCGGGCCGACTTGACCACCTGCGGCAGGAACATCCTGCCCGAGCCGAACAGATCGCCGACGACGTTCATGCCGGCCATCAACGGCCCCTCAATCACGTGGAGCGGGCGTTCGGCCTTCTGGCGAGCCTCTTCGGTGTCGACCTCGATGAACTCGGTGATGCCATTGACCAGCGCGTGCTCCAGTCGCTTCTCCACCGGCCATTCGCGCCAGGCCAGATCCTTTTCCTTGGCCTCCCTGCCGCCCGCGCCCTTGAAGCGCTCGGCCAGCTCCAGCAGGCGCTCGGTGCCGTTGCCGCCATCCTTGGGAACGCGATTGAGGATGACGTCCTCGCAGGCTTCGCGCAGCTCGGGATCGATGGACTCGTAGACCGCCAGCTGGCCGGCATTGACGATGCCCATGTCCATCCCCGCCTGGATTGCATGGTAAAGGAACACGGCGTGCATGGCCTCGCGCACCGGCTCGTTGCCGCGGAAGGAGAAGGACAGGTTCGACACTCCACCCGAGACGTGGACATGCGGCAAGGTGCGGGTGATCTCGCCCGCTGCCTCGATGAAGGCCGCGCCGTAGCCGTTGTGCTCCTCGATGCCGGTGGCGACCGCAAAGATGTTGGGATCGAAGATGATGTCTTCGGGCGCAAAGCCGGCCTTCTCGGTCAAGAGCTTGTAGGCGCGGGTGCAGATCGCAAACTTGCGCTCCCTGGTGTCGGCCTGCCCGGCCTCGTCGAAGGCCATGACGACGACCGCCGCACCATAGGCGCGCACCAGTTTGGCGTGGTGGAGAAAGGTTTCCTCGCCTTCCTTCATCGAGATGGAATTGACCACCGGCTTGCCCTGCACGCATTTCAGCCCGGCCTCGATCACCTCCCATTTGGAGCTGTCGATCATGATTGGCACGCGGGCGATGTCGGGCTCGGCTGCGATCAGGTTGAGGAACTCGACCATTGCACGCTTGGAGTCGATCAGCCCCTCGTCCATGTTGACGTCGATGATCTGCGCGCCGTTGACAACCTGGTCGCGCGCGACCTCGAGCCCGGCGGCATAATCGCCCGCCGTGATCAGCTTGCGGAACCGGGCCGAGCCGGTGATGTTGGTGCGCTCGCCGACATTGACGAAGGGGATTTCCGGCGTGAGCGTGAAGGGCTCGAGGCCCGACAGCTTCATCAGCGGCTTGTGCTCGGGCACCTGCCGCGGCGGGTACTTCTTCACGGCCTCGGCAATGGCGCGGATGTGGTCCGGCGTCGATCCGCAACAGCCGCCGACCACATTCACCAGCCCCTCGCGAGCGAATTCCTCGATCTGCTCGGCCATATATTCCGGGCTCTCGTCATAGCCCCCGAATTCGTTCGGCAGGCCGGCATTGGGATAGGCGCAGGTGAAGGTATCGGCCACATCCGAGATCTCGGCCAGATGCTCGCGCATGGCGGCAGCACCCAAAGCGCAGTTCAGGCCGAAGGTAAAGGGATTGGCATGGCGCAGCGAGTGCCAGAAGGCGGTCGGTGTCTGGCCCGACAGCGTGCGGCCGGAAAGGTCGGTGATCGTGCCGGAAATCATGATCGGCAGTTCGACGCCCTTTTCGGCAAAGACCTCGCTGCAGGCGAACACCGCCGCCTTGGCGTTCAGCGTGTCGAAAATGGTCTCGATCAGGATGAGGTCGGCGCCGCCGTCGATGAGGCCGCGCAGCTGCTCGGCATAGGCGAGACGCAGATCGTCGAAGGTGACGGCGCGATAGCCTGGATTATTGACGTCCGGCGAGATCGACGCCGTGCGGTTGGTGGGCCCGAGCGCGCCGGCCACGTAGCGGCGCTTGCCGTCCTCCTGCTCAGCCCGGATGACCGCCCGCCGTGCCAGCCGCGCGCCGTCGCGGTTCAGCTCATAGACCATCTCCTCCATGCCGTAATCGGCCTGAGCGATGCGGGTCGAAGAGAAGGTGTTGGTCTCGATGATGTCGGCGCCGGCGATGGCGTATTGGTAATGGATCTCCTCGATCGCACCGGGCTGGCTGAGGATCAGCAGGTCGTTGTTGCCCTGCTGGTGGCAGGCGCAGCCGCCAAAGCGGTCGCCGCGAAAGTGGGTCTCGTCGAAGCCCAGCCCCTGGATCTGGGTGCCCATCGCCCCGTCGAGGACAAGAATGCGCTCGCGCGCGGCTTTCGTCAGCGCGGCCAGCACCTCGGCTCCATGGGCCGTTTCGGCGACAGGCCCAAACAGGGCGTCCAGAGAGCTATGCATTTGCGACAGATCCAGTTTTCATCGCGACATCAACTCACATAAACATATCTTTATGTCAACATGTCGGTTATCACAATGAGGCAACCAGTCACCCGAACTGCGGTCAAGCCGGAATCGGCTCCATGCGATCAACAAGTGGTGACGCAGCCTTGCGCGGCTGTTCTGCCGCCCAAACTCCCTCTATCGTCAGGCGGGAATATCGGTCGTACTGACCGAGATTGGGTATGCTGTCCATGGACCAGCTTCGAGACGCGCCGAAAGAAAGGGTCCTCGAACGACCGGAAACGACCAGACCCGGCTCGCGAAGGGGGCTTCTTTGGGTGGTTTTTCTCGTGTTGCTGGCCATCGCGGCCGGGCTGTGGTGGCAGCGTCTGCCGGCCGGCCAGACCCCGCCGGTTTCCAGCCGCCCCGCGCAGCCTGCCACAGTCGGGGCGGCCACCGTCGAGACCGGCAACATCAACGTGACCGTCAGCGCTCTCGGCACGGTCACGTCGCTGGCCACGGTGACCGTCAAGACCCAGATCAGTGGCCAGCTCGTGCTGGTAAACTTCACCGAAGGCCAGGACGTGAAGAAGGGCGACCTTCTCGCGCAGATCGACCAGCGACCGTTCCAGGCGGCATTGGCCCAGGCGCAGGGCCAACTGGCGCGCGATGAAGCGCTACTGAAGGGCGCGCAAGTCGACCTCAAGCGCTATCAGGGCCTGGCGACCCAGAACGCAGTGCCGAGGCAGACTCTGGACACCCAGGTGGCATTGGTCGCGCAGTATCAAGGCACCGTCGAAGCCGACAAGGCCCTGGTCCAGGCCGCCACCGTCAACCTCGATTTCAGCAGCATCCGTTCCCCCATCGACGGTCGAGTCGGCCTGCGCCAGGTGGACGTGGGCAACTACGTCACGCCCGGCGATCCCGCCGGCATCGTCGTCATCACCCAGATCCAGCCCATCAGCGTGCTGTTCACCGTGCCGGAGGACCAGCTGCAGGCAATCGTCCAGCGCATGCGGCAGGGCGCCAAGCTGACCGTCACGGCCTATGATCGGAGCGGCACCACCAAGCTCGACGAGGGCGTTGTGGACACGTTCGACAGCCAGATCGACCCCACCACCGGCACCATCAAGCTGCGGGCATCGTTCCCGAATACCGACCGCAACCTCTATCCGAACCAGTTCGTCAACATCGAGCTTCTGCTGAACGAGCACAAGGATGTGACGGTCATGCCGACCGCCGCCATCCAGCGCGGCGTTCCCGGCACCTTTGTCTACCTGGTCAACGCCGACAACACCGTTTCGGTCAGGAAGATCAATCTGGGCGTGATCGACGGCTTGCGCACTGAGGTCTTGGCCGGACTGGCCCCCGGGGATCGCGTGGTGGTCGACGGTGCCGACAGGCTTCGCGACGGCGCGACGGTGAGCTTGCGCCCGGAGGAGCAAGCCGCGGCGCCCCCACAGGCTCAATCGGATCCAACCAAGCCGAGCTTGGCGCCGCCAAATCTGGGCAACTTGCGCAATCCAAATCCCGGCAACTCGCCCAATAGAAGACATGGGGGAAGCCGTCACACAAAATGAACCCCTCGCGACCTTTCATTCTTCGACCGGTGGCAACATCGCTTTTGATGGTCGCAATCATGTTGTCCGGAATATTGGCGTTCCGGTTCCTGCCCGTTTCGGCTCTTCCCCAGGTCGATTACCCGACCATCCAGGTCCAGACGTTCTATCCTGGGGCCAGCCCTGATGTGATGACCTCCTCGGTCACTGCGCCGCTGGAGGTCCAGCTCGGGCAAATCCCCAATCTCAGCCAGATGAACTCCGTGAGCTCGGCCGGGGCGT
The DNA here is from genome assembly GCF_040045035.1 of Mesorhizobium sp. KR1-2. Lineage (NCBI taxonomy): Bacteria > Pseudomonadati > Pseudomonadota > Alphaproteobacteria > Hyphomicrobiales > Phyllobacteriaceae > Mesorhizobium > Mesorhizobium sp. KR1-2. The sequence goes on along the minus strand of NZ_JBDZDS010000008.1, from coordinate 85,259 downwards.
CGGTGATAACGTTGCAGTTCAACCTGTCGGTCTCGCTCGACGTCGCCGAGCAGGAGGTGCAGGCCGCAATCAATGCAGCCGGCAACCTGCTGCCGTCCGACCTTCCGGCGCCGCCGATCTACGCCAAGGTCAACCCCGCGGATGCACCAGTCCTGACGCTCGGGCTGACGTCGGAGACGATGCCGCTGCGCGACGTGCAGGAGTTCGCAGACACGCGGCTTGCCCAGAAGATATCGCAGCTTCCCGGCGTCGGCCTCGTGACCCTGACCGGCGGACAGCGGCCGGCCGTGCGCGTCCAGGCCGATCCGCGCAAGCTCGCGGCCTATGGCCTCAACATCGACGACCTGCGCACCACCTTGGCGAACGCGAACATCAACGCGCCGAAGGGAAATTTCGACGGGCCGGCGCGCTCCTATTCGGTCAATGCCAATGACCAGCTGAGAAGTGCAAAGGAATATGAGCCGCTGGTCATTGCCTACAAGAACGGCGCGCCGGTGCGCCTGAGCGACGTGGCGACCGTGATCGACGGCACCGAGAACAACAAGCTCGCCGCGTGGATGAACACCACGCCCGCGATCATCGTCAACATCCAGCGCCAGCCCGGAGCCAATGTCATCGAGGTGGTGGACCGCATCAAGGCGCTGCTGCCGCAGTTGCAGGCATCCCTGCCCAGCGCCATCAACGTCGCCGTACTGACCGACCGCACCACCACCATCCGCGCCTCGGTGCACGACGTCGAATACGAGCTGACCCTCGCCGTCATCCTGGTCGTGCTGGTCATCTTCGTCTTCCTGCGCAGCGCGCGCGCGACGCTGATCCCCAGCCTGTCCGTGCCTCTGTCCCTGGTGGGCACGCTGGGCGTGATGTATCTGTTCGGCTACAGCCTCGACAATCTGTCGCTCATGGCGCTGACGATCGCGACCGGCTTCGTCGTCGACGACGCGATCGTGGTGATAGAGAACATCTCGCGCTACATCGAGGAAGGTTATTCGCCGCAGGAAGCGGCCCTGATCGGGTCCGAGCAGATCGGTTTCACCATCATTTCGCTGACCGTATCGCTGATCGCGGTGCTGATCCCGCTGCTGTTCATGGGCGACGTCGTCGGCAGGCTGTTCCGCGAATTCGCCATAACACTGTCGACCACCATCCTCATCTCCGCGGCGGTCTCGCTCACTCTCGTGCCCATGGCCTGCGCCAAGCTGCTGAAGCCGATATCGGCGGTGCACGAAAACGTCTTCCAACGCGCCAGTCACGATTTCTTCGCCTGGGTGATCAGGGGCTACGGCCGCCTGCTCACCAAGGTGCTCGACCGGCAGACCCTGGTGCTGCTGATCGCGCTAGGCACTCTCGTCCTCACCGTGGCGCTTTACATCACGATCCCGAAGGGCTTTTTCCCCGTTCAGGACACCGGCCTCATCCAGGCGATCACGGAAGCACCGCAGTCGGTTTCCTTCAGCTCCATGGGCGAGCGGCAGCAGGACCTTGCCGCCCTCATCCTCAAGGACCCCGACGTCGACAGCCTGTCGTCCTTCATCGGGGTCGACGGTACCAACACCACGCTCAATGTCGGGCGCATCCTGATCAACCTGAAGCCGCACGATCAGCGCACTTCCGACATCACCGAAGTGATGCGGCGACTGAAGCAAAGCGCGGCGTCGATCCCCGGCATCACGCTCTACATGCAGCCGGTGCAGGACCTGACGATCGACGGTACGGTCAGCCGCACGCAATATCAATTCGTTCTCCAGGACGCCAATTCGGACGAGCTGGCGCAATGGACGCCCAAGCTGATCGACAAGCTCAACTCGCTGCCGCAACTCTCCGATGTCACGAGCGACCTGACGCAAAGCGGCCTTGCGGTCTTCGTCGACATCGACCGTGATCAGGCGGCGCGCTTCGGCATTACGCCTGCGACCATCGACAACGCGCTTTACGACGCGTTCGGACAGCGCATCGTCTCGACCATATTCACGACGACCAACCAGTATCGGGTCATCCTCGAGGCCGACCCTTCGCTGCAGCAATCGTTGCAGTCGCTCTCGTCGATCTATCTGCCGTCGTCGACCGGCGGCGCTCCGGTCCCCTTCCCCGTGGTCGCCAAGACGCATGTAGGCACCGCTCCCCTGCAGATCACCCACATGGGGCAGTTCCCGGCCACCACCATCTCCTTCAACCTCGCGCCCGGCGTCTCCCTCGGCGAGGCGATCAAGGTGATCGATCAGGCGCAGGCGGAGATCAACATGCCGATCAGCGTCATCACCACCTACCAGGGCGCGGCGCGCGCTTTCCAGGCCTCGCTCACCAACCAGCTGTTTCTGGTCCTGGCGGCGGTGGTGACTGTCTACATCGTGCTGGGCGTGCTCTATGAGAGCTTCATCCACCCGATCACCATCCTGTCGACCCTGCCTTCGGCCGGCATTGGCGCCCTGCTCGCCTTGATGGCGGCCGGCGAAGACCTGACCGTCATCTCCATCATCGGCATCATCCTGCTAATCGGCATCGTGAAGAAGAACGCCATCATGATGATCGACTTCGCCCTCGATGCGCAACGCAACGAGGGCAAGTCGCCGCGCGACGCCATTTACCAGGCATGCCTGCTCAGGTTCCGGCCGATCCTGATGACGACGCTGGCCGCCATCCTGGGCGCCCTGCCGCTCATGCTGGGCACTGGCGTCGGCTCCGAGCTCCGGCATCCGCTGGGCGTCTCCATTGTCGGTGGCCTGCTGGTGAGCCAGATCCTGACACTGTTCACCACGCCGGTGATTTACCTCTGGTTCGATCGCCTCGCATCGCGCCTGCAGGGCATCCGGCCTGATGCGTCCGAGGCGCAAGGCGTGGGCAGCAGGCCATGAACCTGTCGGCTCCGTTCATCCGTCGCCCTGTTGCCACCACGCTGCTCACGATCGGGCTCTTTGCAACGGGGCTGGTGGCGTATCCGCTGCTACCGGTAGCGCCGCTGCCGGAGGTCGACTATCCCGTCATTTCGGTGCAGGCGACGCTGCCGGGCGCCAGCGCCGAAGTGGTCGCAACCACGGTCGCCAGCCCGCTGGAACGGCATCTCGGCGAAATCGCGGACGTCACCGAGATGACTTCGACCAGCACGCTCGGCAACACGCGCATCACGCTGCAGTTCGGACTAGACCGCGACATTGACGGCGCCGCCCGCGACGTCCAGGCCGCGATCAACGCAGCCCGCGCGGACCTGCCCAGCAGCCTGCGGCAAAACCCGACATACCGGAAGGTCAACCCGGCCGACGCGCCGATCATGGTCCTTTCGCTCACCTCCGACACGCTGCCGACGGGCAGTGTCTACGATGCCGCCAGCACCGTGCTCGCGCAAAAGCTCTCTCAGGTGGACGGCATAGGCGAGGTGATCGTCGGCGGCAGCTCGCTGCCCGCCGTCCGTGTGGAGCTCAATCCGCAAACCCTCTACAAATACGCCATCGGGCTGGAGGACGTGCGGGCCGCACTCGCCGCCGCCAATGCCCACAGCCCGAAGGGCGCCATCGACGTCGGCACGCAGCGCTATCAGATCTACGCCAACGACCAGGCGAACAAAGCCGACGCCTACCGCTCGCTGATCGTGGCCTATCGCAACGGCGCGCCGGTGCGCCTGTCGGACGTCGGCGAAGTCAACGACTCCGTCGAGAACATCCGCAATGCCGGCCTCGCAAACGGCAAGCCGGCGGTCTTGCTCATCCTCTACCGGTCGCCCAACGCCAACATCATCGCCACTGTCGACCGGGTGAAGGCGCTGATGCCCACGCTGCGGGCATCGATCTCGCCAGCCATCGACCTCTCCATGGTGATGGATCGCTCGACCACCATCCGCGCCTCGCTTAAGGAGGTGGAGGCGACGCTGATGATCGCCATCGGGCTGGTGATCCTGGTCGTCTTCGCCTTCCTGCGCGACGTGCGCTCCACGCTGGTGCCGATCGTGGCGGTGCCGGTCTCCCTGGTCGGCACGCTGGGCGTGATGTACCTGCTAGGCTTCAGCCTCGACAATCTTTCCCTGATGGCGCTGACGGTCGCCACGGGCTTCGTGGTCGATGACGCCATCGTGGTGCTGGAAAACATCTCCCGCTACACCGCCGCCGGACTTCCCCCGATGAAGGCTGCGATCAAGGGCGCCGGCGAGGTCGGCTTCACCGTCCTGTCGATGAGCATCTCGCTCATTGCCGTTTTCATCCCGATCCTCCTCATGGGCGGGATCGTCGGCCGCCTCTTTCGCGAGTTCGCCGTCACGCTTTCCGCGGCAGTCCTGATCTCGCTCGCCATCTCGCTCACCACGACGCCGATGATGTGCTCGATACTCCTGCGCCGCCAGGACGACCGCCAGCACGGCCGGCTCTACCGTGCGAGCGAACGGGTGTTCGCCGCCATGCTGGACGGCTATCGCAGGTCTCTCGGATGGGCGCTGGCGCATCCTCGCCTGGTCATGCTGGCGCTTCTGGCCACGCTGTGCCTCAATGGTTATCTGTACGTCACCATTCCCAAGGGCTTCTTCCCGCAGCAGGACACGGGGCGGCTCGTCGGAACGATCCAGGCGGATCAGGCGATATCGTTTCAGCTGATGTCGGAAAAGCTCGCCCAGTTCGTCGATATCGTGAAGAAGGATCCCGCGGTGGACACCGCCGTGGGCTTCACCGGCAATACCCAGACGAATTCCGGCTTCATGTTCATCTCCCTGAAGCCCCTCGCCGAACGCAAGATTTCGGCTGACCGGGTGATCGGCCGCCTGCGTCGCGACCTTGCGGTGGTGTCGGGAGCCACGCTCTACTTGCAGGCGGTCCAGGACATACGTGTCGGCGGCCGGCAGTCGAACGCCCAGTATCAGTACACCCTGCAGAGCGACAGGTTGGCCGACCTCAACGAATGGGCTCCAAAGCTGACCGCCGCCCTGCAGGCCGAGCCCAAGCTTACCGATGTCAGCAGCGACCAGCAGAACATGGGTCTTGAAGCGAACGTCGTGATCGATCGCGCTTCCGCCGCACGCCTCGGCATCACCGTGAATCAGATCGACAACACCTTGTACGACGCCTTCGGACAGCGTCAGGTCTCGACCATCTACGTGGCGCGCAACCAATATCACGTCGTCATGGAGGTGGCCCCGCAATATTGGCAGCTTCCGCAGACGCTGAAGGAGGTCTTCGTGAGCACGGCGGGCGGCGCCGTCGGCGGATCGCAGGCGACCAACGCGGTGGCGGGAACCTTCCTCTCGCCCGGGCAGAGAACCTCGGCCGCCGCGATCGCAGCCGATGCCGCGCGCAACCAGGCAACCAATTCGATCGGCAACACCGGCAAGACCGTACCCTCCACGGGATCGGCGATCAGCACCAGCTTCGAGAGAATGATCCCACTATCCGCGGTAGCCCACTACGCCCCTGGAAGCACCCCGCTTGCGGTCAACCATCAGGGATTGTTCGTCGCTGCCACGATTTCGTTCAACCTGGCGCCCGGAGTGGCGCTGAGCGAAGCCGTGACGGCGATCAACGCGGCCAAGGAGCGCATCGGCATGCCCGCTTCGATCCACGGCAGCTTCCAGGGCACGGCACGCATCTTCCAGGAATCGCTTGCCAACCAGCCGCTGTTGATCCTTGCGGCGCTCATAGCCGTCTACGTCGTGCTGGGCATCCTTTATGAAAGCTATGCCCATCCGTTGACCATCCTGTCGACGCTACCCTCGGCCGGCGTCGGCGCCCTGCTGGCGCTGAAGATCTTCAACATCGAGTTCAGCATCATGGCGCTGATCGGCGTCATCCTCCTGATCGGCATCGTTAAGAAGAACGCCATCATGATGATCGATTTCGCGCTCGACGCCGAGCGCAGCCAAGGCATGTCCTCGCGCGACGCGATCTACCAGGCATGCCTGCTGCGCTTCCGCCCGATCATGATGACGACCATGGCGGCCATGCTCGGCGCGGTTCCGCTGGCGATCGGCCTGGGCGAAGGCAGCGAATTGCGCCAGCCGCTGGGCATCGCGATCGTCGGCGGCCTGATACTCAGCCAGATGCTGACCCTCTACACGACCCCGGTCATCTACATCTACATCGACCGCTTCCGGCTCTGGGCCCAGGGACTGCGCGCGCCGGTGCAACCGCCGCGGACGAGTCCCACGCCGTACGAATGAAGATGTCAGAGGATAACGCCGGTTCTATACTTCGCGAGCGTTGGCACGCGCTTTCTTTCCTGACTACTATTCCTGCTCGACATCGATCGAGCGTGAATATTGGGGACTCCAGAGGCAGCTTTCGCGACCGAAGCACGCTGGGGGTTAGATGGTTACAGAACCCTGGCTGGACACCTGATGCGTGGCGTTACTTGCAAGGCAATCCTTCCCGGTCTCCTGAGACGCCCTGCACACAGAGCCAACCGGTTTGGCCTTTTTCTCTCGATGGGTCTCATTGGCCTCAGCCTGTCAGGTTGTATTCTCGGCTCCGAAAAGCCCCATGCCGCCCTTGAGATTCCCGACGCCTACAAGAATGGCCCGAAGAAGAATGTCGAGGAGGCGGTTCCTGCACTGGACTGGTGGCGCGGCTTCCGCTCCGATGAGCTGACCAAGCTCATCCAGGAGGCGCAGGTAGCGAACCTGGACGTCGCGGTGGCGGTGGCGCAGATCGTTCAGGCCGACGCGCAGGTCGGCATCGCCGGCGCGCCGCTGTTCCCAAGCCTCACCGGCACGGCAAGCGCCGAGCGCGTACGCGTGGCCTCCACCACCATCAACGGAACCACCACTCCTGCCGAAACCTACTCGCTCTACAATGTCGGGCTCACCGCAAGCTACATAGTCGACTTCTGGGGAAAGAACCGGGCCGCGCTGTTTTCCGCCGCCGAGAGCGCGGCAGCCAGCCGGTTCAATCGTGAAATCGTCACGCTCACGACAATTACGACCGTCGCCAACACTTATTTCCAGATCCTGGCCGCGCAGGATCAGATACGCGTCGCACGCAGCAACCTTGCAGCTTCGACGCGCATTCTCGATCTCGTCCAGAAGGAGTTCGCCGGCGGCACCGCCTCGCAGCTGGACGTGTCGCAGCAGGCCGCGCTTGTGGCCACGGTGCGCGCCTCCATCCCACCGCTTGAGGTGACGTTGAGGCAGAACACGGCCGCGCTCGCCGTGCTGGTCGCCCGCGCTGCCTCCGACTTTGGCGTCAAGGGCCGCAGCCTGAACCAGATCACGGTTCCGCGCGTGACGCCCGGTCTGCCGTCCGAACTGATCTCCCGACGTCCCGACATCCGCCAGGCCGAGGCACAGCTTGCCGCCTCCAACTTCAGCGTCGAGGTGGCGCGGGCCGCATTTCTGCCGCAGATAACACTGACCGGCACGACTGGTTACCAGAGCATGCAGTTGGCCAAGCTGTTCACGCCGGGTCACTGGTACTACACCCTCGTGGCAAGCCTTTCGCAGCCGATCTTCGACGGCTTCCTGCTCGAAAGCCAGTTGCAGCAGGCCAGGGGTGTTCAACTGCAGAACCTGCAGGCCTACCGCAAGGCCGTGCTTGCAGGGTTCTCCGACGTGGAGATGGCGCTGGTCGCCCTTGAGCAGACGACCATCCAGGAACGCCTTCAGAAGGACGTGGTCACCAATTCGCGCAAGGCCTTCGAGGTGGCGGAAGCGCAACTGCACGCGGGCACGGTCAGCCTGATCAACGTCCTGCAGACTGAGCAGACGCTTTTCACCGCCGAGACCACGCTGGTGCAGGTGCGGCTGAGCAGGATGCTGGCCTGCACCAGTCTGTTTCAGGCGCTCGGCGGCGGCTGGCTGTGGCCGGTACAGCAGGCCGCTTTCGAGACGCAGTAGAACGCAGGCCGGTTCTGGGTCAGACCTGCACGATCGAGCTGAAGTCGAACGACTCGCCCGGCGGATTCTCGCCGATCCGCAGATTCGTCGGCGAGGTGAAATGATAGGGCGGGACGGGCAGGTTGTAGGGCGCCGGCACATGGTTGTAGACGCGGCCGGCGAGGTCGTATTTCGAGCCGTGGCAAGGGCAGAAATAGCCGCCGAACCATTCCCGGCTCGGGTCGGCTTGGGGCTGGAACAGCGGAATGCACCCCAGATGGGTGCAGACTCCGACCAGCACGGCATAGCGTGGATTGACCGATCGCGACCAGTTCCTGGCGTAAGGCGGCTGCTGTTCCACCGTCGAATCCGGATCCGAGAGCATCGCCACCAGGATGGGGTCTTGCAATGTCTTCAGCGCAGCATCCGGTCGGTCGATGATGAACACTGGCGTTCCTCGCCAGCGGACCGTGACCTGCTGGCCCGGGCCGATCTTCGACACGTCCACGTCGACAGGCCCGCCGGCGGCGAGCGCGCTTGCATCGGGTCTCATCTGGTCGATGAACGGCCAGAGGGCGGCTCCAGTGCCAACCACTCCGAAGCATGCGGTGGCAATGTAGAGGAAGTCGCGGCGGTTCGGGTTGTCGTGTGGTCTTTCCGGGCGGTCTGCTGCGAAGTGAACGCTGGACATCTTCTTCAATGCTCCAACTCGCGATCATGTTGGCCCATGATCGCGGCGTTTCACCACTTTGCTCTCCTGTCTGCGCAACGTAACCGCGAGGCTTCCGTTCCCGCATCGATTGATCAATTGTCGCGGATTGCACCCTTTGAGATACGCCTCCACCGGCTTGTCGGCGGGCCGGTGTAACAACTGCGCGATCACCGGCCTCTCGACGCGATTGTCGCAGCATACGAGCTTGTAGTAAGCCTCCACAGACACTACCTCGCCGCATGCAAAAAAGCATGCAGTGGTTCAATCGGATGCAACTCAGCGCCTCCATCGACTTCTTTCCCGCTCTTGAACACGACGACGCGGCACTACTCGACGAGGTGCAGCGACAAACGTTTCGCTTTTTCTGGGAAGGCGCCCACCCGACTTCCGGCCTGGCGCGCGATCGCCAGAAGACCACGGGAGACCCGAAAGGCGATCTCGTCGCCGTCGGCGGATCCGGATTCGGCGTGATGGCGATCATCGTCGCGGTCGAACGCGGGTGGATTTCCCGCAGCGAGGCTGTCGAACGCATTTCCACGATGGTGACTTTCCTCGCAAAGGCCCATCGCTACCACGGCATGTTCCCGCACTTCCTGGACGGCCGGACAGGCGAGACGATTCCCTTTGGGCGCAAGGACGACGGCGCGGACCTGGTGGAGACCGCCTTCCTCTTCCAGGGATTGATATGTGTCCGCGAATATTTCGACGACACGGCAGGCGGCGAGCAGGAATTGCGCGTGCAGATCGACGATCTGCTGGCACAGGCCGATTGGAACTGGTTCACCCGCGGCGGCACCCACCTCTATTGGCACTGGAGTCCCAAGCATGGCTGGGCAATGAACCACAGGGTTGCCGGCTGGAACGAGTGCCTGGTGGCCTACATTCTCGCGGCCGGCTCGCACACTTACCCGATCGCCGCCGCCGCCTACCATGAGTGCTTTGCCGCCGGCCCGGCGTTCCGCAACGGCAAGAGCTATTACGGCATCGAGCTGCCGCTCGGCATGGACTATGGCGGGCCCATGTTCCTGGCGCATTATTCCTTCTGCGGCCTCGATCCGCGCGGGCTGAAAGACCGCCACGCCGACTATTGGGAGCAGAACGTCCGGCACGCCCGGATCAACCATGCGCATTGCGTCGCCAACCCGCACGGCCACCACGGTTACGGGCCTGACTGCTGGGGGCTCACCGCCAGCCACGGCCCGGTGGGCTATGTTGCCCACGCGCCAGACCTCGACATGGGCGTGATCACGCCGAGCGCCGCCGTCGCAAGCCTTCCCTACGTTCCGGTCGAAGCGATGCGGGCCTTGCGCTATTTCTTGAGCAAGCCAAGGAAGCGCATCTGGGGCCGGTTCGGCATCGTAGATGCCTTCTCGGAAGGCCGAAACTGGTATGCGAGGACCTATCTGGCCGTCAATCAGGGGCCGATCGTCATCATGGCGGAGAACTACAGGACCGGCCTCCTCTGGAACCTGTTCATGTCCGCGCCGGAAGTGCGCGCGGGGCTGCTGCGGCTCGACTTCGAAAGCCCCCATCTCGGCGGCCGGCATGCTCCGTCCAGTGCCGAACCATCGCCTATCCCCAGCGGCTGATCTCGCGCCGCCCCGCCGAAGCCGTCATTTCGCCGGCACCGTGGCTCTTCGCTTTTTCGGCGCGGCCTCCTTTCCAGCCAGCGCAAGCGCAACCACCGGGTTCAGGCTATCGACCATCGATGACGGAATGAGGATGGTTGTTCCGCGCTCCTTGGTCGTTTCGTAGATGATGTTCATGGCGCGCAGCTGCATGGCCATCGGATGATCCGAATAGGTGTTGGCCGCCTCCACGAATTTGCTTGCTATCGCCGCTTCAGCCGAACCGAGGATCACGCGTGCCTGCTTCTCGCGCTCGGCCTGGGCCTGTCTGGACATCGCGTCCTGAAGGGCGACAGGGATGGCGACATCGCGGATTTCGACCGCCTTCACCGAGATGCCCCAATCGACGATCTTGCGGCTGATTTCGCTGCGCAGCCGCTCGTCGGCAGCCTTGCGTTCCGACAGCAGCTCCGAGAGCATGGTTGCCCCGATCATCTCGCGCAGGGATGTCTGGGCGACACGATCGATCGCCTCGCGGTAGTTGGTGATGTTCAACGCCGCGTGCTGCGCATTATGTACGAACCAGAAGATGATCGCGTCCACGTTCACGGGCACCGTGTCGCGCGTCAGCGCCTGTTCGGCGCTGAAGGCCGTGGTCTGGATGCGCTGGTCGATGATGGCCACCACATTGTCGACGACCGGAATGATCAGGAACAGCCCGGGCCCCCTCACGCCAAGCAGCTTGCCCGCGCGCAGGATGACAAACCTCTGCCAGGTGTTCGCCATCTTCAGCGAGGCGGCGACAAGTATCGCAACGATGAAAAAGGGGACGGCCCAGTAAGGATGCCCTTTTGCACTCAGAGCCGCGCCTGCCGCCGCGAAGACCAGACTGAGAAATAAAGCTATAGGGTTCATTGCCTCCGCTCCCTGCTCGATCAGGCAGTTTTGCAGGCTTCATTATTGAACTACCGCAGGACCCTCGCCGGGCAATATCGTTCACGCGCCCCTCAAGGACCCGAACCAAAATGAAGTAACATTTTCGCTGACAAGGCGTTCCGCCTGCCGTTCACCGGGCCAACACGCGAACGTGTTGGCCCGCAAGGGTCCGAAGGCGAGATTCAGACAGCTACAACCAGAAAAAAATACTATGATAACAAATGCTTCGCCGGATCGAAGGCTACGCCCAGAGGATCGCGGGATGTCGAACAGACGTAGTGCCTCATTCGATCCGAAGTCCTTTCTCGCCAAGGTCGGCGAAGGGCGCAGCATTGGCAGTTATGACGAAGACCAGATCGTCTTTTCGCAAGGCGACCTCGCCGATGCGGTCTACTACCTGCGGCAGGGCCGCGTGAAGGTCACTGTCGTCTCGGAACAGGGCAAGGAGGCGGTGATCGGCATCCTTGGGGCCGGTGAATTCTTCGGCGAAGGTTGTCTCGCCAGGCAAGCGCTGCGCACGGCCACGGCAACCGCCATGACCGCTTCGGTAGTCGTGCGGCTCGAAAAGGCAACGGTCATGCGCCTGATACGTCGCGAACCGGCATTCTGCGAAATGTTCATCGCACACCTGCTGGACCGGACTACCCGCCTGGAGGCGGACCTGGTCGACCAGCTGTTCAATTCTAGCGAAAAGCGGCTCGCGCGGCTGCTGCTGCGGCTGGCTCATTTCGACAAGGAGGGCAAGCCTGAGCCGATCGCCACGAAGATCAGCCAGGAGATGCTTGCGGAGATGATCGGGACGACACGTTCCCGCGTCAGCTTCTTCATGAACAAGTTCCGCAAGCAGGGTTTCATAGACTATAATGGCACCATCAAAGTCCATGGCTCGCTGGCAAGCGTCATCTTGCCAGACCAACCGAGACCGAAGACATGAAACGCCGGGGCATTTGACGTGCAATTTGTCGCGGTGTGCAATTTTGCACAGTCTTTATTTTGACGCAGACGTAGCATCATGGCGAAGGAGTGGGCCGCCCCTCCTCCCGGACTGTACAGAGCCTGGGGCGCCCAGCTTCCATAGTTGGAGGCATAACATGTACATGTCAGCGGAAAATGTTGTGATCGTGCTGGTGGTCGGTCTCGTCCTCGGATGGCTCGCTGACCAGCTCGTTCAAGGCTCCAGGTTCGGAATGATAGGCGACCTTATCATCGGAATCGTCGGCGCTTTCCTCGGTACCTGGCTGCTCCCGATGATCGGCGTTCATATTGGCGCGCCCCTTGTGGCCTGGACCATTAACGCGATTATCGGCTCGCTGGTGCTGCTGCTGATCGGCCGGCTGGTACACGACGCCGGCACTTGGCAAAGGCACCATCACCCGTAATCGGGATACAACCGTATGAGAAACCGGCCGGGGCGAGTGGATCGCCCCGGCCGTGGCATATGGACAAAGCCCAACGTCGGAAACTGATCTTCCCTACTTCCGCATCGATGGCGAAAGACGGCGCCACGCCCGGTTTCCATCACAGGCGACCATTTCGTTGGCGACCTCGGGACCATCGCTTCCTGAGGCATAGTTCGGGAAATCCGGCTTTTTTTCCGCCCAGGCGTCGAGCACCGGCTGCACGATGCGCCAGGTTTCCTCCACCATGTCGGCCCGCATGAACAGCATCTGGTCGCCGATCATGACGTCGTAGATCAGCGTTTCGTATCCGACATTCGGCTCCTTGGGGAACCAGTTATTGTAGCGGAAATCCATTTTCACGGCGGCAAGGTCCACCACCGGGCCGGGGCACTTGACCTCGAACTGCAGGGAAATCCCCTCCTCGGGGGCGATGTTCAGCACCAGCCAGTTGGGGCGCAGCGACGTGACCGGCGTGTCCTGGAATACCGCTGCGGGCGCCTGCTTGAAGCGCAGGGCAATTTCGGTGGTCCGCTGCGGCATGTGCTTGCCCGTCCGCAGGTAGAATGGCACGCCGGCCCAGCGCCAGTTGTCGATCTCGAGCCGCATGGCGACATAGGTTTCGGTGCTGGAGTCCGCCGCTACGTCCGGCTCGTGGCGATAGGCCTTCGTCCGCGTGCCCAGCACCACGCCGGCCCCATACTGGCCACGCACCGCCCATTCCGGACTGGCGGCCGGCATCGCGGCAAAGACCTCGGCCTTCTTGTTGCGGACCGACGCGGCATCGAAGCCGGTGGGCGGCTCCATAGCCACCATCGAAAGCAGTGCGAACACATGGTTCGGAACCATGTCGCGCAGCGCACCGGTCTCCTCGTAGAATTTGCCCCGCCGCTCCACGCCCACCGTCTCGGCAACCGTGATCTGCACATGATCGATCCGGTCGCGGTTCCAGATGGGCTCGAACAGCCCGTTGGCGAAGCGGAACGCCATGATGCTCTGGACCGTATCCTTGCCGAGGAAGTGGTCGATCCGGTAGATCTGGTCCTCCTTCAGGGTGCGCAGGATGCGAGCGTTCAGTTCACGGGCCGTCTCCTGGCTGTGGCCGAAGGGCTTTTCGATCACCACGCGGCGCCAGAAGGAAGGTTCCCCCCCGACACCCTCTCCCTCGTCGGTAAGCCCCGCCTCGCCGAGCCGATCGATCACGGTTCCGAAAAGCCGGCTGACAACGGCGAGATAGAAGATCGCGTTGCCTCGCGTGCCGTGGGACCCTTCGGCCTCCTCTAGCGCGGCGCGGACTTTCTCGTACACGTCGGATGTCGTGAGGTCTCCCTGGACATATGACATCTTGTCGGCGAGCCGCGCCCAGGCCGCCTCGTCGATCCCGTCGATCTGGAACCCGCCGTCGGCATTGCCGACGAAGCTCTTGAGCATGTCGAGAAGATGCGCCTGCCAGCTCTCGACGGTTCCCTGTGCCATGTCCACGCCGATGAGCGCGAACTTCTCCGGCAGCAGGCCGGTGCGCGAGAGGTTGTAGAGTGCCGGCACCATCAGGCGCTTGGTGAGGTCGCCACCAGCCCCGAATATGACCATCGCGCACGGGTCGGCCGGTTTTGCCTCGTGGCGCGGCCTGGCCTCCACCGCAAAACCTGGCGCAGATTCTGGCATCGGCCGATCGTTGGGCACACCCCTACTCCGCCGCGCTGGATTTGCGATCAACGGACTCGGTGCCCTCGACATGCCCGCCGAAGCCGAAGCGCATGGCCGAGAGCAGCTTCTCCCCGAAGGTGTGCTTCTCCCGCGAGCGGAAACGGGCAAAGAGCGCAGCGCTGAGCACGTTCGCCGGCACCCCCTCCTCTATGGCTGCATCGACGGTCCAGCGCCCCTCGCCGGAATCCTGGACATAGCCGGAGAACTCGGCCAGCTGCGGATCCTTTGCCAGTGCGGCCGCGCCGAGATCCAACAGCCACGACGACACCACGCTGCCGCGCCGCCAGACCTCCGCGATGTCGGAGACGTTCAGCTCGAAGCGCTCGTCCTCCGGCAAGTCCGGCGAATTCTTTCCGCGCAATATGTCGAAGCCTTCGGCATAGGCCTGCATCAGCCCGTATTCGATGCCGTTATGCACCATCTTGACGAAATGCCCGGCGCCGCTGGGGCCGGCATGGATGTAGCCGCGCTCGGCGCGGGAGTCGCGCGCGCCCCGCCCCGGGGTCCGCGGAATGTCGCCCTGCCCCGGCGCCAGCGCCGAGAAGATCGGGTCGAGATGGTCCACGGCCTCCTTCGGTCCCCCGATCATCATGCAGTATCCGCGCTCGATGCCCCAGATGCCGCCGGACGTGCCGCAATCGACATAGCGGATGTGCTTGCTCGCCAACTTCTCGGCGCGCCGGATATCGTCCTTGTAGAAGGAATTGCCGCCGTCGATGATGATGTCGTCGGGGCCCAGCAGGCCGCCGAGCAGCGCTACCGTCTCCTCCGTGATCCGGCCGGCGGGCAGCATCAGCCAGACCGCGCGCGGCTTTTCCTTGAGAGCCCGCACCATCTCCGCCAGCGAGCCCGCAGCCGTCGCGCCTTCCCTTGCCAGCGCTTCGCGCGGCTTGGCGTTGGTGTCGAACACCACGCAGCGATGACCCGCCCGCATGAGGCGGCGTGTAATGTTGCCGCCCATGCGGCCTAGTCCAACCACGCCGATCTGCATCCGTCTCGCTCCTTGCATAACCGCCATTATCTGAGCGCCACCTGCATGGCCTGCCCCAGTTCCGCCAACCCCGAGTCGACGTCCTTGAGATGAATGCGCAGTGCGCGCCGGCCGCGCTCCACCATCGCCTCGAGGTCGCCGCGCGCCTGCGCGGCCTTCACCACGCCGAAGCTGTAGGCGTGGCCAGGCACTTCGATGTCGGCGGGATCGTCGCAGGTGATCTGCAGGAACACGCCCGAATTGGGCCCGCCCTTGTAGGCCTGCCCGGTGGAATGCTGGAAGCGCGGCCCGAAGCCGAGGCAGGTGGCGGCATGGGTCCTGTCGCGGATGCGCGTACGCATCTCCGTCAGAGCCTCCTTATGGGCGTCATTGCGCTGCATGTAAGCCAGCAGCGCGATGTAGTCGCCAGCCTTCGCGCCCGAACGCGCCCGGCGGAAATGGCTGCGCAGATAGCCCGACAGCGTCCTGTGCCTGCCAAGCTCCCTGGCATCCCGCGCGTCGGCATAGATGGCAAGGCCGTCCTGACGGAACACCGGCACCTCTTCCGGCAGCCGATGCGATTTCTCGTAGGCCGCGGTAAGCGCGCTCGTCTTCTTCTTGCTGGCCTCCACGTCCGGCTGGTCGAACGGGTCGATGCCGATGATCGCGCCGGCCACGGCGGTCGCAACCTCCCAGCGGAAGAATTCCTGGGCGATATGCCAGCGATCCTTCAGCCTGATACGGACAACGGGATGGCCTGCCCGCTCCAGCGCCCGCATCATCTCGCGTTGCGCCGGGTCGGCCTGCCCTTCGAGCTCCATATGCACGAAGAAGCGGTCGCGCCCGTAACGCCTCGGCATGGCGAGCGGCTCGTCGGCGACCGGGATCAGCCCGCGGTCGTGCTTGCCGGTGCTCTCAGCCAGAAGCTGCTCCAGCCAGGCGCCCAGCCCTGAAATCGCGGGCGATGCGATGATGGTCACCTTGTCGCGTCCGAAACGCGTAGCAGCAACGCCCATGGCAATCCCGAGCCGTGCACCGGGATTCTCTGCCGGCGGCACGTCGGCGCCACAAGCCCGCTCCATGTGCAACGCCGTCTCGAGCAGGCGCCGGATGTCCAGTCCCATCGCCGCTGCCGGCACCAGCCCGAACTTCGAAAGCACGGAATAGCGGCCGCCGATCGAGGTCACGCCGTGGAAAACATGGGCGAAATTCATCCGCTTGGCGCGCCTGTCCAGAGACGAACGCGGATCGGTCACGGCAACGAAATGCTCGCCGGCCTTGTCCATGCCGTGCAGCGCTGCGACACGGTCGAGGAAATAGTCCAGGAAAATGTTGGGCTCCAGCGTGCTGCCGGACTTGGACGAGACGATGAACAGCGTTCTGCCGAGATCGATCTCGCGCTCCATCGCCTTGATCTGCGCGGGATCGGTGCTGTCGAGCATGTGGAAACGCGGCCAGCCCGGCTGCGGCCCGAATGTCTCGGCAAGCACCTCCGGGCCCAGGCTCGAACCGCCCATGCCCAGGAGAACCACGTCGCTGAACCTGCGCCGCTTCACGTCCTCCGCGAATTCCTGCAGCCGCTTGATGCCGGCCAGTTCGCGCTCCGCAACGTGCAGCCAGCCGACCCACCTGTCCTCATCGGTGTTGTCCCACAGCGACTTGTCGCCGGACCAGAGCTTTCGTATGCGCCCGGATCTGCGCCACGCCTCGGTTTCTTCCCGCAAGGCGCGCGCCATTTCCGCCGATCCCGCCGTGATCTCCAGGCTTGGCGTGTCGCCCTCCAGCAGCATACGACGGCGGCGCGCGATGGTGCCGAACAGCTTGTCGAAGGAATCGGCAAACTGCTGGACGCCGTCCTTGACCAGTTCCGACGTGACCTCGTCCAGCGAAATGCCGAGCGCCTCCAGCCTGGCAAGCATTGCGCGAGCGCCGGCGACGTCCTGCTCGATGGCGTCCGGCATCACCTTGCCGTGGTCGCGGAAGGCAGTCATCGTCGCGGGCGGGATGGTGTCCACGGTGTCGCGGCCGACGAGCGCCTCGACATACATGGTGTCCGGATAGGCGGGGTTCTTGGTGCTGGTCGAGGCCCAGAGCAGGCGTTGCGTCATTGCCCCGGCCGAAGCCAGGCGATGCCAACGCTCTCCGGCGAACAGCGATTTGTAGCGGGAATAGGCGAGCTTCGCATTGGCGATCGCCGCCTTGCCGTGCAGGAGCTCCGCGGCGCCCTTGTCGGCCAGCCTGTCGAGCCGCTTGTCGACGGCCGAGTCGATGCGGCTGACGAAGAAGCTGGCGACCGAGCCGATCCTGGAAATGTTGCCGCCGGCGCGCTGCAGATCCTCGAGCCCGGAAATAAAGGCCTCCGCCACCTGCTCATAGACCTTCACCGAGAACAGCAAGGTGATGTTGATGTTCAGGCCGCGGCCGATCAGGGTCCGGATCGCCGGTATGCCCGCCGGTGTCGCCGGCACCTTGACCATCAGATTGGGGCGGCTCACCGCGGTCCACAGCCGCATGGCTTCCTTTATGGTCGCCTCGGTGTCATTGGCGAGATAGGGCGAGCATTCCAGGCTGATATAGCCGTCCCTGCAACGCGTCTGGTCGTAGGTCGGACGCAGCACATCCGCGGCGGCCCTTATGTCCGCCAGCGCCAGATGCTCGTAGATCGCGGAGACGCTGTGATCCGAATTGGCCAGGAACCGCTTCAGCGAGTCGGCATATTCGTCAGTTTCGGCGATCGCTTTCTCGAAGATCGTGGGGTTCGAGGTCATGCCCTTTATCCCGTCCTTCTCGATGAGCGATCGTAGCTTGCCCTTATCGATCAGGCTGCGCCTCAGATAGTCGAGCCAAACCGACTGGCCACATGCTTCGAGTTGCTTGAGCGGGTTATTCATGGCGTCTGCCTCCTGGGCCTCGCATCTGCTCTCTGGCGGCGGCAAGCACCTCCTGGGGCGTGAAGCCGAATTTCTTGAGCAAGTCCTTGATCGGAGCCGAAGAACCGAAGGTGTGCATGCCGATCTTGGTCCCGGTGTCGCCGACATAGCGGTCCCAGCCGATCATCGAGCCCGCCTCGACCGACACGCGCGCCTTGACGTCGGGCGGCAGCACGCTGTCGCGATAGGCCTGATCCTGCTGCTCGAACAGCTCCCAGGACGGCATGCTGACGACGCGCGCGGCAACGCCCTCCTGCCTCAGCGTCTCGTAGGCCTCGATGCAAAGCGCGACCTCGCTGCCCGTGCCGATGAGGATCACCTCCGGCTTGCCCTTCCCGGCGTCGGCCATGACATAGGCGCCGCGAGCGACACCCTTGGCCGAGGCGTAGCGGGTACGGTCGAAGGTCGGCACAGATTGACGGGTCAGCACGAGGCTGGCGGGCTGATGCTTCTGCCCGATGATGACGCGCCACGCCTCGACGACCTCGTTGGCGTCAGCCGGCCGCAGCGTGATGAGGCCGGGGATGCTGCGCAGCGCGACAAGCTGCTCGATCGGCTGATGCGTCGGCCCATCCTGGCCGACACCGATCGAGTCATGCGTGAAGATGAAGATCACCGGCAGCTGCATGAGCGCGCTGAGCCGGATCGGCGGCTTCATGTAGTCGGAAAAGATGAGGAAGGTCGAACCATAGGGCCGGAGCTTGCACAGCGCGAGCCCATTCACCACCGCGCCCATGACATGCTCGCGAATGCCGAAATGGAAGTTGCGCCCGCCATATTCATGAGCCTCGAAGTCTCCCGCCTGTTCGAAATTGAGGTGGGTCTTCGTGGACGGCGCCAGGTCGGCCGAGCCGCCGATCAGCCACGGATAGCGCGGCGCGATGGCGTTCAACACCTTGGCCGAAGAGTCGCGGCTGGCAAGACCCTTGGCGTCGGCCGGGAATACGGGAAGGTCGGCATCCCAGCCGTCGGGGAGCTTGCGCTTCTGCATCCGGTCCAGCTGGTCGGCAAGCTCCGGATACTGGACGCGATATGCCTTCATCCGTTCCTGCCAGGCCTTGCGCAGCTCCTTGCCGCGCCGGCCGATACCGGCACGGAAATGCTCGCGCACGCCGTCAGGCACCAGGAACTTGGAATCCTCCGGCCAGCCATAGGATCGCTTGGCGAGGCGGATCTCCTCCACCCCGAGCGGCTCGCCATGCGCGGCGGCGGTATCCTGCTTGTGCGGGGAACCATAGCCGATGTGGCTTTCGAGGATAATCAGCGTGGGCACGTCCTTGGTATGGCGGAACGTCTCGATCGCCTGCGCGATGCGCTCGGTGTCGTTGGCGTCACCGACCCGCCGCACGTTCCAGCCATAGGCGAGAAAGCGCGTCGCCACGTCTTCGGTGAAGGCGAGGTCCGTGTGGCCCTCGATGGTCACCCGGTTGCTGTCGTAGATCCAGCACAGGTTTCCGAGCATCAGGTGCCCGGCCAGCGAAGCGGCCTCGCTGGAGACGCCTTCCATCATGTCGCCGTCGCCGCAGACCGTGTAGACTTCGTAGTCGAACATCGTGAAGTCGGGCCGGTTGAAATGCTGCGCCAGCCAGTCTCCGGCGATCGCCATGCCCACGCTGTTCGCGCAGCCTTGCCCCAGAGGACCTGTCGTCGTCTCGACACCCGTGGTCAGGTGATATTCGGGATGGCCGGGGCACTTGCTGCCGATCTCGCGAAACCTTTTGATATCCTCCAGCGAGACCGAGGGTCGGCCGAGCTGCTCATATTCGGCATCCACGGCCTTCACGCCGGTGAGGAACAACAGCGAGTAGAGCAGCATCGAGGCGTGCCCGTTGGAGAGCACGAAGCGGTCGCGGTTCGGCCAGATCGGATCTTGCGGATCGAAGCGCAGGAAGCGCTGCCACAGCGTATACACCAGCGGCGCCAAGGCCATCGGCGTGCCGGGATGACCGGAATCGGCCTGCTGTACCGCATCTATGGACAAGGTGCGGATGGTGTTGATGCTAAGCTCGTCCATCAGGGACGTGCCGGGCATCATGGCTGCTTCCCGGGCAGCCCCACCGCGTAGCTTGCCGATGGAAGGTGGGCGGCGCCTGCCGGCCTTTTCCGCGCGGCCGATGGTGGCGTGTCCGGGATGAGTTGGGCTCATCATCGCTCTCCTTCATGTACCGACACATGGATCGGCTGGAGATCCGGTCGAGCACGACGGCAATGACGACGGGCATCGTCAAGGCAACATGAAAGGTAGAGGACATTCTCCCGGCGGAAAGGCCGGCCGGAGATCAATATTGCCCTGCGGGCCGGCTACGGCCGGCGCGCAGCGTCCGGCGCATCGAGCGCCGGAGCGATGTCAAGCCCGCGCGGCGCGGGTACCGGGCTGTGTGTCAGAGGGCTTGCGCCAGGGCCTCGGGCTTGATTGCGGCGCGCAGCAGCATGCCGAACAGGTCGCGCGGCTCGTCGGGGTCCGCCAGCAGATCAAGCTCCTCGTAGAGGCCGGTCGCCTCCAGTTGGTCGCGGACATAGCGAAGCGCGGAAAAGTCCTCGATGGCGAAGCCCACGGAATCGAACAGCGTGACCTGCCCGCTGTCGCTGCGCCCGGTCGCCTTGCCGGTCATCACCTCCCAGAGCTCGACCACCGGATGGTTCGCCTCGAGCTGCTGGATTTCGCCCTCGATGCGCGTCTGCGGGGTGTATTCGACGAAGATCTGCGAGCGCAGCAGGATGTCCTTGTGAAGCTCGGTCTTGCCGGGGCAGTCGCCGCCGACGGCGTTGATGTGCACGCCGGAGCCGACCATGTTGTCGGTGAGGATGGTCGCGTACTGCTTGTCGGCGGTCACGGTGGTGATGATGTGTGCCCCCTCGACGACCTCATGTGCCGACGAGCAGATGGTGATGTCGAAGCCCATGCCGGCCAGGTTGCGGGCGCATTTGCGGGAGGCGGACTGATCGATGTCGAAGAGGCGCAGCTTATTGACCCCGAGCAGGGCCTTGAACGCCAGCGCCTGGAACTCGGCCTGCGCGCCATTGCCGATGATGGCCATGCACTGGGCGTTGTCCGGCGCCAGGTAGCGGGCAGCGACGGCCGACGTCGCAGCGGTACGCAAGGCCGTCAGCAGGGTCATTTCCGTCAGCAGCATCGGATAGCCGTTGCCGACATCGGCAAGCACGCCGAAAGCCGTGACCGTCTGGCGACCGTCGCGCGTGTTCTTCGGGTGTCCGTTGACATATTTGAAGCCGTAGAGCTGGCCATCGCTGGTGGGCATCAGCTCGATCACGCCGTCTCGGCTGTGCGAGGCGACGCGCGGCGTCTTGTCGAAGGACTGCCAGCGGCGGAAATCCTCCTCGACATAGGCGGCAAGGTCGACCAGGAACCGCTCGACCCCGATGGCGAGCACCAGCTTCATCATGTTGTCGACGCTGACGAAGGGAACGATGTTGAGCTTTTCGGTCATGCGATCAGTAACTCCTTGTGGGGCGGTCCATGATGCGGCGCCCCATCAGGCTTGCCGTCAGGTCGACCATGAGGGTGGCGGTGCGGCCACGTTCGTCGAGGAAGGGGTTCAGTTCGACCAGATCGAGGCTGGTCACGAGGCCGCTGTCGTGCAGCATCTCCATCACCAGATGCGCCTCGCGGAAGGTGGCACCGCCGGGAACCGTGGTGCCGACCGCCGGCGCGATGGACGGGTCGAGGAAGTCGACGTCGAGGCTGACATGCAGCAGGCCGTCCTCGGCCGCCACGCGTTCCAGGAAAGCGCGGAGCAGCGGCGCGATGCCATGCTCGTCGACAGTCCGCATGTCGTGCACGGTCACGCCGGCTCGGGCCAGGGCGACGCGCTCTGCCGGATCGACGCTGCGGATGCCGAGCGCACAGACGCGGGCCGGATCGACGGCGGCGGCGATGTCAGGGAAATAGCCCTCGAAGCCCGGCTGGCCGGTGGCATAGGCAAGCGGCACGCCATGCAGATTGCCGCTGGTGGTGGTGTCGAGCGTGTGGAAGTCCGGATGGGCGTCCAGCCAGAGCACAAAGAGCGGCCGGCCCATCTCTGCGGCGCGGCGCGCAACGCCGGACACGGTGCCGGCAGACATGCTGTGATCGCCGCCGAGGAAGATCGGCATGCCGTCGCCACTGGCCGCATAGGCCGCATCGGCCAGCGCGGCCGTCCAGGCCGAAATCTCGCCGAGCGCCTTCAGCGACGGATTGCCGTGGACCATCTGGTAGACGGGGCGCGGCGCAACAGCCCCGAGGTCGCTGACGGTGTGCCCCAGTTCGGAAAGTGCGGCGACAAGTCCCGCAGTGCGCAATGCGCTGGGGCCCATCTCGCAGCCCATTCGCCCGGTTCCATCCTGGACCGGAGCCCCGATAATTCTGCAATGCATTCCCGCACGCCCTCAAACAATTGTGGACGCATTCAAGCGGTTTGCCCTGGCGATTTGAACGGTTTGAATTGGCAAATATATCCATGTGTCTTATCATTTCGGCGCATAAGTCTACCAAAATGAGAAGCCATGGACGCCCTGGACGAAAGACTCATCACGCTGCTGCGCCATGACGGGCGGCGCAGCATCTCCGACCTTGCGACCGATTTGGGCGTGTCGCGCGCCACGGTGCGCGCCCGCCTGGAGCGGCTGGAAAAGTCGGGCGACGTTCTCGGCTATACAGTGATCCTGCGCGCCGACGCGGTCGGCCAGCCGGTGCGCGGTATCATGATGATCGAGATCGAGGGCCTGGCGGCCGACCGGGTTATCCGCACCCTGGGAGGGCTTCCCGAAGTGTCGGCGGTGCACACCACCAACGGTCGCTGGGATCTGGTCGTCGAACTCGGCACGGCGACCCTGGCGGATCTCGACGCGGTGCTGCGCAGGATAAGGCTTATCCCTGGCGTCACCGGAAGCGAGACAAGCCTGCTGCTGGCCACGCCGCGCAGCACAAAAGCAAGGCTTTAGACCTGTTTTCGCTCTTGGAGGCTTGACAGGAGAGGGATTGGTCGATGGTCTTCGCCAAAGAGGGAACCAAAGCTCGATAAGGCCCAACGAGGCCAGCTAAATAACGGAGGGACACAGAATGACAATGATGAGAGAATTCGCGGCAGGGCTTGCGCTGCTGGCGCTGACCGTGACCGCGAACGCGGGCACGCTCGACGACATTTCCGGCCGCGGCGAACTGCGCGTGGCCGTGCAGACCCAGGGACCGCCCTTCTCGATGATCGACAAGGTCGGCGAGCGCACCGGCAGCTCGGTCGAGCTGGCCAAGCTGATGGCCGAGGAAATGGGCGTCAAGATCACCTTCCTGGACTATGACTGGGACGGCCTGATCCCCGCGCTCCTGTCCGGCAAAGCCGATCTGCTCGTGGCCGACATGACGCCGACGCTGGCGCGCGGCATGAAGGTCGCCTTCACAACGCCCTTCATGTACACCGGCAGCGCCGTCTTCGCGAAGACGGGCTCGGCCTTCAGCTCGACCGATTCCTGCAAGGCGCCCGGCACCAAGATCGCCGTGCTGCTGGGCGCGACCGGCGAGAAGGAAGCCAAGAAGGCGTTCCCCGAGGCCGACATCAAGAGCTACAAGGGCGGCGGCCCGCTGCTGCTAGACGCGGTGAACAACGGCCAGGCCGATTGCGGCGTCAACGACATCTCCGCCGTCACCGGCCAGTCGGCCGCCTACCCCGCCGGCACCTTCACGATCATGCCGGAAGTCCTGTCCAAGGAGCCGCTCGCATTCGCGACGCGCTACGATTCGCAGGACCTTCTGATCTGGATGAACCTGTTCCTGGAGCAGGTGAAGCTCGACGGCCGCCTGCAGGCGAACCTCGACTACTGGGTCAATTCCGACGACTGGAAGAACGAGCACTGACAGGTCCCGAATTGCGGGCAGTGTCGCGCGATGCCCCGCGAGGGGCATCGCGCTTTGCCCGTTCCTGACAGCCAGGGGATTCGTGCAGGACAGCAGCCGACATGCTTGCCAATTTCAGCTTCCGCGCCATCGCCGACTACTTGCCCTTGTTCACGCAGGGCTTCATCGCCACGCTTTGGCTGTCGGTGATTTCCTTCACCGGGGCTCTCGCCGTCGGCATCGTCCTGTGCGCAATGAACCTGAAGGCCTCGCGCGTCATCAGCGCGCCTGCCAAGGCCTATATCGACGCCGTCCGCGCCACGCCGCTGCTGGTGCAGCTCTATTTCCTCTATTTCGGGCTGCCGCGCCTGGGGATAGTCCTTCCCGAAGTCGTCGTCGGCATCCTTGCCCTGTCGCTGAATAGCGGCGCCTACATTGCCGAGATCATCCGGGCCGGCATCCTCTCGGTCCCGCGCGGGCAGGTGGAGGCGGCTCTGTCTTCCGGCATGACCTATCCCCAGCGGATGCGTCTGGTCGTGCTGCCGCAGGCCTTCCGCGTGACGATCCCGCCCCTGCTCGGGCAAGCCATCGTGCTGGTGAAGGATTCCGCGCTGCTGTCGCTGATCTCCGTCATGGAGCTGACGCGCGCCGGGCAGCTTCTCGCCTCCGACCGGTTCATGCCAGCCGAAGGCTTCATCACGGTCGCGGTGTGCTATCTGCTGCTCTACTACGGCCTCAAGGGGCTTGCCGGCCTGTCGGCCCGGTCGCTTGGTGCGCAGCCGGTGCAGCGCACATGATCTGGCAACAGTTTGAAAGCCTGATCGGCAGCTATCCTCTGGCCCTGCGCGGCCTCGGCATGACGGTGGCTCTGTCGCTGATCAGCCTGTTCCTAGGAACCATTGCCGGCTTCGCTCTCGGCATCGCCAGGTCGGAAGGCCATCGGCTGGTGAGGTTGCTGATCGGCGCCTGGGTCGATCTTGTCCGGGGCACGCCTTTCCTGGTCCAGATCTTCCTCATCTTCTTCATCCTGCCGGAACTTGGCATCGAGCTCGACGCCTTCACCGCCGGTATCATCGCGCTGACCAATCTGGCCGCCTGCTTCATCTGCGAGATCGTGGTTGCGGGCATCGGCTCAGTGCCGCGCGGTCAGGTCGAGGCGGCGCTGGCGTCTGGCCTGTCGCGCTGGCAGCGCCTGCGCCTAGTGGTGCTGCCACAGGCGATGCGGGTCATCCTGCCGCCGCTGGTGGGCCAGTATGTGCTCCTCATCAAGGATTCCTCCATCGTCTCCGTCATCGGCCTGACAGACCTCACCAGGGTCGGCTGGCTGGTGGTGCAGCGGGTGCCCAACGGCCTGCTCGTCTTCGCCCTCGTCGGCATCGGCTATTTCGTCGTCTGCTATCCGCTCATCATGCTCGCCCGCCGGCTCGAAAAGCGCATGAGCGCCGCGCATGCCGAGGTGCGGCTGTGAGCGATCGCAACTTCATTCTGGAGCGCAGCGAACCATGATCGATTTTCGCAACGTCAACAAATGGTTCGGTGAACTCCATGTGCTCAAGGACGTCACGCTGAGCGTGGCGCCGCGCGAGGTGGTCGTCGTCTGCGGCCCCAGCGGCTCGGGCAAGAGCACGCTGATCCGGTGCATCAACGGCCTCGAGGCGACCAAGGACGGCGACCTGGTGGTGGACGGCCAGCGGCTGGGCGACAGGGCGACCGACATGACCCGGCTGCGCACCGAGGTCGGATTCGTCTTCCAGCAGTTCAATCTCTACCCGCACAAGACGGCGCTGGAGAACGTCACGCTCGCGCCCATCTATGTCCGCGGCATACGCCGCGCCGAGGCCGAGGAGGCCGGGCGCGAACTGCTGGCGAAAGTCGGCCTTTCCGACAAGTTCGACGCCTATCCCGCGCAGCTTTCGGGCGGCCAGCAGCAGCGCGTGGCCATCGCCCGCAGCCTGTGCATGCGCCCCAAGATCATGCTCTTCGACGAGCCGACCTCGGCGCTCGACCCCGAGATGATCAGCGAAGTGCTGGACGTGATGGTTGCCGTCGCCGAGGAAGGCATGACCATGATGGTGGTGACCCACGAAATGGGCTTTGCCCGCAAGGTCGCCCAGCGCGTCGTCTTCATGGATGCCGGCGCGATTGTGGAGAGCGGCACGCCAGAAGACTTCTTCTCAAATCCCAGCACGGAACGCGGCCGCGCCTTCCTGGGCAAGGTCCTGCGCCACTGAGCCGGTAACCACCGGAGCTCGCTGTGCGGATATAGCGACGCGATTTTCCTGGCGCGTCGCCTCGAAACCAATTGGCGGCCGTTTTCATTTGCGTTGATGGCTGCGATCCGCCGCCAGCCCTTCGAGGTGGGTTCAAGCCCAGCCGCCTACGCCGGAACGGCTATTCCAATATTTGGGAGCCGCTCTAGCTAGCCATGTCGCCGCCGCACTTGCCGCGGGACGAAAAGAGGGAGCCCTAGCAAGCAAGAAAGACACGCATTTCGATCGGACTGCCGGGAGAGGGGTCTGGCCTGCCAACCCGAATTGGTGATCCCCATCGATGGAGCGTACAAATGTCTAGCAAGCAGGAAGAAGGTCGCAGCCGCGCCGTTACCGACGCAATCGTCAGCCGACGTAACGTGCTCCTGGGCGGCACCGCACTCGCCGCAGCCTCCGCAATCGGGGCCGGAAGTCCGATCCAGGTTGCCCAGGCGCAGGAGACAGCCCCGGACACTTCGGCCAACCGGCCGCCCAACATCATTTGCATCATGGGAGACGATATTGGCTGGTTCAATGTCGGCGCCTATCACCGGGGCATCATGGCCGGCAGAACGCCGAACCTGGACAGGCTGGCCAGCGAGGGCATGCTGTTTACCGACTATTACGCCGAGGCGAGTTGCACGGCCGGTCGCGCCAACTTCATAACCGGGCAATTGCCGATCCGCACCGGGCTCACCACCGTTGGCCAGGCTGGCTCCAAGATCGGCATACCGGCGCAGGCGCCGACCATCGCGACGGTCCTCAAATCGATGGGCTACAATACCGGCCAGTTCGGCAAGAACCATCTGGGCGATCTCAACGAATTCCTGCCCACCGTCCACGGCTTCGACGAGTTCTTCGGCTATCTCTATCATCTCGACGCGATGGAAGATCCGGCACATCCGAACTATCCGCCCGAACTCCGCGACACGGTCGGCCCACGCAACATGATCCACTCCTGGGCGACCTCTACCGACGATCCGACCGTGCAGCCACGCTGGGGAAAGATCGGCAAGCAACGCATCGAGGACGCCGGGCCGCTTTATCCCAAGCGGATGGAGACCGTGGATGACGAGATCTTGAAGTTCACCCTCGCTTTCATCGATCAGGCAAAGCAGCAGAACAGGCCATTCTTCATCTGGCTGAACCCGACGCGAATGCACGTCGTGACCCACCTTTCGGAAAAATACGAGAAGATGCGCACGCCCGAAAACGGCTGGAGCATGGAAGAGGCGGGCATGGCACAGCTCGACGATGTCGTCGGCTCCGTCATGCAGAAGCTGAAGGACGACGGCTTGGACGACAACACCATCGTCGTCTTCACGACGGACAACGGCGCGGAAAATTTCACCTGGCCGGACGGTGGGCAAACCCCGTTTGCCGGCGGCAAGGGCACGGCGCTGGAAGGCGGTTTCCGGGTGCCTTGCATAGTCCGCTGGCCCGGCCACGTGCCGGCAGGCAAGATCGAGAACAGCATCATCTCAGGCCTCGATTGGTTCCCGACCTTCGTCGCGGCGGCAGGCAATCCCAACATCGCGGAAGAGCTGAGGGCCGGCAAGGAAGTGGGCGACATGAACTACAAGGTCCATCTCGACGGCTACAATCAGATGGAGCTGATTGCCGGGAAAGGCCCGTCGGCTCGCCACGAGATTTTCTACTTCACCGAGAGCACGCTGGGCGCGGTTCGGATCGACGACTTCAAATACCGTTTCACAGACCAGCCGAGCGGCTGGCTTGGCGGAACTGTCAAAGTAGACTGGCCCATATTGACCAATCTCCGGCTTGATCCTTTTGAGCGCACAGGCATACCGAGCGGCGACAAAGGCTCGTTGGCCTTCTACAACTACTTCGTCTTCCAGTTCTGGCGGTTCCAGTTCGCGCAACAGCAAGTCGGAAAGCTCGCTCAGACTGCGCTCGAATTTCCGCCCATGCAGAGAGGCGCGAGCTTCAATCTGGAGGGCGTAAAGGCACAGATTGAAAAGGCAATGAAGTCGCAGGCCGGCGACTGAGCCCCATCGCCCCAGCCGAAGCGAGAAGCTCGCTGCCGACGAAGGCGATGGCGATCGACGAGGCCGCCACCAATTCGCTGACCACCCAAGCGCTGGCAGGACCATGAACTGGCGATGCGGCCGAAGGTGATGCTGTTCGACGAGCCGACCTCGGCGCTTGATCCAGAGCTGGTAGGCGAGGTACTGCGGGTCATGCGCTCATTGGCCGACGAGGGTCGCACAATGCTGGTGGTAGCCCGTGAGATGGGCTTTGCGCGCGACGTCGCGAGCCGGTCGTCTTCCTGCATCAGGGCCGGATCGAGGAAGACGGCGCGCCGCACGAGGTCTTCGCCAACTCGAAGTCCGAGCGCTTCAAGCAGTTCATCAGCCGCGATACCGCAGGCTGAGGTACTCCGGCGGCACATATCAGGGAAATCGGGCCATCAACTGCGCGCCCGATCCGCCACGCTTCGGGTTGTCCTTGGTCGGCATGATGCAGACGGCCTCGGCTACTGCGACGTCGGCATGAAGATCTTGCCAGGGTTGAGGATGTTGTGTGGATCGAGGGCGGCCTTGATCGCCGCCATCGTCTGATACTTGGCCGCGCTGTTGTAGCGGCTGAAGGCTTCGCGCTTCTCCAGGCCGATGCCGTGCTCGGCCGAGAAGGCGCCGCCCATTTCGGTGAGGCCCGGATAGAGGATCGCTTCCATCGCCTCATGCGGCAGGTCGTCGTTGAGGCCGACCATCACATGCAGGTTGCCGTCGGCGAGATGGCCGAAGATGTAGACACCGACCGGATCGGCCAGCTGCTTCAGCTTGGGTTCGATCTGACGGGCGTAGTCGCCGAGATTTGCGAGCGGCACCGAGACGTCGAACGAATGGACATGCGGCCAGACCCGGAACAGCACGTCCGCATCCTCGCGCAGGATCCAGAAGAAATCGCGCTGACTGCTGTTTTGCGCCAGCACCGCCTCCGACACCAGGCCCTGCTCGAAGAGCGCCTCGAGATGGGTGATGAAGCGATCCTGGCCGTCGCCGTCCGGCGTCTCCTCGGTCTCGGCCAGCAGCAGGAAAGCACCTTCACCGATGCCGACGGCTTCCAGCGACTGGCCGTGCTGGGCGGCGATGGTCTCGGCATATTCGCGCCAGAGTATCTCGACGGCGCGCAGGCGATCGCCGAAGCGGTCGCGCAGGTTCTGGGCGACGGCGAGCGTCTCCTCGATGGTCGCGAAGGCGAACAGCGCGGTGGCCGCGACCTGCCGCAGCGGCTCGAGCCGGATCGCCAGCCTGGTGACGATGCCGAGCGTGCCTTCGGAACCGGCGATCAGGTCGGTCAGGCCGTAGCCGGTATTGTTCTTGAGCACGCGGGCGAGATCGCTGACCAGCGTTCCGTCGGCGCGCACGAATTCACAGCCGAGCAGGCGGTCGCGCATGGTGCCATACCGGAAGGCCTCGATGCCGCCGGCGTTGGTAGCGGCGAGGCCGCCTAGGGTGGCGCTACCGCGCGACGGCAGGTCGATGCCGGGGCTGAGCCCATGTTCGGCTGCGGCCTGCTGCAGGGCTTCGAGCGTCACGCCCGCATCGACAATGGCGACGCGGCCGACCGGATCGATCTCGATGCCGCTGTTCAGCTTGCGGGTGCTGAGAATAATGCCGCCAGGTGCTGACGCGGTGCCGCCGACAAGGCCAGTGCGGCCGCCATGGGTCACCACCGGAATGCGCTCCGCATTGCACAGCGCAAGCAGCGCGCACAATTCGTAGACGGTGCGCGGCGACACGGCGATGCCGGCGGCGAAATTGTCGGCATGGTAGCCGGGGTCCCAGTCGCGGAGCCTGTCTTCCCGCATCACGGGGCCGGCAATGGCCTCGATCTGCGTAAGGACGTCTTCTCCAAGCGGAGCTAAGGGTATGGGTCTGACTTCGGTCATGGTGCATCTCCGTCGAGCTGGCGCATCACATGCTTGATCTCGAGATATGCAGCAAGGCCTATGCCATCGGGTCTGAAGCCGCACCACCCCACTTCAGGGGTCACCCGCCGCGACAATGCGATCGGCCATAGGCAGCGCATCGCTGCCGATATCGGCGATCCCCTCGCAGCGGCCCGAATTGACCTGACGCAAGGCACGCGTTCCCAAAGCGATCTATCAATCCAACGAGGAGATCTGCATTCCGGCTTGCGGGCCGGCATTGGGGAGTTGAAGGTCGCTTGACCACCATCAGCATGATCTTGGTCGTCGCCTCCGATGAAGGATTTCGGCGGTCGCTCGTGTTCGTGCTCGAAGCCGAAGGATTTGGCGTCGACCCGCATGCCCGGCTTTCGCTGGCGATGACCTCACCATTTGCCGAGGCGGCCGACTGCGCGGTCATCGACGAGGACGCGGTGCGGGGCAGACTGTCCGAATGGAGGGAGCTTGGCCGGTTCGCCAAGCCCGTCGTGCTGCTCATGGACCGGGTGCGCCCTCTTCCCGACCTGGCCGACGTCAAGGTCCTGATCAAGCCCTTCCTCGGCCACTCATTGGTCGAAGCGGTCCAGAACATGCTGTCCGACGACGCCGAGGCTTCCTGACCAGAGCCCCATTTTGCGCCTACGTATTTACCCGTAAGGACATAACCGGATTTTCAAAATCGGCGAACCCGACCAATTGCTGTTGCATCGGAGCCATGGAGGCTGCCTATGCTTGCCTATGCGAATTCCCGGGATGTGCTGAAGTTTCGTTCGTCAGTCCCCGGCTGGCGCCGTTCCCCGCCCCTCCCGCCACAATCGACCTGCTTCTTCGCCGCCGGATGCGAAATCTACTCGCAAGGCGAGAAGGCCGGCAGCATCTACCAGGTCGTTTTCGGCGCCGTGCGCGTCTACCGGCTGATGAGAGACGGCCGCAGGCAGATCAGCTCGTTCTGCCTGGCGGGGGAGACGTTCGGCTTCGAGGAGGACAGCACCCACCGTTTTTTCGCCGAGGCGATCAACGCCACCGGCCTGCGCAAGATCTCCCTCGCGGAAAGCGAAGACTTGTCCAGCGAGCTTCTGCCGCTGGCGCTGCACAGCCTGATCCGGACGCAGGACCATCTGCTGGTGCTCGGCCGCCAGGCCGCAGCCGAGCGTGTCGCGGCGTTTCTCGTCGACATGGCCCAACGCCAGGGCAGACCGCACCAGATCGATCTGCCGATGCCGCGCATGGACATCGGCGACTATCTCGGCCTTGCCATCGAAACCGTGTCCCGCGTCTTCTCGACATTCAGGGAAACGGGCATCATCCGCCTGCACGGCCTGCGCGGCGTCGAGATCGTGAAGTGGGACGCACTGCTCAACCTGAGCGAATGAAGCGCCCAGCGCTGGAACTGGAAGAAGCGGTTCCCGCCCTAGTCGCTTCCAGCGCCCTGGCGACGGCCATTGATACGGATCAAGGCGGCCCGGCGCGAGAGAAATAGAATGCCACGGCGGTCCGAGGGACCGCGTATCCGAAACGGAGCAATGCCATGTTACGGAAACTTCTGTTGATCGGCGCCGTGCTCTCCCTCACCGGGACGACCGCTTTCGCGGCCGAATATTTCGTTGCCCAAAAGCCTGACACCAAGGGCTGCGAGATCGTTTCGAAGAAGCCCGACGGCAAGGAAATGATTCAGCTCGGCCGTGGCCATCGCACCAAGTTGGGCGCGGAGATCGCCATGAAAGCCACCGACAAATGCAAGTAGCGCCTGCCAGAAACAATGTGATGACCGGCCGCTTTCATTTGGGCCGGTCAGTTGCCTGACGCGCACCTCGCAGCGGCCAGGCGAAACTCAGCCACCGATGGATATCTTCCTGGTCTGCTGCACGGCACCGGCAGGCTTGGAGACGGTCACGGTCAGCACGCCGTTGTCCAGCTTTGCCTTGACCTTGCCCGCGTCGATGTCGAAGGGCAGCGAAACCGACCGCGAGAAGGAGCCATAGCTGCGCTCGCTGCGGTGCATCCCGCCAGTCGCGGCTTCCATGCTCGCCTTCTTTTCCCCCGAGATGGTAATCACCCGGCCCGAAACTGCGATGTCGATATCCCGCTCCTCGACCCCCGGGACTTCGAGGCTGAGCCTGACCTTCTTGCCGTTGTCGTGGATATCCATCTCGGGAACCACTTCGGCCGCATTCAAGGTGCCGGAGGGCCAGAAGCCTTGCGAGAACTCGTCGAACACCTTTTGAATCTCATGGCGAAGACTGTTCAAGTGCGCTGGAAAACCTCCCTCATGGTCCCAAAGGGAGGGCAAGGTGTCACGCAGGCTCATGCTCCATACCCTCTTGCTCTCGATGAGCCGCGGTCGTGCCAGCCCATGGTCCGAACTTAAGTGCGGCCAGGCCATCACGTCTTTGATCCGGATCAACGCGCTGGCGGCCCGAGGCTGACATGCTCGGCAAACGGTGGGGAGCTGCGCCCGAGGCAATGCGATGTTCATACGGGAAATGACACGACGGGAAATCGTAGACCTCCTCGCGGCATCCCGGTTCGGGCGATTGGCATGCACGAAGGATAACCAACCCTATGTCGTGCCGATCAACCTCGCCTATGCCGAGGACCATCTCTATAGCTTTTCCATGCCCGGTCAGAAGATCGACTGGATGCGCGCCAATCCCCAGGTATGCGTCCAGGTGGACGAATTCTCTGGACATCGGGAATGGCGCAGCGCCATCGCTTACGGCGTTTACGAGGAGCTGACCGACACCCCGCAATGGAAGCGCGAGCGCGAACATGCCTGGTCGCTGCTGCATGATCGTCCCAACTGGTGGGAGCCGGGCGGGTTGAAGCCCGGTCCGCAGCCCGTGGTGCGCGATCCCACCCACATATTCTATCGCGTCGCACTCAAAACCCTGACCGGAAGGCAGGCGTTGGAGGGCGAAGAGATTTCCAGGCGCCCGGCTCGGGAAAAGCACTAGGCTTTCGCGCCAAAAGCGCTTCGGGACCAGCCATTCAGTGCGCCATGAAAACCGGCAGA
This sequence comes from Mesorhizobium sp. KR1-2, assembly GCF_040045035.1. Classification (NCBI taxonomy): domain Bacteria; kingdom Pseudomonadati; phylum Pseudomonadota; class Alphaproteobacteria; order Hyphomicrobiales; family Phyllobacteriaceae; genus Mesorhizobium; species Mesorhizobium sp. KR1-2. Next base: position 52,236 of record NZ_JBDZDS010000008.1, on the reverse strand, counting down.
TCGGCCTGTTCGATCATGGTCCTGGTGACCCCTCCCCACATCCGCTCACGCAGCCGCGAATGGCCGTAGGCTCCCATGACGATCATGTCCGCGTCGAGGTCCGCGGCATGCCGCTTGAGCACATGCGCCACCTCATGACCGGCGCTGGGAAGACGGTCCACCACCACTTTGACGCCATGGCGAGCCAGAAACGTCGCAACGTCGGCCCCTGGTTCGGGTCCGCTGAGATCGAGACCGGCCGAGGGATCGACCAGCGTGACGTGGACGCGCTGCGCGCCCGTCATGAGCGCCATTGCCTCGTGGACGGCCCGCGCGGACTCGATGCGCGAATCCCAGGCCACGAGGATGGTCTTCGGCCGCAGGGTCGGGCTCTTGCCGGCGGGCAACAACAGGACCGGCCGGGCGGATTCGAAAATGGCGCCGCTTATGGCGAGCGTCGTCAACTGGCCGTCCGTCAGGAGCTCCGGCCCGATCACGGTCAAATCGGAATAGCGGGCGCGTTGTCCCACCTCCTGGTCGGCCCAGGTCAGTTCCGAATAGCAGCCGTTCACATCGGACGACACTCCGGCCTTCGCGGCGAGTTCCGCCAGCTGGTCCACGCGGATCTTGAGCTCGGCGTTGTCGGCTTCCCGTTCCTCGAGCCACGGCTCCGACAGGACGGCGGCATAGGCCCCGACCGGCGGCGGCGCCGCCAAGGCCACGACCAATACGGAGAGATGGGCGTCGATCTCGGTACAGAGGTCGATCGCTCTCATCACGTCCTGGTCCGACTGGTGAACGCCGACAACGCTGAGGAGGGTCTTGAACAACATTACGGAATTCCCGGTCCACAGGCGAAACCGCCATAGCTTCTAGCCGAGGCGGACAGGCTTTTCATTGCGCTGGATCAAAAGGTGGCAGGTGCCTTGTTGCCCGCGTTGATCCGCGTCAAGGCGACAAAGCCGCACCGTTCCTATGATCAGCAGGCAATGGAGGAGACGGATATGACAAGGCCAGCCGACTTTGCCCTTGCATGCTTAGTCATGGCAGCTCTCATGCCGGCAGGCGGCGCCTTTGGGCAACAGCCCGCGAACGGCGCCGAGGAGTTCCGGAATTCATGCGCCGTCTGCCATGGTGTCCGGGGGCGGGGCGATGGCCTCATGGCCGAAGTGCTCACCCGTAAACCCGCGGACCTCACCGTCCTCGAGAGGAACAACGGTGGCCGATTTCCCCTCGACAGGGTTCTGGCCACGATCGACGGACGTTTCATCGTGCCCGGGCATGGCGGTCGGACCATGCCCATATGGGGCAACGTGTTTCGCGAGGAGAACAATGGGGCGGATGCCAACGTCGCGCAGCAGAAGATTCTCGCACTCGCTGAATACATTCGGTCGCTTCAACAGCAGTGAAAGGCCCGGCGCGCGATGCCGTCGCAAATCTCCTTCGTGTCCGCCCGCCTTCGACCCGGATCAAGGCGCGCGCCAGTCCGGCGTATAGGAAATGAATGCTCGCTTCACCGAAGCGAACGCACCCAATCGGAACTTTCGCCGTGTCGAGAAACCGTGATGCCGGATGAAGGGTTGGCGCCGTGACCTACAGATCGATCCTCCTCAATCTCGACATCAACCGCCACGACAACTCGCTCGTCCGGCTGGCGGTCGACCTGGCCAAGCGTTTCGATGCCCGCTTGATCGGTCTTGCGGCTGCCGACGTCCCGCCGCCGATGGCGTCAGCCGACGGCATGGTGTTCGACGGCGAGCTCATCGAGTGCGAGCGCGAGGACATCGAGGCCAGATTTGCCGAACTGCGCGCCAAGGTGGAAAACTTTGCCGGCACGACGGTCGAGCTCGAATGGCGCGAGGCGCTGGCGCTTCCCACTCGTCTCGTCATTGAGGCGGCGCGTGCAGCCGACCTCATCGTCACGAGTTCGCCCGACACGGCTTCCAGCATCAATGCCTATCGGTCGACCGATATCGGCAGCCTGGTCCTCAACGCGGGGCGACCGGTTCTGGTGGCGGCCGGCGAGGCAAACCAGCTGGTTGGCGAGAAGGCGGTTGTCGCCTGGAAGGACACGCGCGAGGCCCGCCGGGCAGTCGCCGACGCCCTTCCGCTGCTTTTGCGCGCGCAGGAGGTGGTCGTCGTCACGGTCGAGCAGACGGAAGGCTCGGTCTCAAGCGCCGGCGTGGACGACGTCGCCGCATTCCTGATGCGGCACGGCGTCAAGGCACGCCCGGAGATCACCGCCGGAGAGAACGAAAGCAAGGCACTCTGCGCATTCGCAAGATCGATCCATGCCGACCTGATCGTATCCGGCGCCTATGGCCACAGCAGGCTGCGGGAGTGGGTCTTCGGCGGCGTCACCCGTTCGCTGCTGGATGACAGGGGGCTAAACCGCTTCATGTCGAGTTGAGCCGCACCACCCCCCGCCTGAAATGGCATCAGGCCCCCGACTGTTCTCCAAGTGGGAGCGTTGCAAGGGAGAGGCCCAGTTCCGACGGATGATGCCTGATGGTGAAGCCCAGTTCCCGGCACATCCCCAGCATCTTCGTGTTTTCGTTGAGAATGATGCCCTCGATCCGTTTCAGCCCGTCCGCCGCGGCGTAATCGATCAGGTGGCGGAGCAAGGCCCAGCCCACGCCTTTGCCTTGAAAGTCGCTGCGGACAAGGATCGCATATTCGGCGACTTCGTGGTCCGGATCGGCCGAAAGCCGAACGATGCCGGCGAGGTCGCCATTGGCGATGTCCAGCGCGATGAAGGCCATTTCGCGCTCATAGTCGAGTTGCGTGAGCCTGAGCAGCATCTGATCGGGGAAGGTCTTCCACGATGCGAGAAAGCGCATGCGCAGGTCCTCAGGCGTGATCCTCTCGCGGAACGCCGGATAGAACTCGACATCCGCCGGCTTGATCGGCCGGATGCGGAAAGTCTTCCCGCCCAGCACAACGTCCTTCTGCCACTCGGCCGGATAAGGCCTGATGGCCATGTCGGGATTGGGACCGGGACGCTCGACACGGCTCGGCTCGATCTCGATACGGGCATCGAGCGCCAGCACCCCATCCTCGTCGGCGAGCAAAGGGTTGATGTCCATCGACACGATGCAGGGAAATTCGACGACCAACTGCGACAGGCTGTCGAGCGCAAGCGCTATGGCACGCCGATCGGCGGGCTTGCGGTCGCGATAGCCGGCAAGCAGCCGCCCGATGCGCGTGCGGTCGATCAGGTCGCCCGCGAGCACATCGTCGAGCGGCGGCAGCGCGATCGCGGTGTCGTCCATCACCTCCACCGCAGTGCCGCCAGCGCCGAAAAGAACCACCGGCCCGAAGATCGGATCGCTGTTGACGCCCAGGATCAGCTCCTGGGCGTGCTTGCGCACGACCATCGGCTGCACCACGAAGCCTTCGATAGCGCCGGCGCCGGCGTACTGCCGGACGCGCCTCTCGATCTCCTCGGCGGCTTCCCGCGCCGCCGCCGGCGTGGCGATGTCCAAAACCACGCCGCCGACGTCGGATTTGTGGGTAAGCGTTCCGGACAGAACCTTGACCACGACCTTGCCGCCATGCGCCAGCAATCGACGCGCAGCTTCTTCCACCTCCTGCGGCGTGCGGGCGATCGCCGTCTCGGGAACTGGCACTCCATAGGCCGCGATGACCGCTTTGGCTTCCGGTTCGGTCAGCATGCGGCGTCCTTCCGAGGCAGCCCGGCGGAAAATCGACAGCACCGCCTCCCGATCGCCGAAGATGTCCTCGCTGCGCCTTGGAGGTACCCGCAGCAGCGCCTTCTGGGCGCGCGACCATTCACTGAGATAGGAGACGGCCGTCGCCGCGTCGGAAGGGGTCTCGTAGGTCGCGACGCCCGCCTCCTGCAGCACCTGGCGGCCGGCACGGGCGGTGTGCTCGCCCAGCCAGGAGGCGAGCACCGGCTTGCCGGCGATCATCCCCGATTTCACCAGCGACGCCACGGCGGTCGCCGCCTGAACCGGCGAGGCCAGCCCGGTCGGGCAGTTCATCACCAGCAGCGCATCGACCCCCGGATCGGCGGCGGTCGCCTCGACCGCCAGCGTGTAGCGCTCCGGCGGCGCGTCACCGATGATGTCGACGGGATTGGCCCTCGACCAGGTCGCCGGCATGGAGCGATCCAGGCGAGCGATCGTCTCTTCCGAAAGTTCGGCCAGATCGCCGTTGCAGTCCATCAGCTGATCCACGGCGAGCACGCCTGCGCCGCCGCCATTGGTAACGATGCCGACCCTCGCCCTGTCCAGCGGCGCGAAGCGGGCGATGGTCTCGGTGGCGTCGAAAAGTTCCGACAGCCCGCGGACCCGCAGAATGCCCGCGCGGCGCAGGGCCGCGTCGACCACGCGGTCGGTAGCCGAGAGGGCGCCGGTATGCGTCGCCGCCGCCTTGGCGGCTTCCGCGTGCCTTCCCGGCTTGATCGCCACCACGGGTTTCAGCCGGGCGGCGGCGCGTGCCGCCGACATGAATTTCCTCGGATGCGGGATGGACTCCAGATACATCACGATGGCGCGGGTTTTGGCGTCGCCCGCCAAGAGATCGAGCCAGTCCGCCACATCGACATCGGCCATGTCACCCAGCGACACGATATGGGAAAAGCCGACGCGGCTGTCCGCCGCCCAGTCGATCAGCGACGTGGCGATCGCACCCGACTGGGAAAGCAGCGCGACCCCTCCCGGCTTGACCGCCATGTGCGCGAAGCTGGCATTGAGCTTTGCCCAGGGGATGATCAGGCCAACCGTATTCGGCCCGATGATGCGGAACAGGAACGGCCTCGCTGCGTCCAGCATCGCCTGTCTCAGCCCGTTTTCCGCGTTGAAGCCGGCCGTGATGGCGACCGCCGCGCGCGTCCCCTTCTCGCCGAGCTGGCGGATGAGATCGGGAACCACCGACGGCGGCGTCACGATGACCGCCAGGTCCGGAACCCCCGGGATGTCCTTCACGCGCGCATAACACCGCCGGCCTGCGACGAGGTCATACTTTGGGTTGACCGGCCAGATCTCGCCTTCGAAGCCACCGGCGACGATGTTGTCCATGACCACGCGCCCCACCGAACCTTCGCGCACGGAAGCGCCGATGACGGCGACGGATTTTGGATGAACGGCATATTCGAGATTCCGGATGGTCATGGGCGAGCTCCTCTCGGCAATCCGGCGAAACTACCGTCGCATTGTGGGGCGTCCTTGAACTGGGTCAAACCGAAATGCGATTTCGGCTTGAGCGCGATCAATGCGGCGGCTCGCAGACAAGCCATGCTTCGCGCGGGGTTCGCAGCTGCAGCGGGCGTTTTCGCCATCGGGAGGAAACACGGATGCGCATTCTTCGTTGCTGCGGTTTTGCTTTGCTCGGTGCGTTTCTGATGGCAGCGCCGGCCAGCGCCGACGCGCGCTTTGTCTTCGGTGGCGATACATACGTATCCGGCACGAGCGCCAAGCTTTCCGAGCCGAGCCCCCGCGACGCGCTGGCGGCGGGCTATTCGGTGGACATCACCGGAAAGGTGGAGAAGGACGCCCATGCCGCCGGCTTCGACGTGGATGTGGACGCGCCGGTGGGAGAAGATCTTTACGCGGCGGGCTTTGCCGTGAAAGTCAGCCAGCCGGTCGGAGGCGACCTGACGGCCAGCGGCTTCGACGTGGACGTCCGCCAAGGCGCGACCATCGGCGGCAACGCCAGGATCGGCGGCGGAACGATCACCATCGATGCACCCATTTCGGGCAGCCTGCTCGCACGGGGGCGTTCGCTGACCGTCAACGCCCCGATTGCCGGCGACGCGCGGCTGGCCGCCGCCAAGCTGACCTTCGGACCAGACGCCAAGATCGGCGGCGAACTGACCTATTCCGCGCCCGAGCCGATCGAAATCGCGCCGGGCGTGATCGCACCCGACAAGGTGCATTTCGAAAAACTGGAGCCGTTCGGCGAGATGGGCTTCTTCCGCCAGAACGTGCGCATGCCGCATCTGTGGCCATCATTCCTGGCGGTGTTCTTCAGCTTTCTCGTCACCCTGGCCTTCCTGTTCGTCGCGGCGGCAATTCTTCTCGCGGTGGCTCCGCTTACCGTCGAAAGCCTGCGCGAACGCACGATCCGCAGGCCGTTCCTGTCCATGGGGCTCGGCGTGCTCGGCCTGGGCATGCTCATCGGCCTCATCCCGATCAGTGCGATGTCGGTGATCGGCATCCCGCTCATACCGGTCATACTGCTGGCGATAACGGTATTCTGGGTCGCCGGCTATCTGCTCGGCATCTATGCGCTTTCGTGGCGCGTGGCCGATGCGCTGGGCGAGCTGCCGACCACCATGTCGGCGCGCCTTGCCGTTCTTTTCATTGGCCTCGTCATCGCCGCCGCCTTGAACTTCATCCCGTTCTTCGGCTGGCTGATCAACCTTCTCATCCTGTTCATGGGCCTTGGCGGCCTCGTTGCCTGGATCCTGGATGCGCTCTCCCGGCGCACGCCAGCCGCGGAGGTGCCGCCTCAGCAGCCGGCGGACGTGCCGCGCGGAAATACCAAGACCTGAAGACCCTGATCCATCCTCTCCGGGCACGCCTTATGCCACCCCAGTGGCGTCGGGGGCTGCCTGACAGCCCCTTTCTTTCCCCCACGTACCGCCTCTCGCTTTCCGCACAGAAACGGCCGTAAAGCACTGGATACGTCGGAAAATCACCGGCATTCCCACCAGCGGAAAGCGGGATTTTCCCCATCGTTGCTCTAATTCCCATGTGATAAAAGCAAGTTCTGGAACTTGGTGCCCGCATCATGCCGCCAAGAGATGTTTCCGTCCTGAAAGGCCGCGTTCTTCAGGCGGTTTTTTCCCGCCACTTCGACGGCGTGGCTGGCTACATCCTGGCGCTGCTTGCTGTCGCTGTCGCATTTGCGATCCGATTCCTGCTGCAGGGCGTTCTGGAGGGCAAGGCAGGCTTCATCCTCTTCATTCCGGCCATATTGGTCGCCTCCATCGCCGGTGGCATCGGGCCCGGTCTGATGGCGCTTGGGCTGTCACTGGCGGCGGCCTGGTATCTGGGCGGCATGCTGGCGAATTTGCCGGACAATGCAATCCTGTTCGCGCTGTTTGCGATCGTGGGGCTCGCCGTCGCCTGGATGGGGGAGATGCTCCACCATGCCCGTCACATGATGGAGCAGGCCGAGCGGGAGCTCGAAGCCCGCGAGGCGCATATCCGCTCCATCCTCGACACAGTTCCCGACGCGACGGTCGTGATAGAGAAGGACGGCACGATCATCACCTTCAACGCCGCCGCGGTGCGCCAATTCGGCTACACCGAGGCGGAGGCAGTCGGGCAGAATGTTCGCATGCTCATGCCGGAGCCCTATCGCAGCGAGCACGACAGCTACATAAGCCGCTATCTCGAGACGCATCGAAAACGCATCATCGGCATCAACCGGGTCGTGGTCGGCCGCCGCAAGGACGGCACCATATTTCCCATGAAGCTCGTGGTCGGCGAGATGAAGTCCGGCGACAAGACCTACTTCACCGGCTTCATCCACGACCTGACCGAGCGCCAGGCCTCAGAGACGCGCCTGCACGAGATACAGGGCGAACTCGCCAGGCTGGCACGTCTCAACGAGCTCGGCGAGATGGCGTCCACGCTTGCCCACGAGCTGAACCATCCGCTTTCGGCAATCGCCAACTATGTGCAGGGCTGTATTCGCCTGCTGCGCGACATGGACGACAGCCTCGCCGTCAGGATGCGAGATGCCCTGGAGGAGACCGCGCGGCAGTCGTTCCGCGCCGGCCAGATCATCAGGCATCTTCGCGAGTTCGTGACGCGCGGCGAGACGGAGAAGGCGCCGACAGACGTTCGCCGGCTGGTCGAGGAAGCAGGCGCACTGGCGCTGGCCGGCTCCCGCGAGCGCGGCGTGCGGTCGGTGTTCGAGTTCGAACCGGGAGCGGCCATGGTCATGGTCGACCGCGTACAGATCCAGCAGGTGCTGACCAACCTGATGCGCAACGCCATGGAGGCGATGCGCCACAGCGAGCGCCGGGAGCTCATCATCCGGACCGCCTCGAACGGCAGCGGCATGGTCCTCGTGGAGGTCGCGGATACCGGACCCGGCATCTCGGACGAGATCGCGGCGCAGCTTTTCACGCCCTTCGTCACCACCAAGCCCGGCGGAATGGGCGTCGGCCTTTCCATCTCCAAGCGGATCGTGGAAGCGCATGGCGGGGAATTGTCGGTGAGCAGGAACAACTATGGCGGCGCCACGTTCCACTTCACTCTGCCGGCTATCGGGAACGAGCGCGTGCGTAATGATTGACGACTATATCATCCATATCGTCGACGATGAGGAACAGGCCCGGAAATCGCTCGCCTTCCTGCTGACCATGGCCGGCTTCGCCGTGCGCGTCCACGAGACCGCCACGGCCTTCCTCGCGGCAGCTCCCGGCATCGGCAAGGGTTGCCTGCTGACCGATCTGCGCATGACCGACATCAGCGGCGTGGAATTGCTGCGCCGCCTGCAAGCGGACCAGATCAGGATTCCGGCGATCGTCATCACCGGCCATGGCGACGTGCCGATGGCCGTGGAGGCGATGAAGGCCGGCGCCCTCGACTTCATCGAAAAGCCGTTCGAGGAGGGGCGGCTCATCGAGGCAATCGAGCGCGCCGTACAGCGGCTGGCGACCATGCCGGCCGATGCCGACGACGTCACGGCCATCCAGACCCGGTTGAACCTGCTCAGCGAGCGCGAGCGCCAGGTGCTATCGGGTGTGGTGGGCGGCCTGCCCAACAAGACCATCGCCTACGATCTCGACATCAGCCCGCGCACGGTAGAGGTGCACCGCGCCAACGTGATGTCCAAGATGCATGCCAAGAGCCTGCCCGAGCTCGTGCGCATGACGCTGGCGGCGGATTTCCCTTCCCGCTGAGCCTCCAGCTCACTTGCGCCTGTCGGCCGCCTGCCGCGCGGCAAATTCAAGCCAGTCGCGCAGAAGGCCCTGATCCTCCCTGGAAAAGGCGGCGCGGCGCTTCAGGTCATCGAACGTATCGTCCGGATGACAACGCTCATAAGCTTCACGGGCAATGCGCTCAATGCGCTCTGCTTCCTGGGGCTCCCTCTCCGATGACATTGCCTTCTCCGCGAGGAACCATCGCCACGGATGGGGGTTCTGTGAGGGCCGCGATCACTCCGACGCGGCAGATGTGTCAGTCAGAAAGGACCTGATCATGGCAAAACATCCCTCATCAGAGCACCATATGACGGCAGCAGGACATCATTCTGCGGCAGCTCATCATCACCGTGAAGCGGCCCATCACCACAACCAGGGCCACCATGAAGCAGCCCAGCAGCACGCATCAGCGGCGGTGGAGCAAAGCGAGCTGGCCCATCGACACACGAGCGAAGCACACAAGCTTTCCAGCAAGTAGCATCGCACGCTGGAGACAAAGCCCGTCGCCCTCCGAGCGGCGGGCTTTTGCATGCGGCCTTCATCATCGGCGGGTCCAACTGGACGCCGTCGATGTCAGCGGGCCTCAGTTGGTCGGGCCGCACCATCCCGGAAGATAGCTGGCTGCTGGTCCATGCGCCAGATCCAGCGCTTCGGCGACTGATTTCTGGAAGTCGCGCTGGATTTCCTTGCTTTCGATCCGACGCCGCAGGAAATCGGCCCAGAGAAATTCAGAATAGGGCGTCGGGTCCTTCCCGTAGCCGCCTGCCCTGCGCAGCTCGCCGGCGAGCGAGCGGTACGGGTCGTCGACGAGCGCGTCGATGGCCTTGGGAATGCGATTGATAGGGCACCGCTGTCCGTCCGCGTCGAAGGGGTGAAGCCAGTTGCGATTGTCCATGAACGTCCAGAAGATCGATTTGGACAGCATGCTCAAGTCCGCAACCAGCCGGACGAGAACGTGCTCGACATGTTCCTCGTGCAGCGCCCGGACCAAATGGTGATTGTCGATGAGATAGTGCCGCTGCTTGGGTCCCAACACTGCGGGGACCATATGGCGACCGAGGAATTCTTCCCCGCTCCGCTCCTGACGCTTGCGCCACTCGGCGCGCTTCAGCGAAACCTCGCGATAGCCGACGGTCATCTGGGTCGGCCGCAGCGTTGCGATCTCCACAGGCTGCAAAAGGGGTTCGGCGCCTTGCATCATGATTTCCTCCCTGGATCCTGGACCGATGCCTCCACAGCCTGGACGGCATCGTCGACGCTGTGACTGCTGCGAGCCAGCAGATCGCTTGCGCCGGCCGCGATCAGCAGGTCGCCCACGCGATCATGCAGGCGTGCAAATTGCACCCGCATGCCGCTGGCAGATATGGCGCGGTCGAATTCCAGCAAGGCGTCGAGTGCGGTGCTGTCGAGATCCGCACTCTCTTCAAGACTGACGATCACGGCCCGCGTGGCCGGTTCCTTGCGAAGCTCGGCCGTAATCAGGGCCAGGATCCTGTCAGCGTTGGCGAAAAACAGCGGTTCCGTCGGCCGCCAGATCGCGACTGCCTTCTCCAAGGTGGCATCGCTATGGCGCGCGACGTCGACGTAGTCGTGTGTGTTCCCGAGCCGCCCGAGCCGCGCGATGTGTGGGGTGGCCAGCCGCTGGACGAGCGCTGCCAGCGACAGTGCTATCGCCACCAGCATACCGTTCAGCACGCCGAGCACCAGCACCGCGACCGCCGCGCCGAGCGCAATATAAAAATCCCGCCCCAGATGCCACAGCCGCATGAACGGAGCCGGGTCGAGCGAATGGGTGAGCGCTGCGATCACCACCGCCGCCAGGATTGCCTCGGGCAATTGTGCGACGAGCGGCGCGGCGAAGGCGATCAGCGCCGCAAGGCCCAGGGCCGCGATCACGGCGGTCGCGCGGGTCTCGGCGCCAGCCGCCTCGCTTGCCGATCCAGCGGAGAACCCAGCGCCGACAGGCATGCCCTGCACGACCGCGCTGGCAAGGTTTGCGACGCCGAGCGCGCCGAGTTCGCGGTCGGGGTCGACCGCATCGCCATGGCGCAACGCCAGTGCCCGGATCGTCCCCCAGGATTCGGCAAACAGGATCAGCACCAGCGGCACGGTGAACTGGGTGAGCCGCGCGTAGTCCGACCAGCCGAGCGCAGGAAATGTCGGCCAGCTGGGCGTGAGGTCGATCGTCCCCACCACCGCGACGCCGCGTTCCGGCAAGTGAAAGCCGACCGACACGGCCACCCCCGCCGCCAGCACGACAAAGGCCCCAGGGATGGCCGGGAAGCGTTTTAGGAAGAGAAGCGCGGCAAGCGCAATTCCCCCGACGGTCAGGCTCATCAGGTTCCATTGCGGCAGCGCCGCGACGAGCTTTTCGAGAAAAGCGAAGAGATTGGGCGCCGAAAGCTCGACCCCCACGAGGCTGGGCAGCTGGTGGACGATGATGGTGACGGCCAGGCCAAAGGCGAAGCCGCCCAGAACCGGCCGCGAGATGAAGCCGGTGAACCCGCCGAGTCGAGCTGCGGCCGCGGCCAGGAAGAGGCAGCCGGCCAGCGCAACCGCGATCGTCGCAAGTGCCGGCTTGTAACCGTCAAGATTGGGAATCGACGCCAGGGTCGCGGCCAGGATAGCGGCGGAAGACGAGGTCGCCGAGATGATGGCGAAGCGGCTGCGTCCGACGACCGCATAGGCCAGGCAGCCTGCAATGCCGGCAAGGATCGCTCGCTGCGGAGGAAGACCCGCAATAGATGCGTAGGCCACCGCTTCCGGCAGCATCAGGCCCGCCACGGAAACTCCCGCGATAAGGTCGCCTCTGCGCATGCATCTGATTTAATGCCGTAGTCGCTGTTGTTGGCAAGGGGGGACGCCTGCAGGGCTGCCCAAGATGCCGCAACCATCTTTCCCAACTAATCTTGGCCGGCAACGGCGTGCTTGATCTTCGTCAATGCGCTCGGGTTCGGTGTGCCGAAGAATTGCAGAAACCGCAAAGGGCGGAGAGGTCGAATGGTCAAGGCGCCGCCTCCATCGTCGAGAAAGCTGACGGCAGAAGACATACGTCGCGTATGCGGCGCCATATCCGACTGGAAGCTCAAGGAGATATTGGCGAGCGGCGCGGATCTCGACGCCCTGGAACAGGCGGTCGCGTGGACCTCGGGCGATGATGAGACCACGCCCATGCGGCATATCCCGCCGGGCAGTCCGGCCGCCCGAATCTACGAGATACTCCTCGGCAGCGAGGAATTCGACGAGCCCGGTGGCGGCTCGGGCGCCTGAAGCGGAGCAGCATAGCCATGGAAATCCCGCCGCAAGTAAGCTTTCGTGGAATGGACCCGTCCCCGGCGGTGGAGGCTGCCGTGCGCGAACGGATCGATCAGCTTGCGCGCTTTCACGAGAGGCTGACTTCTTGCAACGTCGTCGTGGAGGCACCGCATCGGCATGGACACAAGGGCAAGATCTATCATATCCGCATCGACATCACCGTGCCGGGCCGGCAGATCGTCGTGGGCAGGGAACGGGAGGCAAACCACGCGCACGAAGACGTCTACGTCGCTATTCGCGACAGCTTCAATGCCGCGCAGCGCCAGCTTGAAGATGTCGCCCGGGAGATGAGCGGTCATGGCGTGAAGCCTCATCCGGAAAAGCTGCAGGGGCAGGTTGCGCGGCTGGTGCCTGAGGAGGGGTTCGGCTTCATCGCAACGGATGACGGCCGAGAATTTTTCTTTCGCCGGGAAAGCATGGCTTCCGACGGTCAATGGGAGTCCCTTGAAGTAGGCGCGAGGGTGCATTTCACCGAACACGACGGCGAAAAAGGTCCTTATGCTTCCGCCGTGGCGCGACTGTCTCGCGGCGGCGAAGGGAACTTTCGACAATGATCGCGCGCAGGCGGCCGCCCGGTTGAAGTCAGCCGCGCGCCCTTGCCATCAAAGCCGCACACGACCTATCCGCCACGGCGGATCAGCCATGGCGGCTGCAGCCAATATCATCGCATTGGCAGGCGGAAACCGCTCCGGATATCCTCAGCCGCTGGCGGCACTCGCCGATGGCAGGTCGCGCACGAGCTCGACAAACCGATCCCACTCCGTCGCGGCCCAGACCTCGGTCGTGGCATGGCCGAAGGTGCGGATGATCGTAGCCACCTTGGTGGCCGTTGCGATGTCCGGTGCGGTGAAGACGTCGAGATAGTCTGCCGGACCAAGCACGGCGAAGCTTGATTGCCACTTCACCTCTGGGCACTCCTTGCGAATGCGCGTCATTACCTGATGGCTAAGGTCCTCCAGCGAAGGCGGCGACTGCAGCGCGTGGTGGCTCAGCCGGGTCAGCATGATGAAAATTGCCATTGCCATTCTCCCATGAGATCCCAAAGACCGGCATTCTGCGCATGGCACGGCGACCCGGGCATTGATGAACGTCAACCGCGCATCGCATTTTTAGATGGCTTCAAGCAGCGGTTCGAAGCCACATCGGATGCCGATCGCCACGGGAAACCGTCGGACAGCGCAAAAAATTGATCGACCACCCGCCTGATCGGGAACCTATCGCGCTCAGCAACGTCAAAGCGGTGCCGGACGTGACCGAAAACGCCGGCGACGTTGTGAGGGAGAGCCATGATGTCTTCGCAAGGGAATCCGGAGGTCGAGCTCGACCTCGCCGCTGGCGTGCCGATCTCGGCGTTCGGCAAGAACGGACTGCTCAAGGGCCAGGTCGACGGCGAGGCCGTGGTTCTGGCACGCGTCGGCGACGAGGTGCTGGCCGTGAACGCGACATGCACGCACTACGGCGCCTCGCTGGGAGACGGCATCGTGGTCGGCGACACGATCAGATGCCCCTGGCACCACGCCTGCTTCAGCCTTCGCACGGGCGAGGCGCTGGAAGCGCCCGCGTTCGACCCGTTGGGCCGCTGGAAGGTGGAGCGCCGCGACGACAAGATTTTCGTGACGGGCAGCTTGCCCGCAGCAGAGATGGCGGCCCCGGACGTGGAGCGCGACCCGAAGCGCATCGTCATCGTGGGCGGAGGCGCTGCCGGATTTGCCGCTGCCGAAATGCTTCGCCGACGAGGCTTTGGCGGGTATCTGACCCTGATCAGCGCGGATGACGACGCCCCTTACGATCGTCCCAACCTGTCGAAGGAGTTTCTGGCCGGGACGGCCGAAGAATCGTGGATTCCGCTACGGTCGCCGAAATTCTATGCCAGGAAGCAGATCGACCTGCAGTTGAGGTCGTCCGTCGAACACATCAACGTCAAGGCCCGCGAGGTCCTCACCGCCGATGGGCGAGGCTTCCAGTTCGACCGCCTGCTTCTGGCGACCGGGGCCGAGCCGGTGCGCTTGCCGATACCCGGCGCCGAGCGGGCGAACGTGTTCGTGCTGCGCTCGCTGGCCGACAGCCGTGCAATCATTGCCGCCGCTGAGAACGCCAGGACGGTCGGTATCCTTGGCGCGAGCTTCATCGGGCTCGAAGTCGCCGCCTCCCTGCGCGAGCGTGGTCTGGAGGTCCACGTGGCCGCCCCGGAATCTACTCCTCTGGAGAAGGTCCTCGGCCCGGAACTCGGCGCGTTCATCAGATCGCTCCACGAGGAGCACGGGGTGCATTTCCACCTCGGAACGACCGCAACGCGCATCGATGACCGGTCGCTGCGGCTGAGCGACGATCGCGTCATTGATGCCGATCTCGTCGTGATGGGCGTCGGGGTTAAGCCGCGCATCGCTCTGGCAAAAGACGCCGGAATTGCGGTGGACGGCGGCGTCCTGGTCGACGAATTCATGCAGACCAGCATTCCGGGAATCTTCGCGGCGGGTGACATAGCCGAATGGCAGGACGCCGAACGCGCCGAGCGGCGGCGCGTGGAGCACTGGGTCGTGGCGGAACGGCAGGGCCAAGCCGCCGCCGAAAACATGCTGGGGCTGCGCCAGCCCTATTCGACCCCGCCATTCTTCTGGAGCGCCCACTACGATGTGACGATCCGCTATGTCGGCTATGCGAGATCGTGGGATTCGGTCGAGATAGAGGGCAGCATCGAGGGACGCGACTGCGCGGTCAGATACAGGAAAGCCGGCAAGACGGTCGCTCTCGCCACGATCGGGCGCGATATCGAGGCGCTGGATTTCGAGGCGGGGATGGCCGAAGCGTCAGCGTGACGCTGCGGCTATTCTCCCTGCCCTGCGCGCATCCTCATCGCCGCTCCTCGCCTTGAGGCGACCGGCATCCAGCATCGCCAAGGCCGGTTTCGTGCCTGGGCACGAAGTCCGCACCTTCCGCGCGGTCGCGGTAGAGTGCCGCCCGCGCCAGCAGCATGAGCGTCACAGGCGTCGTCACCGTAATGAAGACGCCGATCAGGATCTCATGGAGAACCAGCCGCGTCTCCGGCACCGAGAAGAAGATCATCGAGGCGACGAGAATGCTGATCGTTCCGAAACTGGTGCCGAGGGTGGGCGCATGCACGCGCTCGTAGAAGCTGCGCAGCCGCAGCATCCCTACCACCCCGATCAGCGTCAGCCCGGCGCCGGCGAGCACGAGGAAGGCGACAAGCAGTGCCGCCCAGGCTGGCAAGTCCGCCATGTCAGTCATTCGATGACCTCGCCACGCATGAGGAACTTTGCCAGCGCAATGGTGGACACGCAGCCCAGAAGGGCAATGATGAGGGCCACCTCGAAATAGAGCGTGCTTCCGGTACGAATCCCGAGCACGACGAGCATCAGCATGCCCGCCACGTAGAAGGCATCCAGAGCGAGAACACGGTCCTGCGCGCGCGGCCCGACGATCATGCGAAAGGCTGCGATGGCCATCGCCACCCCGAGGAGAATTTGCGAGATCGTCAGCGACCAGGCGAGGATGATTGCGGCGCTCATCCGAATATCTCCCTCAGGGGCTGCTCGTAGCGGGTCTTGATCAGCTTGACCCAGTCCTCGCTTTCCAGGTCGAGGACGTGGAGAAGAAGGATGCTGCGGTTCGAGTCATATTCCACCCACGCCGTGCCCGGCGTGCTGGTGATGATGCAGGCCAGTATGGCCAGACCGGTACGGTCGCGCAGAGCCAGCGGTATGGTGACGAAGCCGGACACCTTCCGCCCGCGTGTGCCGGCCAGGATCAGGCGCGAGACGGCGACGTTCGAGCGGAAGATGTCGACCGGGACGACCAACAGCAGCCGACCGATTGCCCGCCAGCTACGCAGCCTGGGCTTTGCCGGCTGCAGCTGCGCCATGACAGCGGAGGCGGCGGCAGCCACCACGCCGCCGAGCAGCAGCTGGCCGACCGAGAAGCCGTTCAGCAGGATCCACATCGCCAGGAGCAACAAGGCGAGCAGCGGATAGGGCAGCACCGATCTCATCATTCGGCCTTAGCTCCTTGCGGCTGGAATCGCGGGGCGGCCAGCACGTCGTCGACATATTGCTGCGGGGAGTGGAGCGAGCGGGCCGTGTCTTCCATGTAGCGCATCACCGGTCCGCCCTGGATCGTCAGCCCCAATGTGAGCAGCAGCAGGAACACGACCGGCACGATCTCGCTCAGGGAAACGCGTGGCACCACGGCCTCGATCGGTGCCCAGAAGGTGCGAATGCCGAACCGCAGCATCGACAGAAGCGCGGCAAGACCCGAGAGTATCAGCAGCGCGGTGTAGACCCATGCCGCCGCAGGGATGCCGCTTTCGGCACCGGCCCCGGAATTGAGCGCGGCGGCAAGCAGCGCGAACTTGGCGATGAAGCCCGACAAAGGCGGCAGCCCCGCAAGAAGCAGGCCGCAGATTGCAAAGCACACGCCCAGGATCGCCAGCGTTCCCGGAAACGCCACGCCCACCTGGTCCTCCGCCGCTTCCTCGTCCTCGTCGCCGAAGGCCTCGGCCGTGACGGCAAGGATGTCGGCGGCGGGGTTCTGGCCGCGCTCGATCAACTCGATCAGCAGGAAGAGCGCCCCGACGGCGATCGTTGAGCTCACCAGATAAAACAGCGCGCCGGCGGTGACGCCCACATCCGACATGCCTATGGCGGCAAGCAAGGTTCCCGATGACACAAGAACGCTGTAGCTCGCCAGGCGTCCCAGCGCCTGGGAGGCGGTGACACCGATCATGCCAAACGCGATCGTCGCCATGCCGCCGACGATCAGCACGCCGCTGCCGAAGTCGACGGAACTTCCCGCATGCGCCCCGAACATCAGCAGCGACAAGCGCAGCAGGACATAGATCCCCACCTTGCTCAACAGGGCGAAGACCGCCGCAACCGGCGCGGCCGCCACCGAGTATGCGTTCGGCAGCCAGTAGCTGAGCGGCCACATGCCGGCCTTCACCAGAAAGGCGACGCCCAGGACCGCGGCCCCGATCTCGAGCAGCATGCGGTCGCTTGCGGGCAGACCGGCGATGCGCACCGCCAGATCGGCCATGTTCAGGGTGCCCGTCACGCCGTAGATCAGGCTGACACCGATCAGGAACAGGAAGGAGGCGGCGAGGTTGATGGCAATGTAGTGCAGCCCGGCCTTGACGCGCAGCGGACCGGACCCATGCAACACCAGCCCGTACGAGGCTGCCAGCATCACCTCGAAGAAGACGAAGAGATTGAACAGATCGCCGGTCAGGAACGCGCCGTTCAAGCCCATCAGCAGGAACTGGAAAAGCGTGTGGAAATGCGCGCCGGCCTTGTGCCAGCGCGAAAGGGCGAACACCAGCGCGGCCGAGGCGAGAAGGCTGGTCAGCACCAGCATCAGCGCCGACAGCCGGTCCAGAACCAGCACGATGCCGAACGGCGCGGGCCAGTTGCCGAGCAGGTAGACGCTCGTAGCCGAGGTGTCGGCGACCTGGGCCAGCCTGATCGAGATGAGGACCAGCGCGAAGGTCGAGGCGAGGTTGATCGTCGCCTTCAGGAAATGCCTGCGCTCGTCATACAGCATGAGCAGCGCGCCAGCCGCCAGCGGCAGCAGCACGGGCGCGATGATCAGATGGTGAGACCAGCCCGTCATTCCGGTTCCCTTCCGTCGACGTGGTCGGTGCCGGTCAATCCGCGGGAGGCGAGCAGAACCACCAGGAACAGCGCCGTCGTGGCAAAGCCGATGACGATCGCCGTCAGCACCAGCGCCTGCGGCACAGGGTCGGCGTAATCCGCCAGGCTGCCGGTTTGCCCGCTCAGCACCGGCGCAGCATCATGGCGCAGCCGCCCCATGCTGAAGATGAACAGATTGACTGCATAGGAAATCAGCGAGAGGCCGACGATCACCTGATAGGTTCGCGGCCTGAGCAGAAGCCAGACGCCGGAACCTGCCAGGGTGGCGATGCTGATGGACAGGACGAGTTCCATTACGCCTCCTCCTGTTCCGCTTCGGCAGCCACGCGAGCCGAACGCAGGCCGCGCGTGGACTGGTGCGCGAGCGCGATCAGCATCAGGACCGTGGCGCCGACGACGATGCTCAGCACGCCGAGATCGAACAGCAGCGCCGTCGCCAGCGGTGTCGCCCCCACGGTCGGCAGATCCACATATTGCGAGTAGGTGGTCAGGAAGGGATAGCCGAACAGCCAGGCTCCCATGCCGGTGAGTGCCGACAGAAGAAGCCCAAGTCCGATCCAGCTGACCGGCAAGATGCGCAGCCGCTCCTCGACCCATCTGGTGCCTGCCGCCATGTATTGCAGGATGAAGGCGGCAGCCATCGCGATCCCGGCAACGAAGCCACCGCCCGGCAGGTCATGGCCGCGCAAGAACAGATAGGTTGCCAGCACGATGATCACGGGGAAGGCCCATTGCATGATGACGGCCGGCACCAGCAGGTAGTCGGCGATCGTGTCACCCACTTTGCGGTCCGGCTCGGCCTCGTCGAAGTCGTTCTGCATCCGCTGCTGGTCCGGCACAGCGATGCTGTCGGCAGCAGGCCGGAAGCGGCGGAGCAGCGCAAAGACCGTCAGCGCCACGACCGCCAGGACGGTGACTTCGCCCAGCGTGTCGAACCCACGGAAATCGACGAGAATGACGTTGACGACGTTCTTGCCGCCGCCCTCGACATAGGCCTTCTCCAGGTAGTAGCTGGCGACCGTGTCGAGCGGAACGGGACTTGTCATCGCGACGAAGGCCAGCAGGCCCACGCCTCCGCCCGCGGCCACGGCGATCGCAAAATCGCGAACACGGCGATAACGCGTGCCGAGCGCAACCGTCTTCGGGCCATCCTCTTCGATGCGCTTCGGCAGCCAGCGCAGTCCGAGCAGAAGCAGCACCGTGGTGACGATCTCCACGAGAAGCTGTGTAAGCGCCAGATCGGGCGCGGAAAACCAGGCAAAGGTGATGCAGG
Organism: Mesorhizobium sp. KR1-2; assembly: GCF_040045035.1. Lineage (NCBI taxonomy): Bacteria > Pseudomonadati > Pseudomonadota > Alphaproteobacteria > Hyphomicrobiales > Phyllobacteriaceae > Mesorhizobium > Mesorhizobium sp. KR1-2. Next base: position 33,101 of record NZ_JBDZDS010000008.1, on the reverse strand, counting down.
TGGCAAGACCCGCTCCGCCCAGCAGGATGAGGGCGGCCAGCCGGTGATATTTGGCCTGGTATGCCGCGCCCACCGCACAGCAGATGCCGCTCACCCATATCAGCACGAAGACCGGGTCGATCTCGGTGAGCCGCACACCGGTCAGCGACAGACCTTTGAAAGAGATTGGCAGCAGCGCGGCGGTGAATGCGGCCACCACCAGCAGACGAAGCTGCGGCTGGAGCCGGCGCGTGCCCAACCTGGCCTCGATGGACCTGGCCCACTTCCACGAAAGCACGACCAGCACGCGTTCGAAGATGCGCTGGGCTTGCAGACGGCGAATGAACGGCGGCCCCTCCTCGCTGCGGTTGAGGTAGTCGTTCAGCAGCAGATAGAGCACCACGCCGGCGACGAGGGCGACGGCGCTCATCAGCAGCGGAAGCGTGAAGCCGTGCCAGACCGCAAGGCTGTAGGTAGGCGTGTTCGGGCCGAGGACGGAGGTGACGGCCGTGTGCAGGAACGGCCCGACCGTCAGCGCCGGAATGGTGCCCACGACAAGACAGGCAAGCACGAGGAACTGGATGGGAAAGCGCATCCAGAACGGCGGCTCGTGCGGCTGGCGCTCAAGGCCGGTCGGCTTCGGTCCGAAGAACACCGTATGGATGAAGCGCAGCGAATAGGTCACGGCAAAGGCGCTGGCCAGCACCGCGACATAGGGTGCCGAAGTATCGAGGACGGACTTGGCATGCGTCTCGATAGCTTCGGCGAAGAACATCTCCTTGGAGAGGAAACCGTTGAGCAGCGGCACGCCAGCCATCGCCGCGCTCGCCACCATCGCCAGCGTGGCGGTGATCGGCATGTAGCGGAAAAGCCCGCTCAGCCGCCGCATGTCGCGCGTGCCGGTCTCGTGGTCGATGATGCCGGCAGCCATGAACAGCGAAGCCTTGAAGGTGGCATGGTTCATCATGTGGAAGATCGCGGCGACGGCACCGAGCGGACTGCCGAGGCTGAGCAGCATGGTGATCAGGCCGAGATGGCTGATCGTGGAATAAGCCAGCAGGCCCTTGAGGTCGTGCTGGAAGATCGCGAAGAACGCGCCGATCAGCAGCGACGCCATGCCGGCAAAGCCGACGATCCAGAACCATTCGGGCGTTCCCGACAGCACCGGCCAAAGCCGCGCCATGAGAAAGACGCCCGCTTTCACCATGGTCGCCGAATGCAGATAGGCCGACACCGGCGTCGGCGCGGCCATCGCATTGGGCAGCCAGAAATGGAACGGAAACTGCGCGCTTTTCGTAAGCGTGCCCAGCAGGATGAGGATCAGTACCGGCACGTAGAGATGGTGCGAGCGGATCTGGTCGCCTGCAGCGAGAACGCGGTCGAGATCGTAGCTGCCGACGATGTGCCCTATCAACAGTACCCCGACCAGAAGCCCGAGGCCGCCGATGCCGGTTATGGTGAGGGCCATTCGGGCGCCGTCGCGCGCGCCGGCATTATGGTGCCAATAGCCGATCAGCAGGAAGGAGAAGATGCTGGTCAGCTCCCAGAAGATGACCAGCAGCACGAGATTACCCGAGATCACCATGCCGAGCATGGCACCCATGAAGGCGAGCAGGAATGCGAAGAACCTGGGAACGGGATCGTGCGGCGACATGTAGTAGCGCGCATAGAGCACGACCAGGAAGCCGAAGCCGCTCACCAGGACGCTGAACAGCCAGGCAAAGCCGTCCATGCGCAGCGTGAAATTGAGACCGAGCGTCGGCAGCCATTCGATTTCGCTGCGGATCGCCCCGCGCTCGACGATCGCCGGATAGGCGGTCACAGCCAGGATCAGGCACGCAAGCGCAACGCCTCCGGCCAGCCAAGCCTCGGAATTTCGCGCATTGGGACGAAATGTGGCTGCTAGAACGCTTCCGATAAAGGGAAGAACGACAATCAAGATAAGTAGTACGCCGTCGTTCATCTGCCCCCAAGGTAGTTTCGAATCCAAATCGCACGGCGCTGCCGCCCCCTATTATTGGGGGCTGGGGATTGGCCGTGCAAGGGAAAGTGGGCAAATAAACGGAATTGTCCGGCCTGTCTGCATGAACAGGCACGGACATCGGATCGTTAGGGGTAACGTACCCTCGCCTGCAAGGATGTCCACTCGGTTTGCATCAGAGGCCACCCGACAGGGAGCTCGCCACCGGGCGGAAAAATCCCCCGCACGGTTGTTCAGCGTGCCCTTTCAGAGCGCCCTGACGGCCACAAGTCCCTCGTCGACCACCTGCTCCATCCTGTTGCGCAGCGGCTTTCCGAACACCGGCGCATGCACTTCGAATTCGTCGCCGCCTTGGGTCGCCACGCCCGAGGCAAAGCTCATGACGGCGGCGCCGAAGAAATAGGCGTGCAGGTCGCCGGGCCGGCGATGCATGGGATAGCGGAAGTGATAGTGCTCGAGATTGGCGATGGAATGCGACATGTGCTTTTCGCCCGAGAGGAATTCTTCTTCCCACACCACCGCGCCATCGCGGCGGATACGCGAGGTGCCGCGCACCTCCTCCGGCAGCTCGCCAATCAGCAGTTCGGGGCCGAACGAGCACGATCGCAACTTGGAGTGCGCCAGGTAGAGGTAGTTCTTGGCCTCGGTCACGTGGTCGGAATACTCGTTGCCCAGCGCATAGCCGATGCGGAACGGCGCCCCGTCCGGCCCGACGAGATAGAGGCCGACGATCTCCGCCTCCTCGGCGCCGGCGAGCGCGAAGGCAGGCAGCGGCAGGGCGGCACCCGGGCGCACGACGCAAGTGCCCACGCCCTTGAAGAACCATTCCGGTTGCACGCCGAGCTGGCCGACCGCGGGCTTGCCGCCGGCGATGCCCATCTTGAAGATCTTCATCGAGTCGGACTCGTCGGCATCGTCGCCATGGGTCAGCTGATGCATCTTGTTGCGGGCCGCAGCACTTCCGATGTGGGTGAGCCCCGTGCCCGTCACCAGCATGCGGCTGGGCTCGGGATGATCGAGCGGCGGCAGAACCTGACCAGCGCTCAGAAGCGCATCGTAGTCGACGCGCTCTTCCGTCGCCGCCGCACGCGCAAGCTCGCCCAGCGGGGTGCCGGTTTCGACGGCGCGATTGGCGAGGTCCAAAACCGTCGACACGCCGGCGAGCCGGCGGAGATGGTTTCCATCCTCGGCGACCAGGCCGACCGCGCGGCTGCCTGCGGCATCGGTGTATTGAACGAGACGCATCATATTCCCCCTGTCGTTTTGAAGTCGGTCACACCCAGCCCCCATCAACGATGAACTGCTGGGACGAGCACATGCGGCTGTCGTCGGCCCCCAGGAACAGCGCCATGCGCGCAATGTCGGGCGCATGGAGGCGGTCGGGCAGGCACTGGCGCTCCGCGATCTGGCGTTCGCCCTCCGGGTTGAGCCAGAGGTGGACCTGGCGCTCGGTCATCACCCAGCCGGGGATCATGCAGTTGACGCGGATGCGTTCGGGGCCGAACTCGCGCGCCAGCGCGCGCGTCATGCCGGTGATCGCCGCCTTGGAGGTGACATAGGCCGGGCAATCGGCATCGCCGACCATCCAGGTGATGGAGCCGAAATTGATTATCGAGCCGCCGCCCGCCGCCTTCATGTGCGGGCGGACAGCCTGCGCGGCGAAGAACTGGTGCCGCACATTGACCGCCATGCGGTCGTCCCAATAGTCGACGCTGACATCCTCGGTCCGGTGCCGGTCGTCATTGCCTGCATTGTTGCAGAGCACGCGGATCGGGCCATTGCGCTCGGCCGCCTCGGCGATGGCTTTGCGCAGGCTTTCGATGTCGCGCAGATCGCAGGGAATGAAATGCGGTGCCGGATCGCCCTTGCCGCGGATGCGCCCCACCAGCCGCCGCGACGGCTCCTCGGCAATGTCGACGAAGGCGACGCGGCTGCCCTGCGCGCAAAAATGTTCGACCAGGCTTTCGCCGATGCCGCTGCCGCCGCCGGTGATGAACACGCTGCGGTCCTTGAGGCTCGGATAGGTCGCGCCGTTTTCGATTTCGCCCATCATGATCGACCTCAATGGGAGTGGCGGGGGATGCCGGCATCGCGCCGGCCAACAAGGAAGTCGAAGTCGCAGCCCTGGTCGGCCTGCAGCACCCGCTCGACGAACAGGCTTTGATAACCGCCGCCGGAAGGCACAGGGGGGGCTGACCAGGCCTTCCGGCGCGCGGCGAGCTCGTGATCGTCGACCAGCAGTTCGAGCCTCCGGCCGGCAACATCGAGCTCGATCATGTCCCCGTCTTGAACCAGGGCCAGCGTTCCGCCGCTCGCGGCCTCCGGCGCGGTATGCAGCACGACGGTGCCGTAGGCGGTGCCGCTCATGCGGGCGTCGGAGATCCGCACCATGTCGGAAACGCCCTGCTTCAACAGCTTGGCGGGCAGCGCCATGTTGCCCACCTCCGCCATGCCGGGATAGCCGCGCGGCCCGCAGTTCTTGAGCACCATCACGCAGTCGGCGTCGATGTCGAGCTCCGGGTCGTCGATGCGGGCGTGGTAATCCTCGATGCTCTCGAACACCACGGCGCGGCCGCGATGCTGCATCAGCTTCGGCGTCGCCGCCGAGGGTTTTATCACGGCGCCATCGGGCGCGAGATTGCCGCGCAACACGGCGATGCCGCCATTTTCCGTGAGCGGGCGGTCGAGCGGGCGGATCACCTCGGTGTTGTAGTTCGGCGCGTCCTTCACGATCTCGGCGATGGTACCGCCGGCAACCGTTTCGGCATCGCGGTTGAGCAGCCCCGCCTCGTCGAGCATGCGCATGACGGTGCGTAGGCCTCCCGCATAGTAAAAATCTTCCATGAGGAAGCGCCCCGAGGGCATCAGGTCGACTATGGTGGGCACGTCGCGGCCAAGCCGGTCCCAGTCCCCGAGGTCGAGATCGACGCCGATGCGGCGCGCAATGGCGATCAGATGGATCACGGCGTTGGTGGAGCCGCCTATGGCGCCGTTGACGCGGATGGCGTTCTCGAAGGCGGCATGCGTCAGGATGCGTGACATCGGCACGTCCTGCTCGACCAACTCGACGATGCGCCGGCCGGCCAGTTGCGCCAGCACGCCGCGCCGGGAATCCACCGCGGGGATCGCCGCATTGTCCGGCAGGCCGATGCCGAGCGCCTCCACCATGCTGGCCATGGTCGAGGCGGTGCCCATCGTCATGCAGCTGCCGGCCGACCGGCTCTGTCCCTGCTCGGCGGCGAGAAAGTCCTCGACCGACATACGGCCGGCCTTCACCTCCTCGTGGAATTTCCACACATGCGTGCCCGAGCCGATGGTCTGGCCGCGGAAATTGCCATTGAGCATCGGCCCGCCGGACACCGCGATGGTGGGCAGGTTGCAGCTAGCGGCCCCCATAAGCAGCGCGGGCGTGGTCTTGTCGCAGCCGACCAGAAGGATGACGCCGTCGATCGGATTGCTGCGGATCGATTCCTCGACATCCATGCTGGCGAGGTTGCGGAACAGCATGGCCGTCGGCCGCATGTTGGATTCACCGAGCGACATCACCGGAAACTCGACCGGCATGCCGCCGGCCTCATAGACCCCGCGCTTCACATGGTCCGCCAGGTTGCGCAGATGGGCATTACACGGCGTCAGCTCGGACCAGGTGTTGCAGATGCCGATCACCGGCCGGCCGTCGAACATGTCGTCGGGCAGGCCCTGGTTTTTCATCCAGCTGCGGTACATGAAGGCGTTCTTGCCGGCTCCCCCGAACCAGGCGGCCGACCGCAACTTCCTTCGCTCCGACATGCCCGCCCCCGTCGCTATTCGTGTTGGCCGCGCCGCGCCGCGATGGCCCGGCGAACGTCTTCTTCCGCCTGGTCGAGCAGAGCGAGCAGCGCCTTGCGCGCGCCCTCCCCGTTGCCCGCGGCGATGTTGCTGGCGACCTCGCGGTGCAGCGGCATCGAGTGCCGCTGGCCCTGCGGGTTGTCGTTGGACAGGCGAAAGCTCATCAGCAGCGCGGTCTCGATCAGCGCCGCCAGGGAGCCGATCAGCTCGTTGCCGGTCATGCGCAATATGGCCTGGTGGAAGACAAGGTCGGGCTCGGCAAAGCGCTCGCCGTCGTCGACGACCTTTTCCATCTCGGCCAGCACCGCCTCCAGCTCGGCGACCTGCGCGGGCGTCGCGCGCTCGGCGGCCAGCGCGCCTGCCATCGGCTCGATCGCGCGGCGCAGCTCGAACAGCTCGCGCACGTCCTCGCCGCCGATCGTGCCGGAATAGCGCCAGGCAAGTACGTCCGGGTCGAGAAAATTCCAGTCGGAGCGCGGACGCACCCGCGTGCCGGTCTTGGGTCGCGATTCCACCATGCCCTTGCCGGCAAGCACCTTGGTGACCTCGCGCATGACGGTGCGGCTCACCCCATGCGCGGCACTCCAGTCATCGGCATTGGGCAGCGGATCGCCCGGCGCGAACTCGCCGCGGACGATACTGAGGCCGATCTGATTCAGCACCATTGCATGCAGGCTGCCGGAGGCGGATCCGGTCGGGCGGGAGGCCATCGCCCGCGCCTGCGCGGCGAGAGAGGGCCAGGACTTTTGGGAGGCTGTTGTATTCTTCATATTATTCATATAATAATTTTTATAGGGGATGAGGGAAGGCGTCAATAGACATGCCAAGCGCGACGCTGGGACTGCACTTGATCGATGCCGCCGCGCAGGACTGCGCGTTTCCGGCCGCAGGAAGCGGCGCGGAGCCCTGCCTGCATCGATCCACCCGGCCAGCGATCACGCCGAGCAAGAAGCCCCCTCGCTGGAATTCGAAATGCGCGAACGAACCGGGCCGATTGCGGAGGCAGGACCGCTGACATCAGCGGCGACGACCCAGATCCGATGCAATGCAGCTCACCACGAATGATCAAGGGAGGTTAGTGATGGGACTGAAAAAGCGACTTCTAGGAATGGCGTTGGCCGGTCTGAGCATCGGCCTCATGGCATCGGCGGCGCTGGCCGAGAACCTCAGGGTTCTCGCCTGGGACGGCTATGCCGACCCCGACTGGGCCAAGGAATTCACCGACACCACCGGCATTGGCGTCGATGTCGTCTTCATCGGCAGCGATGACGAGATCTGGGCCAAGATCAAGGGCAGCGCCGGCAAGGATTTTGACGTCTTCGCCGTCAACACCGCGCAATTGCAGCGCTACATCCAGGCCGACCTGGTGAGCCCGATCGACATCGGCCAGCTACCCAACCAGAAGAGCGTCCTGCCGCGCTTCCGCGACCTGGAAGCAGTCGGCGGCGTGACGAGCGGCGGCAAGGTCTACGGCGTCCCGTTCTGCTTCGACTCGATCGGCCTGATCTATGACACCGACAAGGTGAAGCCGGCGCCGACCTCCATGTCGGTGCTGTGGGACCCGGCCTATCAGGGCAAGGTGCTGGCCTATGACAATGGCGAGCACAACGTGTCCTTCACCGCGCTCACCCTCGGCTACAAGGACCCCTTCCATCTCACCGACGAGCAGATGGCGGCGGTGAAGGAGAAACTGGTCGGCCTCAAGCACAACGTGCTGACCTTCTACACCACGGCCGACGAGGCCCAGCAGATCTATCAGAACAACGACGTCGCGCTGATCTGGGCCAATTACGGCCAGCAGCAGGTCAAGGCCCTGCAGAAGGTCGGCGCCCATGTCGCCTACGTCAATCCGAGCGAAGGCGCGCTGGCCTGGCTCGACAACTGGGTCATTTCCAAGGGCGTGCGCGACGAGGCGGCTGCCGAAAAGTGGATCGACTTCATGCTGAGCAAGAAGGTCGGCGGCGAACTTTCCGAGCGCACCGGCTTCGGCAACACAGTCACCGAAACCGACAGCGCGAACCCCAATGACAAGCTGGTCTGGCTTCAGCTTGTGGAGGACCCGCTCAAGCGCTCTGATATGTGGAACGAGGTCAAGGCTGCGCCCTGATGTCAGGGCCCGACTTCTTCTCTTGCAATACGGCGGCCCGGGCTCTCCCGGCCGCCGACAGGACGCTAGCATGAACGAGAGTTCCGACCTGCTTACGCTGCGATCCGTGTCAAAATCCTATGGCGCGGTTCCGGTGCTTCACGACGTAAACCTCGCGATCCGCGACGGCGAGTTCCTGACCGTTCTCGGGCCATCGGGCTCGGGCAAGACCACGGTGCTGCGGCTCATCGGCGGGCTGGAGCCTCTGACCTCGGGCGCAATCCGGCTCGACGGCCAGGACATCAGCCGCATGCCGATCAACCGGCGTCCGTTCAACACCGTGTTCCAGGACTACGCGCTGTTCCCGCACCTGACGGTTGCCGGCAATGTCGGCTACGGGCTTTCCGTCCGCCCTGTGCCGCGCAAGGAGATCGCGCGACGGGTGGCCGAGGCGCTGGAACTCGTGCAGCTCGGCAGCTTCGCCAAGCGCTATCCGGCGCAGCTTTCCGGCGGCCAGCGCCAGCGCGTGGCGCTGGCGCGCGCGCTGATCTGCCGGCCGCGCCTCATCTTGCTCGACGAGCCGCTGGCCGCGCTCGATCTGGAGCTGCGCCGGCAGATGCAGGAATTTTTGAAATCCATCCAGCGCGAGATCAAGACGACATTCCTGTTCGTGACCCATGATCAGGAGGAGGCAATCGGCATGTCGGACCGCATCTGCGTGATGCAGGCGGGCCGCATTCGCCAGCTCGGCACGCCGCACGAGCTTTATTACAAGCCGAACTGCGAGTTCGTGGCGCGCTTCTTCGGCGAGAACAATCTGGTGCCCGGAACGCTCGGAAGGGTTCAGGGCGAATTGCGTTCGATCGACACCGCCCTTGGGCGTCTGGTCTGTTCGATTGAAGGCCAGCCCCATCTGAAAAGCGCGCCGGAAGGCGCCCGCGCCTTTGCTGTGTTCCGTCCCGAGGCCCTGCACCTTACGGGGGCGCATGAGGCCAAGAACCGTTTTTCCGGCAAGGTCGTGGACCTCGCCTTTGCCGGCTCGTCGACAGTCGCCATCATTGCCGCGGGCGAAAACGAGCCCGCGCCACGACTGCGGATGCGACTGCCCAGCCGCTTCAGCGGCAGCGCCTTGACCTGGGGCGAGACGGTGGCGTTGTCGTTTGCACCCCGCGAAGCCCATCTGGTGCTTTCATGACCGGCTCTGGCCCGGCGACACCACTGGCTCGGTGGCGGCCGCGGCTGGTGACGCTGCTGGCCTTCGCCATGCCGGTGATCTTCATTCTCGTGCCGCTGGCGATTTTCCTTGGCTACAGCTTCTTCAGCGTCAATCAGGGCGAGATCGACTACACGCTGACGCTGGTCAACTATTCGCGCTTCCTAAGCGACCCGATCTTCCTGCCGGTGTTCTGGAACACCTGCGCGCTGTGCCTCTCGGTGGCGGTCATCTGCGTGCTGCTGGCCTATCCGGCAGCATACTTCCTCACCACGCTCAAGGGGCGCTGGCGCTACATGCTATTGATGCTGCTCATGGTGCCCCTGCTGATGAGCTACGTCATCAAGATCTACGCCATCCGCAGCATTCTTGGCCTCAACGGCTTCCTCAACAAGGCGCTGGTGGGTCTCGGCATTCTGCAGGAGCCGTCCTCGTTGTTCGTGTTCAACATGAACGCCATCCTGCTCACGCTGACGCTGCTCCTCATCCCCTTCGCCATCCTGCCGATCTTCCTCACGCTCGAGCGCATCCCGCCGATCCTGCGCCAGGCATCCGACGATCTCGGCGCAAGTGCTACGCAGACTTTCATGCGTGTCACGCTGCCGCTCAGCCTGCCGGGCGTGGCGTCGGCTGCGAGCTTCGTCTTCGTGCTGGCGATCGGCGACTTCCTCACGCCGCAGATGGTTGGCGGGATCAGCGGCTTCACCTTCGGCCGCGTGCTCTACAGCCAGTTCGGCACCGCCTATAACTGGCCGTTCGGGGCCGCGCTGTCGGTGGCGCTGGCTGCCGTTGTGGTCACCGCAATCCTTCTCGGCGAACGCTTTGGCCGCAATCGCGGAGCCTCGCTATGACCGCCCGGCCCTCCACCATCTTCCTGGCTACGGTTACGGCGCTGGTCGCCGTGCTGCTCTACAGCCCGCTCTTCGTGCCGATCGTGTCTTCGTTCTTCACGGTCGCGCGCGGCGAAGTCGTCTGGTCGTCCCCGACCGTCTCGGCCTATGTCTCGCTGGCCGGAAACAAGGAGATCCTGACCGCCCTGCGCACCACGCTGATCGTCGGCGTCTGCACGGTTTTCCTTTCCGTGGGCAGCGGAACCTTGCTGGCGCTCTACTATCACGGCCGCCGCAGCGGACGCGGCGCTTTGCAGTTCATCATCTTCCTGCCGTTCCTCATGCCGCCCATCATCAGCGGCCTCGCGCTGCTCATCTTCTTCCGCGAGATCGGGCTCGAACGCTCGCTGCTGACGGTCGTCATCGGGCACACCGTCTTCGTTCTCGCCATCGTCTACCGCACGGTGCTGACCCGCCTGCAGTCGCTGAGCCGCTCGCTGGTGGAAGCCTCCTACGACCTCGGCGCCAACGGCTGGCAGACCTTCTGGCGCGTGCTGATGCCGAACCTGTCGAGCGCCATGGCCGGCGGCGCGATCCTCGCCTTCGCGCTGTCCTTCGACGAGACCATGATCACCATTTTGGTCACCGGCACCCAGAGCACGCTGCCGGTCAGGCTCTGGGCGATGATGCGGCTCGGCTTCTCGCCAGACATCAACGCGCTGGTGGCGCTGATCCTCATCTTCACCGTGCTGCTTTGCGTGCTTGCCGCCCGCGTGCTCATTCCCAAGCAGGTCGCCACTGCGTCGCATTGATCGACGCCGCGAGTGGTTCCCTCGGTCTCAGATGTCGATGACGAGCGAACCCTTCGGCTTCGCGCAGCACAGCAGCACCTCGTCGGCCGCAAGCTCATCGAGCGGCTCCTCGAAATAGACGACCTCGCCCTCGATCAGGCGCGACCTGCAGGTACTGCACACGCCCGCCCGGCAGGAGAAGTCGGGCGCCAGGCCCTGGTCCTCGGCAAAGGCCAGCAGCGATTCCGCGTTCGCGTCCCAGACGGCGGTGCGGCCCGAGCGGCGGAACTCGATGGTGAGCTGATCGCCCGCTGCCGCGACCTCGCCTTGCGGCGCCGGCGGCGCTTCGGCGGCCGGTTGCGCCCGGTCCGCCTCCAGCACGGTAGCGGGGCCAAAAAACTCGTAGGCGATGCGCTCCTTCGCAATGCCCAGCCCGCGCAGCGTGCCATACATCGCCTGCATGAAGGGCGGCGGCCCGCACAGATAGACCACGTAGTCGTCGAGCGGCAGCAGCTCGCGGGTGACCACGCCTTCACTGTGGTGGCGCGCGGCGGCGCGGTCGGCGTCAGTGGGAAAACGGTAGCAGAAATGCACGTCGATGCCGTCGCGCGAGGCCGCCACGGCCTCGACCTCGTCGCGCAGCGCGTGCACCTCGCCATTGTCGCAGGCATGGATGAAGAAGACCCGGCGCCCGCTGCCGGCCAGCGCATGCAGCATGGAGACCATCGGCGTCAGCCCGACGCCGCCGCTCAGCAGCACCACCGGCCGGGCGCTCGTTTCATCGAGCACGAAGTCGCCCCGCGGCCCTTCCGCCAAAAGCACATCGCCCACCTCAATGCGATCGTGCAAAAAGGACGAGCATACGCCCGGCGGCAGCTCGGGTGCGAAAGCTGGCTCCTTCTTGACCGTGATGCGATAGCGGCCGGGCACGGCCGGCGAACAGGAGACGCTGTAGTTGCGCAGCACGAAACCGCGCTCGCCTTCCACCGGCAGCTTGAAGACCAGGAACTGGCCGGGTGCGAAGGTGCGCCATCCTTCCGGCTGCACCGGCTCCAGGTAGAACGAGGTGATGATGCTGCTTTCGCGGACCTTGGCGACGACCTTCAGTTCGCGAAAGCCGCTCCTGCCGGCGGCTTCGACGCCCGCGACTGCGTTCATTCCGCGGCCTGCTTTTCTGCGCCCTCGGCGGCGATCAGCTGGCCGAGATTGCGCCGGAAGCGCAGCGGGCCGACATCGATCTTCAGGTCGAGGTTAGGCGTGCGCATGTTCTTCATGCCCTTGTGCACGGCGTTCAGCACCGCGCGGTCTTCCTCGAAGGCGCCGCGCACAGAGGTGGCGAACTGGTGCGACACCTCTTCGTCGTTGGGCGCGAAGTTGCGCATCTGGAACCAGTAGTACCTGGTGTGGTCCTCATCCACCGGCGTCATGAAATTGTAGCTGTCCATCAGGAACACGTCCTCATGCAGCGGCTTGTCCTCGCCGCCGGTGTTTGCCGGCGCGAAGATCGCCTTGATGATGGCGTTGCTGGGATAGTGCACCTCGTAGTGCTGCTTGCGGTCGCAATTGCCGCTGAACTTCAGGAACGGCTTGTAGAACGGCGCCGGCTCCACGTCGTGCATCCAGCGCCACACCGTGACGCCCTTTTCGCCCACCGTGGTCTGCAGAGGCAAATCTTCCATCGCCTGCACCCCGCCGAAAGACGACTGGTGCACCCAAGACACGTGCGAGGGGTCAAGCAGGTTGTCGGTCATGTAGAGATAGTTGCACTCGAGCATCATCGACTCGCCGCGGTTCACACCCCAGGCCGGGTCGCCCCAGTGCTCGACCTGGAAGATCTCCGCCGGATCGGCCTTGTCGGCATCGCCCATCCAGATCCACAGCAAGCCATAGCGCTCGACCAGCGGGTAGGCGCGCACGCAGGCCACATGCGGGATCTTCTCTGCGCCCGGCACGCGCGTGCAGGTGCCTGTGCCGTCGAAGGTCAGGCCGTGGTAGCCGCACTCGACCTCGTCGCCCTTGATGCGGCCCATCGACAGCGGCAGCTTGCGGTGCGGGCAGGCATTCTCCAGCGCCACCGGCGTGCCGTCGGTCTTGCGGTAGAGAACGATCTCTTCGCCCAACACCTTGACCGGCTGGAGTTGGCGGCCAATCTCGTGATCCCACGCGGCGACGTACCAGGCGTTTTTCAGAAACATCAGTTCCTCCTGCATATTTTGGCGCAAAGCCTAAGCCACAAGCCCGGGGATCAAAAGCGATTCAAATTGCGTTCTATGTTAGAAAATCTACAATATCGAGCATGAAAACGCCGTTCAAACTGCCGCCGCTGCGCGCCATCCAGGCATTCGAATCCGTCGCCCGCCTCGGCACCGTCAGTGCGGCGGCGGACGAGCTCGGCGTGACACCCGGTGCGGTCAGCCAGCAATTGCGCAATGTCGAAACCGCGATCGGCCTCAGGCTGGTCGAGCGCAAGGGCCGCCGCGTGGCCCTCACCCAGCTGGGCAAGCAGTACCAGCGCGGCATCGCCAACACCTTCGAGGAGCTGAAGAAGGCGCAGGCCGCGCTCTACCAGAGCCACCGCAAGGCCGGCTTCGTGGTCAGCTGCCTGCCGTCGCTGGCGAGCAAGTGGATGGGCCCGCTGATGCTGGACTGGAGGGCGCAGAACCCGGAGGCCAACATAAGGCTGGTCGGCTCGGAGACCGAGCCCCGCCTGGAGGACGGCGAGGCCGACTTCCGGATCACCTATGGCCATGGCATCCGCGACTACGAGCATTATGCCCGCATGTTCACCGACTGGGTGGTGCCCGCATGTTCGCCGTCATTCCTCGCCGCCCACCCTGTACGCGAGCCCGGGGATATCGTGAAGCTTCCGCTGATCGACATCGAATGGAGCCCCGACCAGCAGCCTTCCCTGAACTGGCGCGACTGGGCGGCGCTGATCGGCGCCGAGCTGCCGCAAAGATCCGCGGAGATGACGTTTTCGCTTTCGAGCGCGGCGATCGAGGCGGCGATGAACAGCCGCGGCTTTGTGCTTGCGCAGATGTCGATGATCTCCGACGATCTCGCCAACGGCCGGCTGGTGGTGCCCTTCGACCTTCGGCTGCAGATGCCTGAAGCCTATTATCTGGCCTGGAACCGCTCTGCGCTGGAAAAGCCGTTCGGCGCGCCGTTCCGCGCATTCGTCATGTCGATCTCCAAGCGCCAGGAGCTTTTATCCGCCGGCAAGCGCTGAACTTCCGGCTCAGCGCCCGATCAGCCACTCGTGCTCGGGAGCGTTGTAAAATTTCCAAGTCCGCTTCGGCCCGGACATCACATTGAGATAGTAGAGGTCGTAGCCATGGCAGGCGGCGCAAGGGTGGTAGCCCTTCGGCACCAGCACCACATCGCCGTCCTCGACAGCGAAAGCCTCGTCCAGCGAACGGTCGTCGGTGTAGACGCGCTGGAAAGCAAAACCCTGGCGCGGGTTGAGCCGATGATAATAGGTCTCCTCCAGCAGGGACTCGGCCGGCAAATTGTCCTGGTCGTGCTTGTGCGGCGGGTAGCTCGACGTGTGGCCGCCCGGAGTGATCACCTCCACCACCAGCAGCGAATCCGCCGGCTCGCCTTCCGGCAGGATGTTGGTGACGTAGCGGGTATTTGTGCCCTTGCCGCGCACCTCCTGGCCGAGCGTGTCCGGCAGGATGACGCGGGGAGCAAGCCTGCCGCCTCGCCCCGGCGCGGAACAGACCGCCAGTTCGAGATCGGTGCCGGCCTCCACGGACCATTCGGTCCCTTCCGGCACATAGACCGACCATGGCTTGCCCTCGAAGGGCGACATGCGCTCGCCGAGCACGCCGAGATCCCTGCCGCCGACACGCACCTGCCCCCGGCCCGAAACGAACACCAGGCAGACCTCGCGCGCGCCGGTTCCTTCCGCGACCGTTTCGCCCGGCTCGAGCCGATAGAGGTCGAAGCCGACATGGCTCCACCCGGCAATCTGCGGCGTCACATGAACAATGCGCCCGGTCCCGCGCTTGGCCTTCAGCAGAAGTTTCGACATGAGCCCTACTCCTTGTTGTCCGGTTCCTGGGGCGGCACATAGCGGAAGAAGAATTGCCACACCGCATAGGCCGCAAGCGCCAGCGCGGTAATGCCCCACGCGGATGCCCCGGCTGCAAACTCAAGCGCCGCCCAGAAGAGGCAGGCGGCGACCACCGCAACGCGGCGCCAGAGAGGGCGAAAAAAAGGATGCTGCGAATCCGGGGTCACGTCGGGCCAGCCTCTTGGCAAAATCGTTCGGGTTGCGGTCTTGGACCGACACATTCGACGGTTTCACCGTTGCGATCAAGCGACAGGAAAACCTTGAGTCTCCACCGAGTAGCCGGCGTCCGTCATCACCCGCATCAGTTCCTTGTGGCCGACCTCGGCCATCCTGAGCGGCGGGTTCTTCTTCGGGTCCTGTTCTGCCTCGACCACGAACCATCCTTCATAGCCATGATCGGCAAGGCGCCTCACGATCGCCCCGAAATCGAGCGAGCCATCGCCCGGCACGGTGAAGGCACCGAGCGCCACGGCATCGAGGAAGGATCGTTTCGAGCGGTCGAGCCCGTCGACGACGAGTTTGCGAATATCCTTCACATGTACGTGGTTGATGCGCCGATGGTGGTTTTCGATGGCACGCAAGATATTTCCGCCGGCGAAGGCGAGGTGCCCCGCGTCGAGCAGCAACGGAATGCCCTCGCCCGAATGGCGCATGAAAGCATCGAGTTCCGGCTCCGTCTCCACGACCGCCGCCATGTGATGGTGGTAGGAGAGGGGCATGCCCTGCTCGGCGCACCATTCGCCGAACTCGGTCACCTTCCTCGCGTAAGCCTTCATCTCGTCGTCGGAAAGCTTCGGCTTGGTGGCGAGCGGCCTGGAGCGGTCGCCCTGGATGGAACGGCCGACCTCGCCATAAACGATGCAGGGCGCGGCGACCGCCTTGAACAGATCGATCATCGGCTGGATGCGATCCTTGTTGGCGGCGAGATCCTCGTTCACCAGCGTGCCGGAAAACCAGCCGCCGCAGAGCGTGACGTCGGCCGCCTTCAGGATCGGCAGCATGACCTTCGGATCGCTGGGAAAGCGCCGGCCCATTTCCATGCCGGTGAAGCCGGCGGAACGCGATTGCCGCAGGCATTCCTCCAGCGAGACGTCATCGCTCAGTTCCTCAAGGTCGTCGTTCCACCATGCGATGGGGGACATGCCCAGTTTGGCTTTCACGTCATTGCTCCGGTTTCAATTTCACCTCCCGCTTGTGGGGAGGTCGCGCCGCTCAATCGCCCACTCTCTGCGTCTGCCGCTTCTGCTCGTAGGCCTGGCGCGCGGCGTTCACCTCCTCGCGCCCACTCACCTCCGGCACCGGTACATCCCACCAGTGGCCACCGGCCTCGGTCGAGATCAGCGGATCGGTCTCGATCACCACTACCGTCGTGCGCGGCGCATGCCTGGCGCGCTCCAGCGCCGTTTCAAGCTCGGCGATGGAGGCCGCGCGCTCGGCAATTGCGCCGAGGCTTGCGGCATGCGCGGCGAAGTCGATATCCGGCAGCATTTCGTGCCGCGTGTCTTTCAGCAGGTTGTTGAAGTTCGCGCTGCCGGTGCTCATCTGCAGCCGGTTGATGCAGCCGAAGCCGCGATTGTCGAGCAGCACGATGACGAGCTTCAGCCCGAGCATCACCGAGGTCGCGATCTCGGAGTTGAGCATCAGATAGGAGCCGTCGCCGACCATGACGACGACCTCCTGGTTAGGCCTCGCCATCTTCACGCCCAGCCCGCCCGCAATCTCGTAGCCCATGCAGGAGTAGCCATATTCGGCATGGTAGGAGCCCGGCGCGCCCGCCTGCCACAGCTTGTGCATCTCGCCCGGCAGGCCGCCGGCGGCATGAAGCACGGTCACACCGGAGCCCATGGCGCGCTGCACCGCCCCGATCACCTGCGCGTCGGACGGCAGGGCGGCGTTGCTGGCCGCCGTCGCCTTCGCCGCCATTGCCTGCCATTCGGCCTTGCCGGCCTTGGCGTTTTCCGTCCAGCTCGAAGGTGCGCGATGGCCGCCGAGCGCCGCCACCAGCTCCGCCAGCCCCTCGGCCGCATCCGCGACCAGCGGCAGCGCCCGGTGCTTGCCGGCGTCGAAGGCCTGCACGTTGAGCCCGATGATCGTCTTTTCGGGATTGCGGAACAGCGCCCAGGAGCCGGTGGTAAAATCCTGCAGCCGCGTGCCGACGGCAAGGATCACGTCGGCCTCCAGCGCCAGCCGGTTCGCGGCGGAGGTTCCAGTCACCCCCACCGCCGCCATGTTGAGCGGATGGGCGTCCGGCAGCGACGACTTTCCGCCCTGCGTCTCGCAGACAGGAATGCCGGTCGCCTCGGCAAGCTTCGCCAGTTCCGCCGACGCCCCGGAATAGAGCACACCGCCGCCGGCAACGATCAGCGGCTTCTTCGCCGCCTTGAGCGCGGCAGCCGCTTGGGCGACCTCGGCGCGGTCCGCCCGCGGCTTGCGCGGCCGCCAGTTGCGTTCCTCGAAGAAGCTTTCGGGAAAATCGTAGGCCTCGGCCTGCACGTCCTGGCACAGCGAAAGCGTCACCGGCCCGCATTCGGCCGGATCGGTCAGCACGGCCATCGCGCGCGACAGCGCCGGCACGATCTGCTCGGGCCGGGTGATGCGGTCGAAGTAGCGCGATACCGGCCGGAAGCAGTCGTTTGCCGACAAAGTGCCGTCGCCGAAATCCTCGACCTGCTGCAACACGGGATCGGGGATGCGATTGGCGAAGACGTCGCCCGGCAGGAGCAGCAGCGGCAGCCGGTTGACATGTGCCAACGCGCAGGCCGTCACCATGTTGGTCGCGCCGGGGCCGATGGACGAGGTGACCGCCATCATGCGACGGCGGAAATGCGCCTTGGCATAGGCGATCGCCGCATGCGCCATCGCCTGCTCGTTGTGGGCGCGAAACGTCGGCAGCTCGTCGCGCACATGATAGAGCGCCTCGCCCAGCGCCGCGACATTGCCATGGCCGAAGATCGCCCAGACGCCCCCGAAAAGCGGTACGCGCGCGCCGTCGATCTCGGTCTTCTGGCGGGCCAGGAACAGCGTCAGCGCCTGCGCCATGGTCAGGCGGATCGTCTTTCCCATCGTCTCCCTCCCCCTCATGCGGCCTTGCGGCCGCGCAGGGCAAGCCAGGCACGGGCCAGCCGGCCGAAACGAGTGGCCATGTCGGCTACCGCCGACGCATCCGAAATCTCGCCGGCGAACCACTTCTCCGCGGCGCTCATGAAAACGGTGCGCCCGACGGCGAAACCCTTCACCACCGGCACCTGCGCGCTTGCGATAAACGCCGCCTCCAGCTCGTCCATCGGCGCATCGAGCCCCAGCAGCACCACGCCCCGGCACCATGGATCGTTCTCAGCAATCACCGCACCGATCCCCTGCCATGCCGCGCTCGAAGCCTGCGGCTCCAGCTTCCACCAGTCGGGCTTGATGCCAATGTCGTGGAGTTCCTGCAGCGCACGCGGAACGGTGTCGTCTTCCAGCTTGCCATGCTTGCCGGCGATGATCTCGACCAGCAATTCGCGGCCAACGCTTCGCGCGGCCTCGAACAGGCGCAGCAGGCTCTGCTGCTGCTCGGCCTTCAGCTTCGGCGGGTCGTCCGGATGATAGAAGCACAGGCATTTGATGCAGTGGTCGACCGGCCAGCCGACGAGCTGCGCGCCGATGTCCTGGCTGAACTCGAAACGCAGCGGCCGCGAGCCGGGCAGCTCCACCGGCCGGCCGAGCCAGGAAAAGCCGTGGCGAGCAAAATCGAACATCGCCTCGCACCCATGCCTCTCGTCCAGCAGCATGCCAAAACCTTCGCGCCCGCCGGCGACCTCTGCCGCCGCCTTCACCGCCAGCCGCTTGAAGTGGCCGATCCGCGCCGGGTCCGCGCCGAGGCGGGCGGCCAGGTCTTCAAGCTGGACGCGATGGTCGATCGCCAGCGCCATCAGCGAGGGGATGTCGCGCCGGCGCGTCGTCGCCCAATGGATGTGGCTGAGCGCCTGGTCCTTGCGCAGCGCGCGCTCCTGGCTGCCATGCGCCAGGAAATATTGCAGCTCCTCGAAGGTCGGGATTTCGGGCGAACAAAGCAGCCGCGAGACGGCGAAGGCACCGCAGGCATTCGCCCAGGTGGCGCAGGTCTGCCAGTCCTCGCCGCCCAGCCAGCCGCGCAGCAGGCCCGACATGAAGGCGTCGCCCGCGCCCAGCACATTGTAGACCTCTATTGGGAAACCCTTGCCAATGATGCCGTCCTCGAGGTCATCAGGGATCGGCCCATCATAGACGATGCAGCCCATCGGCCCGCGCTTCAGCACCACGGTCGCGGCCGAAAGGGAGCGTATCATGCGCAGCGCGGGCAACAGCTCGCTCTCGCCCGACGCGATCAGCACCTCTTCTTCCGTGCCGACGATCAGGTCGCACGCGGCCAGAACCGACTTCATGCGCGCCGAGACTGAGTCCGAGGCGATGTAGCGGCTCTCGCCGGCCGCATGGCCGGCAAGGCCCCACAGGTTCGGCCGGTAGTCGATGTCGAGCACCACCTTGCCGCCTGTCGCCCGCATCAGTCGCATCGCCTTGCGCTGCGCCGCCTCGGTTCCAACGCGAGAAAAATGCGTGCCGGTCACCACCACCGCCCGCGCCGAGGCAATGAAGTCCTCTTCCACATCGTCCTCGCACAAGGCCATGTCGGCGCAGTTCTCGCGGTAGAACAAAAGCGGGAATTTCTTGTCGTTCTCGACCGAGAGGATGGCAAGCGCGGTCAGCCGCTCCGGGTCGGTCTTCAGCCCGGCCACCGAAACGCCCTCGCGCAGTATCTGCTCGCGGATGAAGCGGCCCATCTGCTCGTCGCCGACGCGGCTGAGCAGTGCCGATCTCAGCCCCAGCCGCGCCGTGCCGATGGCGATGTTGGCCGGGCAGCCGCCCACCGATTTCGCGAAGGAGGCGATGTCCTCCAGTCGCGAGCCGATCTGCTGGCCGTAGAGGTCCACGCCTGCGCGTCCGATGGCGATGACGTCCAGCGGCACCGGGGCCGCATCCTGATGATCCGGCATGGTCTCCTCCCAGGACCGGCAACCAACCTCGAGAGAAAACGGCAGGTTTCTCCCGGCAGTCAATAGAAAACATGCAAATCTATTCACGACCCAGCTATGTCACCGAAATCTTGTTCATTGCCCAGACGTTCGTTTTGCTAGACAGTTCGAATTCCGTATTCATGAGTTGATGTGATTGCCCTTGTAGAATCCACTCTATTCGCGGGTTGCCCATGACCTCTCTTCGCATCGGCGTCTTCGGCCTTGGCATGATCAGCCAGATCGAGCACGTGCCAAACCTTCTGAAGCTCAAGGACAAGTTCGAGATCGTAGCGGGCGCCGACCCCTCTCCGGCGGCGCGCTCCTTCATGGAGGAGCAGTTCGGCATGAAAACCTGCGCCGGCCTCGACGAACTGCTCAACGAGAAGCTGGACGCCCTGCTGGTGGCCTCGCCCGATTTCACCCATGTGACGGCGGTCAGGAAGGGGCTGGAGGCCGGCCTGCATGTCTTCACCGAAAAGCCGCTCGGCTATGGCTCGCAGGATTTCGCCGACCTGATCGCGCTGCGCGACGCCAAGAACCGCGTCGTGCAGGTCGGCTACATGAAGCGCTTCGATGCCAGCTACGAGATGGCCCTGCAGGAACTGCCCGGGGACGCCTCCAGGCTGCGCTATGTCGCGGTCGAGGTTAACGAGGCCGATGCCGCCTACCACACCGCGCAGCATCGGCAGCGCCAGACCGGCGACCTATCGGCCGAGGCGCTGGCGGCCGGCCGCGCCGCGGTGCTGGCGCAGACCGCGGCCGCACTTGGCCGCGAGGTCGACCCGCTAACCTTCAAGGGTTTCATCTCCGCCTACTCGTCCAGCATCGTGCATGACGTGAACATCGTGCACGGCATGCTCGATCATCTGGGCGTCGACGACCTCCAGCCGATTGGGGCGGAGATTTTTGCCGGGGGCGACGGCGGTGCCGGCATGGTGCGGATGAACAACGGCCACAGCCTGTGGCAGATGGTGCATGTGAAGGTGCCGAAGCTGGCCGACTACCGGGAGCGCGTGGCGTTCTATTTCGACGACTCCGTCATCGAGCTCGTCTTCCCGTCGCCTTATCTCAACCACCAGCAGACAGAGCTGATCGTGCAGCGGTCGACGGGACACAGGTTCGGGCGCAGTGTCCTGCGCAACGGCTATCAGGAAGCCTATATCCGTCAGATGGAAGGCTTCTGGTCGGCTGCCGTCGAAGGGACGAAGGTGCGCAATACGATCGAGCACGCCAGGAAGGACCAGGACCTGCTCTGCGATCTCGGCCGGCTTGCCGCCCGTCACCGCGACCCGGCCTGACTGAAGGGCTTCCAGCGCTGCCGGCGCGTGACCTGCCGAACCGCCTGCCCACAACCATATTCTGCCTGTAATTGAAGCGGTGCTTCTCCCTTTCTTGTGACCTTCCGTGCCGACAATTGCGCATGGAAGACCTCATTGATCGCTTTGCCTTGTCGAGAGCCGGAACGTCTGCGATGGAATTCGCGCTTCTGGCGCCGACCTTCATTCTGTTTTTCCTCGGCATGACCGCCTACGGCATCCATGTCGGGGCAAGTCACTCGGTCCAGCAGATCGCCGCTGAGGTGGCACGTGCGGCCATCTCCGGCCGCAGCGAAGCCGAGCGGCGTGCCCTGGCGGCCGACTTCGTCCGCTTCAATGCCGGCGGTTATTCTTTCGTCGATCCGCGGAAGCTGTCCGTCGAGGCGCGAGACCCCACCGGAGACGGAACGCGCTTCGTCGTTGCCGTCCGCTACGACGCGACCGCACTGCCGCTATGGAACCTGCTGAACGGCCTGCCGCTGCCCGGCAGGATCATCTCCCGCCAGTCGACCATCCGGATCGGAGGCATATGATGCGGTCTCCCGGGAGACAGGCGGCGAGAACACTTGCCAGGCGTTTCCTCTCCGGTACCTCGGGAAACATCGCTGTCCTGACCGCGTTGACGATGCCGGTGGCGATCGTGCTTGCGGCCATATCCGTCGACGAAGGCGCGCTCTACGCGGAGCGGCGCGAGGCGCAATCCCTGGTGGACCTCGCCGCCATCATGGCTGCGGCCAATCTCGACAGGATGGAGACTGCCGTTCTCTCGACTTTCCGTGACAACGGCATGCCCGACGTGACTGTTCTGCGCGCCGGCAGGCCCGTCGATACGGGCGATCTGCCGACGGTCACGATCATGCCCGGCCGCTATGTCGGATCTGCCGGCAAGGCAGTGGGCGCACGCTTCGAGGCCGGAGCAAAATCCTACAACGCCGTTCGCGTCACCCTCCGCAAGATGGGGACGCGCCATTTCGGCAACGCTCTCATGGGCTTCCCTGTCATCAACGCCCAGGCCACCGCGAGCGTTTCAACGCAGGCCGGAATTACTACCTCTGGTCGGTCCGCTTTGGTGCAGTAGCTCGCGTCAGCAGGGTGCTGGCTGCAAACCACCGTTCTCACACCGCTGCCCGTCCGCTGTAAGGAATACCAAGCCCCCCGCTACAAAGTTAGTCGATAACCGAGCCTGACCGGCAGGTTTCCCCCACGACCATTTTCGCCTTATGGTTGCAGTCGGCGATTACGTTATGTTTTAATCTTTCCGATAGGTTTCTTCTTGCAGGCACAAGCCTGCGCCCTCCACTCCGGTGGGTTTCCCTCAGCCCCTTCCGCCGCGCCCCCCGCAATCGGAAGGGGCTGACCCGCCGGAGCAGGAGCATGCCTTGCGGGTGAAAGCCATATCGGTCGTTCCCAGTCTTTTGGCTTTCACCCCGGCTGCCTGAACCTGCGCAGCCAGCATCGGCGCGGGCCTGACGCCCATCAGGCGCTGCGGCGCGCCCCGATCTGCCGGTCGAGCCACTCCGGGTCCATCTCCGGAACGGACTCCAGCAACCGTTTGGTGTAGTCGTTCGCCGGGGCGGAAAACACCGTGCCCACCGGCCCCTGCTCGACAACCCGCCCCTGCTGCATCACCACCACCTCGTCGGCCACCGCCTTCACGGTCGCAAGGTCGTGGGTGATAAACATCAGGGCCAGGTCGAACTCCTTCTGCACGCGCGCCAGCAGCTTCAGGATTCCGGCCGCGACCAGTTGGTCGAGGGCAGACGTCACCTCGTCGCAGATGATGAATTTCGGCTCCGCCGCCAGCGCCCTGGCAATGCCGATGCGCTGCTTTTGGCCGCCGGAAAGCTCGGTCGGTCGGCGGTCGATATAGGTCTTCGGGTCCAGCTCGATCTGGTCGAGCAAGGCGTGGATGCGCTCTTCCTTCGCGCGCCCCTTCAGGCCGAGATAGAACTCGACCGGGCGACCGATGATGTCGCGAATGGTCTGGCGCGGGTTCAGCGCCGTGTCGGGCATCTGATAGATCATCTGGACGTGGCGCAGGTCGTCGCGGCCGCGTGCCAGATAGCCGGGCGCCAAAGCGCGGCCCTCGAAACGGACCTCGCCGCGTGTGGGCTGCAGCAGGCCGCTGATGACGCGCGCGACCGTCGACTTGCCCGATCCGGACTCGCCGACCACAGCCACGGTGCGGCCGCTATGGATGTCGAAGGAAACGTCGTGCAGCACCTTGGCCGAGCCATAGGCCGCATCCACGCCGCACAGGGAAACCACGGGCGTCGCGCCGGCATCGCTCGGCGCCTCCGCCTCGCGCGCCAGCGTGCGCACGGCCCAGAGCGACTTCGTGTAGTCCTCGCGCGGGGCGGCAAGCATGGTGCGGGTCTCGGCCACCTCGACCAGGCGCCCGTTCTTCAGCACCATGATGCGGTCAGCCATCTGCGCCACCACCGCCAGATCGTGGCTGATGTAGATCGCGGCCGTGCCGAACTGCTCGACGATGTTGCGGATCGCCGCCAGCACCTCGACCTGGGTGGTGACGTCAAGCGCCGTCGTCGGCTCGTCGAAGATGATCAGGTCGGGCCGACAGGCCATCGCCATCGCGGTCATGGTTCGCTGCAGCTGGCCGCCCGACACCTGGTGCGGATAGCGGAAGCCGATCTCGTTAGGCGTCGGCAGGCGCATTTTGGTGTAGAGCTCGATCGCGTCGGCCTGGGCCTCGGCGGAGGTCATCACCCCCTTCACCACCGGCACCTCGCAATGCTGCTGGATAAGCCGGTAGGCCGGATTGAACGACGCGGCCGCCGACTGGGCCACATAGGCAATACGCTTGCCGCGCAGGTCCTGGCGCACGCGCTCCCCGCAGCCGACCAGATCAAGCCCGTCAAAGCGGATCGACCCCGACACGATGCGGCATCCGTCGCGGGTGTAGCCCATGGAGGCAAGCCCCAACGTCGACTTGCCCGCGCCGGACTCGCCGATGAGGCCGAGCACCTCGCCACGATGCAGGTCGAGGTCGATGCTGTCGACCAGCCTCGTCCAGCCGTTCGACGACCTGCCCTCGATGGAAAGGTCGCGGATCGTGAGCAACAGCGAATTGGTCTTCTGGCCGCCGTCCATCATTCAGTCCTTCAATCCGCTGGAGCGATGCAGCATCCAGTCGACGACGAAATTGACCGATACGGTCAGGAGGGCGATCGCCGCCGCCGGCAGCAGCGGGGTGATGTCGCCGAACGAGATCAGGGTCGCGTTTTCCTTCAGCATCGAGCCCCAGTCGGCCGTCGGCGGCTGGATGCCCAGGCCGAGGAAGGACAGCGCCGCGATGAACAGGAACACGAAGCAGAAGCGCAGGCCGAATTCGGCGACCAGCGTGGAGGCGATGTTGGGCAGCACCTCCTTCACCACCAGCCAGCCCAGCCCCTCGCCGCGCAGGCGGGCGGCCTCAATGTAGTCCATGACCACCACCGACTGCGCCGAAGCCCGCGCGAGCCGGAACACCGGGGCGACATAGATGAGGGCGATCACGAAGATCATGCTGGCGATCGACGCGCCGACGATGGTCAGCAGCATCAGCGCCAGGATCAGCGAGGGGATCGCCATGATGATATCGATGATGCGCGACAGGATGCGATCGACGAGACCGCCAAGCACCGCCGCCACGATGCCCAGCACCGAACCGATGCCGAAGGCGATCGCGGTCGCCAGCAAGGCCAAGCCCACCGTGTTGCGGGTGCCGAAGACGAGCCGCGAGAACATGTCGCGCCCGAGATTGTCGGTGCCGAGCAGGAACGCCTCGCTCCACGGCTCGTATTGCGCGCCGACGATCTGGGTTTCGCCATAAGGGGCGATCAGCGGCGCAAAGACGGCGACCAGCGCCATCGTCGCAATCACAGCCATGCCGAACCAGGCGGTCGGCGGGGCACTCTTCAACGTCTGCAAGAAATCCCTCATCGTCCTGCCCTCAGCGCTGGTTCATCAGTCTTGGATTGGTGACGATCGACAGGATGTCGGCCAGCAGGTTGAGCAGGATGTAGGCGGCGGCGAAGACGAGGCCGACCGACTGCACCACCATCACGTCACGGTTCGTCACCGCGTCGACGAGAAGCTGCCCGAGCCCCGGATAGACGAACACCACCTCCACCACCACCACGCCCACGACCAGATAGGCGAGGTTGAGCGCGACCACGTTGATGATCGGGGCCAGCGCGTTCGGCAGGGCGTGGAAGAGCACGACGCGCAGCCGGCTCAGGCCCTTGAGCCGGGCCATCTCGACATAGGGGCTGGCCAGCACGTTGATGATCGCCGCGCGCGTCATGCGCATCATGTGGGCAATCACCACCAGCATCAGCGTCAGCGCCGGCAGGAACGAGCGATAGAGCATTTCGGCCAGCGACATCTCCGCGTCGATGCTGGAGATCGCCGGGAACAGCGCGACCCGCACCGCCAGAAACAGCACGAGCACATAGGCCACGAAGAATTCCGGCAGGGATACCCAGGTGAGCGCGACCACGTTGCACAGCCGGTCGAAGATCGAGTTGCGGTAGAGCGCGGCCATGACGCCGAGGAACAGCGCGGTGGGAACCGAGATCGCCGCGGCGAAGCTGGCCAGGAAAAGCGTGTTCTTGAGCCGCACGGCCAGAAGGTCCGAGATCGGCCGGCCATTGGCCAGCGAGTTGCCGAACTCGCCATGCGCCACTCCCGCAAGCCAGTGCAGGTAGCGATAGACCGCCGGCTGATCCAGACCCAGCTCCCTGCGGAACGCGGCAACCGTCTCAGGCGTGGCCGACTGGCCGAGGATCTGCTGGGCAAGGTCGCCCGGCAAAAGCTCGACGCCGACGAAGATGAGCGCCGACACCACAATCAGCGTCACAAGCCCCAGCGCCAGGCGCTCGCCCACGAGGATCCAGATTTTTCCCATACAGCCTCCCAGCCGAGAACGGACGGGCAATACCCTCCCCCGTCAGTCGTCGCAATGCCGGGGCGCTTTCCTCAGCACCCCGGCATTGCCTGTCAAAGACCCTTAGGCCATCCACCAGCGCTCGACGAAGCGCAGGCTGTCGAGGTTCCACTGCTCGCTGAGCTCGCCGTGCTGGACCTCGTCGCGCAGGGCGAAGACATACTGGCCGAACATCGGGATCAGCGCCCCGCCGTCATCGCGGCACAGGAGCTGCATTTCCGAATACATCTCAGCGCGCTTGGCCTGGTCGGTCTCGGCGCGGGCCTCCAAGAGCAGCGCGTTGAAGCGCTCGTTCTGCCACTTGGTGTCGTTCCACTCCGCGTCCTTCGAATAGCCGGCGGTGAACATCCAGTCCGGCGTCGGGCGACCGCCCCAGTAGCTGGTGCAGAAGGGCTTCACGAGCCAGACGTTCGACCAGTAGCCGTCGCTCGGCTGACGCACGACCTCGATGTTGATGCCGGCCTTCTTGGCCTGCTCGGAATAGAGCAGCGAAGCGTCGACCGCGCCCTCGAAGGCCGCCTCGGAGGTGAAGAGCTGCACGTCCAGCGAGGAGAGGCCGGCCTCCTTCAGGTAGAAGCGGGCCTTGTCCGGGTCATAGGCGCGCTGCTCGATGCTCGCGTCGAAGAACGGCATGGACTTGGCGACCGGATGGTCGTTGCCGACCGTGCCGTAGCCGCGCAGGATCTTGTCGACCAGCTCTTCGCGGTCGATCGCGTGCTTCAGCGCCAGGCGGACATTCTGGTTGTCGTAGGGCGCGGTATTCACATGCATGGGCATGGTGTAGTGCAGCGTGCCCGAGGTCGTCTCGACGCGCACGCCCGGCGCGCGCTTCAGAAGATGGATGGTCTTGAGGTCCGGCCGGTCGATGACGTGCACCTGCCCGGTCATCAGCGCGTTCATGCGGGCCGCAGTGTCGGCGATCGTGGTGATCTCGATCTGCTCGAAATGGGCGCGGCCTTCCTTCCAGTAGCCGTCGCGACGCTTCAGGCGGATGCGCACGCCCGGCTCGAAGCTCTCAACCGTGTAGCCGCCGGTGCCGATCTGGCTCATCGGATCGATCTTGCCGTCGACCGCCTGCTTCACGCACAGATGGTAGTCGGCAAAGATGTAGGGGAAGTCGGCATTGCCGGTGGTCAGGGTGAAGACGATGGTGTGGTCGTCCGTCGCCTTCATCTCCTCGATCTGGGCGAGCACCGGCTTGACCGCCGACTTGGAATCCTCGCCGCGATGGTAGTCGATCGAGGCCAGCACGTCCGCCGAGGTCAGCTTCTTGCCGTCCGAGAATTCTACGTCCTTGCGCAGCTTGAAGGTCCACACCTTCGCGCCCGGCTCCGGCTCGAAGCTTTCGGCCAGCTCCGGATCGATCCGGCCGCCAGGGCCGAATTCGGTCAGGTGGTTGAAGACCGCATAGTTGGTCACGAACATGAAGTCGTTGTTGTAGGTCGCCGGATCGAAGGAATCCGAGGTCGAGCCTTGCAGGAAGCCGACCTTCAGCGTGCCGCCCTTCTTCGGCGTCGCGGCCTGGGCCTGGTCGAAGGCAGACGAGGCCAGCGAGAGGCCGGCGCCGAACGCCAGCGCGCCGGTCATGAAGCCGCGCCGGTCGATCTGCCCCCCGATCAGGGAGCGTTTCAGTGCTTCAATGTGGTCTTTCATCCGTTCCTCCTACTTCGAAAAGATACTGCAGAGCCCGGTCAATGCCGGATCGTGATCGCCTTCGTGCGCACATAAGCCTCGATGCCTTCGAGGCCCTTCTCGCGTCCGAAGCCCGATTTCCTGTTGCCGCCGAAGGGCACTTCCACGCCCCCGGCCCAATAATCGTTGATGGTGACCTGCCCGGCATCGATGGCACGGGCAAGGCGAAGCGCCTCGCTGATGTCACGGGTGTAGATGCCCGCGACGAGCCCATATTCGGTGCCGTTCGCCGCCGCTATGGCTTCATCCGCTCCATCCACAACCTGTACGGCGAGCACCGGCCCGAAGATCTCCTCCTGCACTGCCGGGTCGTCGCACGGCAGGCCATCGATGATCGTCGGCTCGTAGAACCAGCCGGCGCCCGTCTCCGGATCGGTCACAGGCTTGCCGCCGGTCAGGATCGAGCGGCCGCGCTGGCGTGCCGCCTCGACATGTGCGTGGACCCGACCGAGATGGGCCTCCGAATTGAGGGCGCCCACGTCGGGTCCCTTCAGGCCGTGCCCTAGCCTGAGTGCTCGCGCCTTCTGCACGAGTTTTTCCAGAACCTCTGAGTGAATCTTCCGGTCGATGACCAGGCGCGAGCCCGCCGAGCAGATCTGGCCGGCATTGGAAAAGATCGCCCACAGCGCGCCATCGACCACCTTGTCGACATCGCTGTCGGCGAGCGCCACCAGCGGCGACTTGCCGCCGAGCTCCAAAGTCAGCTGCGTCACGTTCGGCGCTGCGGCCTGCATGACGCCGACGCCAGTCCGCACCGACCCGGTGAAGGTGACATGCGCAATCGACGGGTGGCGCACCAGCGCCGCACCCGCGTCGACGCCAAGGCCGGTCACGACATTGACCACGCCTGCCGGCACGCCCGCCTCGTGCAGCCACCCCGCCAGCACCAGCGCCGTGAACGGCGTGGTCTCGGCCGGCTTCGCAACGACGGCGCATCCGGCCGCCAGCGCCGGCGCAATGCCGCGCGCGAAGGTCGAAGTGGGATAGTTCCACGGAATGATCTGCGCGGTGATGCCTACCGGCTCGCGCTCGGTCCAGCTCGACAGGCCGGCTCCCAGCGGAATGGAACGGCCTTCGAGCTTGTCGGCGGCACCGGCGTAATATTCGAACAGCCGGGCGCAGGAGCGCACGTCACCGCGCGCCTCGTCCAGCGTCTTGCCCGAATCGAGCGACTCCAGGACGCTCAGATATTCGGCGCGCTCGCGTATCAGCATCGCGGCGCGGTTGAGCACGCGGCAGCGCTCGGCGGGCGCTGTGTCGCGCCACACGGCCAGCCCCTTCTCGGCCGCCTCTACAGCCCTGAAGACATCCTCGGCCTTGCCGGCGCTGAAGCGGGCGAAGGCCCGCGCCGAGCCCGGATCGAAGCTTTCAATCGTCTCGCCATCACTGCCGGCGACGAATTTTCCGCCGATGAAATGGCCTTCAGGGAGGCCCGGCAGGGTCCCCGTCTCGAAATACGTCCTTGCGAGTTCGGCGGCGTCGTTGATCATGCCGCAAGCTCGCTCTGTTGATAGGTGGACTTCGCCAGCCACTCGGGGCTGATCTCGATGCCCCAGCCCGGACGGTCGGTCACGGTGACCATGCCGTCGGTCACCTCATAGGGATATTCGGTGAACAAGCCCTCCTGCCAGGGGTAGTAGTCCGGCCCCTCGATGGAGAACTCGAGATACTTGCCGGCGTTGGGAATCGCGCGCAGCAGATGCATGGTGAACAGCGTCACCAAGCCCAGGTTTGCCGCATGAGGCGTGCAGGGCAGGCCGGCCGCCTCACCCATGCGAGCCACCTGAAGCGTGCGCGCCATGCCGCCGAGGTAGAGGACGTCGGGCTGAATGATGTCTACCGCGCGCATGGCGATCATGCGCTGCCAATGCTGCATGTCGTAGTCCTGTTCGCCGCCCGTGACATCGAGCGTCAGCGCCTGGGTCACCTCGCGCGTCTGCTCCATCTCCCAGTACGGGCACGGCTCCTCGAAGTGCTCGACGCCGTTCTGCTCCAGCATCCGGCCCACTTCGATGGCGCGGGCGGGGGAATAGCAGGAGTTGGCGTCCACCAGCAGTGCGACATCGGACCCCAGCGCCTTGCGGATCGCCGGAACGATGGCCTCGGTGCGCCCTTCCCATTCGTCGCGGTCATGGCCGCATTCCGACCCGATCCGGAACTTGAAGGCGTCGAAGCCGTGCGCGTCGCGCAAGCGCAGGAAACGCTCGACCTCGTCCTCCGGCGTGATGTCGCGGCGCATGGAGGACGCATAGGCGCGCAGCTTGCCCGGCGTTCCGCCGATCAGCGCCGCCACCGGCTTCCCTTCCAGGCGGCCGCGCAGGTCCCACGCCGCCGTGTCGAGGCCGGACATCGCGCGATAGAGATAGGAGCAGGAGAACTTGTGCTCGCGCTCCGGGATCTCGCGCAGCAGCGCATCGAGATGCAGCACGCTGCGACCCAGCGCCCACGGCGCTATCTGGCGCTGGAACACCGTCGCGGTGATGTCGGAATTGTAGGTCGACAGCTGTCCCCAGCCGATCGAACCGTCCTCCGCGGTGAGGCGGACGAAGCCGACATATTCGTTGGTGAAGGTCTCAAGCTTGCGAATTTTCAACGGAACAACTCACTCGATGCGAAAGTGGATCAAACCGGCCGTTACGACCGGTCGCGCAGGATCAGGCTCGAAGCCCGGTGCGCCAGCATGATCGTCGGGGCATTGGTGTTGCCCGACGTGACATTGGGAAAGACGGAAGCGTCGACGACCCTGAGGCCGTCTACGCCGAAGACCTTGAGGTTGGAGTCGACCACCGCGGAGGTTTCGTCGCGACCCATCCGGCAGGTCGCCACCGGGTGGAAGACGCTGCCGCAGCGCTCGCGGAAATCCTCCAATATGCCGCCGTCGTCGAGCTTCTCGATGTCCGGCGCCATGGCCTCCTTGGCGAAGGCGCGGATCGCGGGCGTGCGCGCCATGCGCTGGATCAGCCGGCCGCCGGCCACGACGTCCTCGAGATCCTTGCGCGTTGACAGGTAGTTCGGAACGATCCGCGGTGCAGCCGCCGGATCGTTCGAGCGGATGTCGATCCGGCCCCGGCTGGTCGGCCGCGCCGGCTGGAATGACAGGATGAAGCCCGGCCACGGATCGGGATTGATGATCGGCCGCTTGTCGCTCGGCGCGGTCGTGTAGGTGACCGGGTTGAGGTAGAGCTGCTGGTCGGGCCTCTCGAGCCCCTCGCGGGAGCGCACGAAACCGCCGCACTGGTTCACGCTGAGGCTGAGCGGCCCGCGCCGCGCGAGCACGTAGCGCATGCCCTGGAGCAGCTTGCCCCACCATGGCGACAGCGTCGTATTCAGGGTCGGCTCGGTCGCCTTGTAATAATAGTTGATGCCGAGATGGTCCTGGAGATTGCCGCCAACATTGTCGTTGGCGCGAACGATCTCGATGCCCATTTCCTGCAGTAGCGCGCCGGGGCCCAGGCCCGAAAGCTGCAGCAGCTTGGGAGAATTCACGGAGCCGGCGCTGACGATTACTTCCTTGCGGGCGCGGAACGTCTGCCGCCCGCTCGGCAGCATCACCGAAACTCCGGTCGCGCGCTGCCCCTCGATCGCGATACGTTCCACCATGGCCTTGGTGACGAGCCTGACGTTGCGCCGCTTCAGCGCCGGGCGCAGGAAGGCGTCGGCTGCGGACCAACGGCGGCCACCCTTCGTATTGATGCGGTAGTGCGTGACGCCCTCGGGCTCGGGCCCGTTGCAGTCTTCGGTGACGGGAAGCCCCATCTCGCGGGCCATCGCGAAATAGTGCCGGTTGGAGGGGTGGATGTCCCGCCGCACATTGGTCACGTAGAGCGGGCCGTTGCCGCTGACCGAACCGTCCTCGCCGATGCGGCGCTCGACCGCCTCGTAATGCGGACGCACGTCGTCCCAGCCCCAGCCCTCGGCGCCCGCGGCCTTCCAGTCCTCGAAGTCGGTCGGCATTCCGCGGCAGTAGATCAGGGCGTTGATGGAGCTCGAGCCGCCGATGACCTTGCCGCGCGGCCAATAGCTCTCGCGGCCGCCCGTCTCCGGGTCGGCCTCGGTCCGATACATCCAGTTGATGCGCGGGTCGAAGAAGGTGCGGCCATAGCCGATCGGCATCTTGATCCAGAAATTGAGATCCGAGCCGCCGGCCTCCAGCACCAGAACGCTGCTCGAGCCATCGCGCGACAGGGCTTCGGCCACGACGCATCCCGCCGAACCGGCACCTACGACGATATAGTCATATTCCTCCAACGCCGAACCTTTCCGCTCGATCAGATCGCCATCCTCTGCGCAGCCTCCAGCGACTCGATGCCGGCGCCACCCAGGGGGCGCGGGCCGTCAGCCGCCGCTCCTCGTGGTGGGGAAGCCGCATGGCGATCGTGAAGGAATATCGCGGGAGGCTTTGCAACAAGTCAAACAAAGCATTAATGCCTTAAGGCCCCATTTTTTTTGAAGCTTGAGAGGTTCCAGTCGTGTCGGTTTCGCTCCCTCCCCTGCAGTGGCTGCGCGCCTACGAGGCCGCCGCGCGGCGCTCCAGCTTCTCGGCGGCGGCCGCAGAGCTGAACCTGACCCCGGCCGCGATCAGCCATCAGGTCCGCTCGCTGGAAGAACGGCTCGGCTTCCAGCTTTTCGAGCGGCTGGCGCGCGGCCTCCGGCTCACCGACATCGGCCGGGCCTACCTGCCAAGCGTGCGCAAGGCCTTCGACGAGCTGACGATTTCCACCGTGGGGCTGTTCGGCGCCGACCACGAAAGCCACATCACGGTGCGCGCGCCCGTACTGTTCGCGGCCAACTGGCTCGCGCCGCGGCTGCCGAAATTCTACGCCGCCTTTCCTCACATCAAGCTCAGGATCCTGACCGCGGTCTGGGCGGAATCCACCACCGCCGTCGACGTCGACATCCGCTTCGGCGACGGGCAATGGGGCGATTTCGAGGTGCGCCCGCTCTTGCACGAGCCGTCCATCGTCGTGGCCCGCAACGACGTGGAGCTGCCGGAGGGAGACGACCGTCAAAAACTACTGGCGCTGCTCGACCACGGCGTCGTCCACATCATGGGCTGCGAGGACCGCTGGACGAAGCTGTTGCGCAAACACCGGATCACGGACCGCAAGGTGCGGGTGAGTACGATGACCGACAACTCGCTGTTCGCCATCGAACTCACGTCAGCCGGGCTCGGTCCATGCATCGTGCAACGGGGCTATGCCGAGCCCTTCCTGCGCCAGCGCAGCCTGTTCAGCCCGCTGGCCGAAGGCATCGACATCGATGAGGCGCATTACATCCTGACCGCCCGCTCGGCCGAGCGCACGAATCCCGAAGCCGTCATCTTCCG
>NZ_JBDZDS010000007.1:0-275956 GCF_040045035.1 Mesorhizobium sp. KR1-2 | reverse complement strand
GGTGACGGGAGGTTGGGAGGTGATGATCCCGCCGAATAGGTCGGCAAGCATAGTGCTGGAGAAGGCGGGAGTGGTTGATTACTACTGCCGCTTTCACCCCAACATGAAGGGCCGCATCACCGCGGCCGTGCGGTAGGCCGCAACAGGAGTTAGGGTTTCCAGCCCTCGAGGTTAGCCTTCCCGCGCTGGTTCAGCATGGCCAATCGCCCGGGCAACGTTGAGGTGTAAAGAGCGGACGCTTCGCTCCAATTGATCGACAGCAGCGTGTGCCTCCGTCACCGACATGTTCGGCGGCAGACGGCAATGAAAATTCACGATCAAGCCGATGCTGGTGTTGCGGATACGGATGTTATGAACATCGGTGACAACGCCAAGCTGTTCGGCTGATTTGCTCAAGGAGTCCACGATCTGGCGATAGTCCTCGCTTGATGCTTCGCCGCCATCCAGCCATTCCGCCGCCATGGGCTCGATGTGGGTGTCAATTTCCGTGTCGGCCCCAA
Source organism: Mesorhizobium sp. KR1-2 (assembly GCF_040045035.1). Classification (NCBI taxonomy): domain Bacteria; kingdom Pseudomonadati; phylum Pseudomonadota; class Alphaproteobacteria; order Hyphomicrobiales; family Phyllobacteriaceae; genus Mesorhizobium; species Mesorhizobium sp. KR1-2. Next base: position 275,456 of record NZ_JBDZDS010000007.1, on the reverse strand, counting down.
GTTCGTTCCGGATGCCAGTCTCCAGATCGCTTGCCACTGCATGCGCCTGATCGACGCTGAGGTCGGCGTCGACTTCGATATCAAGGCTGATCGATAGCCGCCCATCGACCCGCTGGACCGTCAACCTGTGAATGGCCGCGGCCCGGTTGGCCGCGATGACCCGCACTTGGGTTTCGATGCTCTCGTCGTCACCGGCCCGTGCCTTCATCTCGACGGTCACCTCGGCATGAGGCAGTTGCGCACGCACTGCACGGACAACCTGCGACTTCACCTCTGCGACGTGATCGAGAGGCAGCGCCCGGCTTACGGCGACCAAGAGGTCGACGAAGGGAGTCGCTCCGGCCATACGTACCCGCGTCCGCTCCACGGCCAGGATGTTCGGCACGGTGATGACCGCAGCGGCGACGGCCGCACTCGCGCCCTCCGGTGCGGCATCGGTGAGGGCTGCAAAGGACTGATGGCCGAGCTTGACCGCTGCCACGACAATGAACCCAGCCACGACCAGGGCGGCCACGGCATCTGCAGACCAGTAGCCGAGCGTCACGAACACCATGCCTATCAGCACTATCCCGGAGGCCAACATATCCGAGAGAAAATGCAAGGCATCGGCTTCGAGCGCCGGACTGCCGGTCGCTTTGGCGACCCTGCGCAAAGCCCTTACCCGCCAGAAGTCAACGACCATGGAAACGACTAGGACGGCGATTGCAATCGGCGCGGCCTCGATTTGATGCGCCTCCCCGGACAGGCGCTTGAGGGCTTCATAGGCAATCCAACCAGCGGCCCCGAGAAGGAGCACAACCTCAAACAAGGCGGCGATGCTCTCCATTTTGCCGTAGCCATAGTGGTGCGCGTCGTCGGCTGCTTTGCCGCTAATGCGAACGGCCCACCAGGTGACCAGCGTGGCCACGAAATCGGACGAGGAATGCACGCCTTCCGAGATGAGGCCGATACTGCCGGTCATAAAGCCAATCGCGAACTTGCCGATGGCGAGCGCCGCGCTCGACGCCATTGAGATCAGCGCAACGCGCTCTTTGTCTTTCTGCATTTCTTGGCTCCGGGAGAGCATTGGCGCGTGGCCAATCGCCAGAGGTTGATCGACCTCGGTCTTGCAGAGTCAGCCAAAAACTGTCCGAACGCGCCACGCGACATCCGCGAGTATGTTGACGCGCTCCCGCTTGCGGGCGGTTGCTACTCCCCGATACCGCTCCCCCATAGCAATCAATGGAAAAATAGTCAAACATATCAATGACTTGGTATTGATAATCATTTGCAACTGTCCGTCCGCACAACAATAATCATGACCTTGCAGCCCAACCGCCCCAACGGACGCCGTGCTTCATTCTCGGCAAGCCTTACGCCACGGGATACGACCCAATAAGGGATTCAGAGGACCACGTGATCGGCATCTACTGTGTGGGCTATCGATGATCTACAAGGCGACAGGAAATCTCCGCGCCATCCAGATCCTGCTTGGCCACTCCAAGATAGAGAACACCGTTCGGTACCTTGGCGTCGATGTCGAGGACGCACTGCTCTTGGCAGAGCGAACCGAAATCTGACATTGAAGCGGTCACCCGACGCACCACGGACGACCGCTTCGGCCTGTTGGAAAGGTTGCTCTCCGGTCTGTCCCGGGGTGGGAAGCTGATAGGCCGCTTGTGGTGGTGGGTTGGCCCCAGATCTGAAGTCCTCCCGCCTCGCAGTCGAACCGCGAGTAGTGGCCGGGGCAGTTCAGCGTGCGGTCGTCGGCACGGTAAGCAAGGGGAAAGCCCCGATGCGGACAGACCGTGGTGAAGCCGACGATGTCGCCGTCCGGGCCTGCCCCGCCTTCGACCTGGTGGGCGAGCTTGAGCAGCACTCCGGGCGCGTTCTTGTCGGGATAGGCGACTTCGAGCGGCTCATTGACTTTGAGGTCCGCGACATTGGCGAGGCGGTTCGATGGATACTCCACCCTGGCCATCTGTGCTTGAGCCTTCGCCTCTCGCGGGAAGCTGGCGGCGGCTGCCGCTCCGGCGGCCGCGAGTGCGCTTCCCTGCAAGAAGCGGCGACGGCCTAAATCGACCATTCTTTTGCAGCGTTCCATGCGTTCCTCCCGTGAGGCGCTAGGCACTTCGCTGACAAGCGCCAGCCCGCGAAACAGCGGCAACCGTCAGACAAGCAACCGCGTTCGGAAGGCCGAACAGTGATGCGGTGTGTCATGGGTCCAAGAGTTCACCTAAAATGTGTGCTCTCATGCGGAACCAGGGTCCAGCGGAACGCTGATTTGGTGGGACCTACCTTCGGCGGGGGGTCGCCTTGTCCACGGGGGTATTGCTTGGGCAGGGCTTTCCGTTACTTCGAGGACGGGGAGGATAAGCATGTGGATCGCACAGATCGCAGCCGCGGAGATCGACGAGGGTTGATGATAGCTTCCGATTTGGGGTCAGGCCCGCAAGGACGCCGACAGCCAAAAGCCCCCCTCATACCTTTCCGCGCTCATCAGCGCAGGGGTGGCTCGCGCTCTCCATCCGATTGGCCAACCATCGCGCGCCTTCTATAGCCATTAAACCAAAGGGACCAGCTCTCTCGAGCGGTCCCTTGGCAATCTCGACACTCTCTTCGGCTACGCCTTATCCACCATCCCGGTTGGACTGTTTTCACAGCGGAAGGAGCCTTTCAGTCAATCTGGCATCCTTGGCTATTTGATAGGCGATAGGGAGCTAAAGAGCAATGCGAGTTCGCTTGGCCAGGGGCCCCATCGACAACGGTCTCGGCTGGAAGGCTGCCTATATAGCACGATCGCAATATTCAGCCCGTCGATTGCAGTCCGCCTCCTCGAATAGAGCAGCCTCGCTGTCCACCATCGTGTGGATCAACCTTGTTGCAAAGGCAGGATCGCTATTAAGCGCGGCCCTTATTTGCTCAAGCCAAGTGCGCGCCGCCAGCTCCTCAATCTCTGTTCCATCTATGGCATCCTGTGCCTCATAAATAAGATCCAAGATCTGAAGGCGAATTTCCTGCAATTTATTTGCCTTCTTATAAAATTTATTCACACCGTTAATCCTTACAATATATTTTTTATGAAAATAACACATCTAAAAGGGTTGATGAAGCACCTAAAATTGTCAAGCTATTTTGAAGGTCATTTTTTTACAAGGCGCAGCGAGACGACGATTGCATGCACCGGCAGTTTCGGCAGCTCTGTTGTTGAGATGCGACTTAACTGCCGCTAGACATGCATTGCCTCACCTTATCGACAACCGATTGCAATGAGGGCCCTTCCAAGGTCTCCTCCACCAACAGGCAGGCAGCCAGATATTTGATGGCATTTTGATTGTGTAAAACGATCTTGCGTGCGCTCCCATACGCGGTCTCAAGACGCCCGTGGACCCTATCTGCGACTTTCGGATTCAGCGCGATCAGTGAGAACGGATCGTCGACGTTTCGAAATATAAGTGGCTGATCGCTGCCAAAGCCGAGTGTCATCTCCATGTTGAAAGCCAACCTGGTGGCGGTCGCAAGATCGCTACGTTCGCTCCCTCCCGCCCCCCCTGACGCACTACCCTGCCTCGTGAGTTGCCAGACGAACCTGCAACTCAGTCGACCTGGCAGGCCCGCGGTCTGCCAGGGCACCCTCGATGTCGGCATAGGTAATGCTGCGCCCTTCACGCCGTGCCTTCTGGCGCACCTCTCGAACCAAGAACTCTACTTCAGCGCCGCTCATGCCCGTCGCTTTGAGCGCGAGGCCGCGAAGCACTCGGGGCATGCCCAACGGGGAAAGCTTAGCGCCTCCCCCGCCAGTAGAATTTGCTGTAGCTAAGTTGCACGTTCAGCTTTCGTTAGCTTGGCACCCGAAAGCGGTTGCAACCTGGCTAACGGTGGCTTCCGAGATTCCGGCATCACGCAATGAACGACCAGAATGGGGCGCAAAGCCGACATGCACGGCACTGCACGAAAGCCACTTTTTACACCTGCCAAATGCAAGACTGGTTTTCCGGGAGACTTCCGGCTTCGAATCCGTTCCTCGAATCCTGGACATACGTTCGGATCGCGCACTTCGATCTAGCGTTTCGGTCACGACGTGCTCCTTGCCAGACCGTAGAGGATCCAGTTACTGCGCCGCAATAGCGCGACTACCACCCGCAACAATCCGGGATGGCCCTTGATCTGACGTGCCCGACTTTCCAGGATCGGTTCGACCCGCCGCGCCACGAGTTTTGCCGCCAGGAAAAGGCATACGATGATAACGGTTTGAAAGAGGAGCCACGGCGTGGCGGCGTAATCGAACTTTGGCCTGATCCAGGCCAGCGCTTCATCGAAGGCGGTGCGAAAATCTATGCCCACTCAAGCGATATGGCGCAGGCTGCGCGCATGGCAAGCTAGGTGCGCCATCTTGGCCGTCGATCCTGAACACCGGATGCGTCCAACCAAGCCATCGAAGACACCTAGCGGACAACTACCGGCGTCCCAACTTTCACACGGTTGTAAAGGTCCTCTACGTGCGCGTTCAGCATGCGGATGCAGCCATTGGATACGGCACGGCCGATCGTCCATGGCGCGTTGGTGCCATGAATCCGATAGAGAGTGTCACGCCCTCCCTGATAGAGGTAGAGCGCACGAGCGCCCAGCGGATTGTGAGGGCCACCCTCCAGGCCTTTGGCATATTTTCCATATTCGCGCCGATTGCGCCGGATCATGTCCTTGGTCGGTTTCCAATGCGGCCATTCTTCCTTGCGACCGACAACGGCGCGGCCAGACCAAGCCAATCCTGCCTTGCTCACGCCAACGCCGTAACGGCGGGCTACGCCCGGCTGCTCGACCAAGTAGAGAAACCTCTTATGCGGGTCGACCACCACCATGCCGGGCGGATAGTCGCGGGAGAATGCGACCGACTGTGGCGCGTATTTTGGATTGAGAACAAAGTGCCTCTTATGCCTAGCCGCTGAAGCTCGATGCCCCGCAACACCAATTTGGGGCATTAGAAACGAAGCGACCAGCCCGAGCACGAACGATCGGCGACTGAACATGAACCGCCCTCCTCGCGCGAAATGCGCCTGAATGGCGATATCTACCCCAACAGTCTAGGTCAGGCTTGTGTCGCGTCCAAGGGGTTGAAGTGATAGCTTCGTGCTCGAAAGCCGCCCTCCTCCGCGGCAAAGGGTAAGCAACAACCGGGGAACTCGGCCGGTGATGGCGCATTTAGATCCGTCAGGATTAGTCGGCTGTCGGAACATAATGGCAATGCCTGAGTTGTGAGTGCCTGAATACCGTCAATGAACTTGGTCAACGAGGACAAAGCTCATGCGTAGGACACTCATCGCGATCGCCGCTGCCGCTACCGCTCTGGGCGTAGCACACGCGCAAACCGCTGTGGGGACTGGTTCCCACGTGTTCGTCACAGCTCAGCCAACGGACGTACTCAGCTACAATCTCATTGGGGTGAAGATCACCAACGGCGAAAACAAAGACATCGGTGAAATCAAGGACTTGGTTCTCTCCAAGGATACGCTTGCCGGCTATATTGTGTCGGTCGGCGGATTTCTTGGCATGGGTGAGCACTATGTTGTCGTCAGCCCCAGTGCCTTGAAAATTTTCTACTTGGAAAACGACAAGAAATGGACGGCGACGATGAATGCCACCAAGGAAGAACTCAAGTCAGCACCGGAATTCAAGTATGAAGGTCGCTGGAAGCGCTAACTGGCCGGGTGATCCAATGCGTGGCTCTCAGATGTGAGCGCGCCAATTTGGGGTAGATGGCACATCATGAGGGCCCGTCGTCTCAGCGACGGCGGGTTCTTTTCGCCTATCAGTGGCAGCCTCAGCCATGACGCCTTATGATCTGAACGTCTGTTTGTAAGCCTTGTCACTCAAAAGCGGACCAGCCGTTAACGACCCCAATGCGCAATCAGACAGATGACCGCTTTTTCGCTTTCTGATCTAAAAGCGGACCGTCCGAAAGCCACCCTTTGCGGGCGTACGGAGGGCGGAGCGTCACCGCGCGCTCAGCCGCCTGCGGGTGATGCCGACATGGAAGCGCACGCCGTGAACAAGCCCGTCGTCATTGAAATCATAGTTGGGATTGTGCAGGGGCGCAGAGTCCAGGCCATTGCCGAGGAACACGAAACAGCCGGGGACATGCGCAAGAAAACGGGCAAAGTCCTCTGAACCGGTCATCGGCTCGGCAGCTACCGCAATGTTCTCAGGGTGGAGAGTCTGGGCTGCAGCGGCGAAGGCCTCGTCGACGAGCGTGGCGTCGTTGACCAGCGCTACGAATTCCCGGGTGTAGGTGACCTCGGCCGCAACGTTATGAGCCGTTGCCGTCCCTTCTGCGATGATGCGCATCTGCCTTTCGATTGCCGCGCTGACCTCCGGACGGAAGCTGCGGGCATCGCCAAGAATGCGGGCCAATCCTGGAAGCGCGTTGCGCGTACCGTCGGTGATCAGTTCCGTGACCGAGACGACGCCGATGTCTGCGGGGCTGAGCCGCCGCGACACGATGGTCTGGAGGTTCGTCACCAGCGCGCAAGCCGCGACCAGCACCTCGTTGGCAGCGTGCGGGCGTGCGGCATGGCCGCCGACGCCCTTCAGGACGATCTCGAAATTGTCCTCTGCCGACATGATCGGGCCGGGACGGGTCTCGAAATGGCCGACTGGCAGGCCGGGCATGTTGTGGATGCCGTAGATTTCATCGAAGGGAAATCGCTGCATCAGGCCATCGTCGAGCATGGCCAGCGCCCCTTTGCCCCATTCCTCGGCAGGCTGGAAGATGAACCGGACCGTGCCGTCAAAGCCGCCCTCTTCGGCGAGCATCTTTGCCGCGCCAAGCAGCATCGCGGTGTGGCCGTCATGACCGCACGCATGCATGACGCCCACATTCCCCGATCGGTAGGTCCGCTCGCCCTGTTCGGTGATCCTCAGCGCATCCATGTCGGCCCGAAGAGCGATGGCGCGGTTGCCGCTGCCGCGCCTCAATGTGCCGACGACACCCGTCCCGCCGACCCCCTCGACGACTTCGTCGAGGCCGAACTCCCGCAGCTTCTGCGCCACGAACGCCGACGTCCTCTCTTCCTCGAAGCCGAATTCGGGATGGGCGTGCAGGTCGCGCCGCCAGGCGGTCATTTCCCCAACAAGTGCATCCTTGTCGACGATCATGTCAGCTATCCTTCGTCGCAAGCTGGCGGACGACGTCGAGGAGGATATTGGCTCCCGCGACGAGGTCTTCATCAGCCGTGTATTCCTTGGGGGCATGGCTGATGCCGCCGACGCTCGGAACGAAGATCATGGCGGCCGGTGCAATCCGGGCGAGCATTTGCGCGTCGTGGCCGGCTCCCGATGTCATTCGCTTGCACACCAGACCGCGATCCCGCGCCGCCTTCTCCACCAGTTCCACGATCCGATGATCGAACGTCACCGGCGCGAAGCGGGCCAGCCGCTCGACCGACACGTCGACCTGCTCCTCAGCGCCAATCTTTTCGAGAAACGCGGTGAGCGCTGCTTCCTCCTCCTTGAGGCGGTCATCGTCCGGGTCGCGCAGATCGACCGTGAAAGTGGCGCGCGAGGGGATGACATTGATCGCATTCGGCTCGAAGCCGATGCAGCCAACCGTGGCGACCGTCGGCGTGTTCGAAACCTTCGCGCGTTCGCGCAGGAAGGCAATGACCCGGGCAGCGGCGTAGCCTGCATCCCGGCGCATCGAAATCGGCGTGGTCCCCGCATGGTTGGCGTCGCCCTCGATTGTCACCTTCTGCCAGGAGATACCCTGCAGATTCTGCACGGCACCTACAGGAATGCCTTCGCGCTCGAGAACCGGACCCTGCTCGATATGCAGTTCGAGGTAGGCATGTGGCCTCATGAAGCCTGGCTCATGCGGGCCTGCATAACCGATACGCCGCAGTTCGTCCCCTAGAACCGTGCCATCCGTGCCGACGATCGCAAGGGCCGCGTCAACGTCGAGACCGCCGGCGTAAACCAGTGACCCCAGCATGTCGGGCGCGTAGCGGACGCCCTCCTCATTGGTGAAGGCGGCAACAACCATGGGGCGCGAGGGGGCAAAGCCGTCGCCCTTCAGGGTTTCGATCACCTCGAGGCCCGAGAGCACGCCGTAACACCCATCGTAGATGCCGGCGTTGATGACGGTATCGATGTGGGAGCCGAGCATCAGCGGTTGCGTGTCGCCCGCACCCTCCGGCTTCCAGATGCCAAAGACATTGCCGATGCGATCCACAGCAACCTCCAGTCCCGCATCCTCGAGCCAGGAAACGAACTGGTCGCGGCCGAGCTTCTCGGCATCGGAGGCAGCAAGGCGCACCAGCCGACCCTCTGCATCACGCCCGATTGCGCCCAGCATGCCGATGCGTCCGAGGAGGCGCGCTGCATCTATCGACGGGTTGCTCACGCTTCGGCTCCTGCCTCATTCTCCGCCGCCACCGCGGCGGAAGAGAGCCCGACGATCTGCTGGTATTTGCCCGGATCGGTTGCCCCTTCCGTGTTGACCACGAAGATGCGCGCTTTTGCGTCAATGCGCAGAGCCGTCTTGATTGCGGGATCGGCGACGGCCTTCATCAGCCCGGCCAGCCCGACGCCGCCGCTTTCCCCGGCGACGATGGCCGGATCACTGGCGAGTGGATGGGCGAGTTGCTTCATGATCGCGATCGCATCCTCTTCATCGACGGTCATGAAGGCGTCGGCGACGCGGGAGAGAACACGCCAGGCAACGAGCGATGGCTCGTAGCATTCGAGCATCGCCATCACGGTCGGCTCGCCATGCGCAATCGTCACCCGATGCCCCGCGCGCGCCGATTCAACGATGCAGCCCGCACGGGCGGGATCGACGACCGTAAACAGCGGACGTCTGTCGCCCAGCTCCATGGCCAGATAGCCCGCCACGGCGGCGGCGATGCCGCCAACGCCAGACTGGATGAACACATGCGTCGGCGGCTCCGGCATTTTCCGCAAGGCTTCACGCACGAGCGCCGTGTAGCCCTGCATCACGAGCCCGGGAATGCGCTCGTAGCCCGGCCAGGAGGTGTCCGAGACAATGGTCCAGCCGTTGTAGTCGGCTGTCCGAGCAGCCTCCCGAACCGAATCGTCATAGGTGCCGTCGACACGGATCATATCCGCGCCGAAACGGGCAATGGCTGCGACGCGCTCGTCGCTCACGCCGGAATGGACGAAGATTGCGGCCCGCGCGCCGACAAGCTGCGCACCCTGCGCAACCGACCGGCCGTGATTGCCGTCAGTGGCGCAGGCCATCGTCATGGTGCGTGCGACGGCGAGGACCTCCGGCGAATGCAGGTCGGCAATATCGACCGGGCGGCCGAGTTCTTTTTCGGCCTGCTCAAGGACAAGCCGGATCACCGCGTAGGCTCCGCCGAGCGCCTTGAAGCTTCCCAGGCCAAGGCGTTGGCCCTCGTCCTTGACGTGGATAGCGGCGACCCCGATCTCTGCCGCCAATCCGGGCAACGCCAGGAGAGGTGTTGGCGCATGTTTGTCCCGGAACGAGAGGTGGCGCTCGACCTCCTCGGCCGCGGTGACACCGAGCGTTTCGGCGTCTCTTGGATGGAGTGGCATGCGGTAATCGGGAGTGGTGTTCAGCAGAAACATGGTCGCCTCGTTTGCTTCCGCCGAAAAATATTGCAGGCGTGCCGAAATTTGCGCTGATAATTGACGGCCTATTTGCAAGTTTGTTTCACTGGAGGTCTTGCTTGAGAAAACCCGCTCAGCCGCAATTGGATGCCTTCGACCGCAAGATTCTCGCCATTCTCCAGAAGGACAACACCACGCCGCAACGGACCATCGGTGAGGCTGTCAACCTGTCGGCACCTGCCGTGCAGCGGCGGATCAAGCGGATGACGGAAGACGGGGTGATCCAGGCGAACGTGGCTGTCGTCGATCCGGTGGCCGTCGGTCAGGCCATAACCATCTTTGTCGAGGTGGAGGTCATCAGCGAAACGGCCGACCAGATCGAAATGGCCAAAAGGGAGTTCGCGGCCGCCGCGGAAATCCAGCAATGCTACTACGTGACTGGAGAGGCAGACTTCATTCTCGTCATCGTCGTCCCGGCAATGGCCGACTACGAGGCTCTGACGCGGCGGCTGTTCTTTGGCAACAACAACGTCAAACGCTTCCGGACCTTCGTTGCGATGGATCGGGTCAAGGTGGGGCTAAGTGTTCAGGTCGACTCCTGACTAGCCCATTTGAACGCTAATGTCGCGCAGCAGGCAGAGCGACGTCCAATTTCGACCCTCTGTGGACGAACACGATACCGCGCTCATAGGAGCGAGCTAACGAAAAATGTGAGGACAGGCAGACGCACTGATTCCCTCCGGCGTCTCTGAAGATCGGAAAAAGCTGACCAGTTTACCTGCAGCGCTTCCGCGATGGCGGGACTCCGAAACTTCCGCCGCTCACCCTGCCACTCGGGTTCGGCACGAGGGGCTGCCTTAGACGGGAGTGCAATCTCGCTTGTCGGTGAGGAGCATTGGTGGTTACCCTACGTTTGGCCCAACAATGCCTGTGATGCACTGCCGCCGGGATGGTGGATCATGCTCAGCACCGGTGAAGTTGACGTATTCACCTCGAACCGAGCCTGGCTTCTTTACCTGCTGTTCGGGGCTGCTTATTCGGCACTCTTCGCCCTTGGCGTTTACACGGGGAGCAACAGCGTGTTGGCGCTGGCTTGGCCAGCCAACGCATTCATGTTCGGCATGATGGTGCGCTTTCCTCTATTGGCACGCCCTCTTGGCTGGATTGCTTGTCTTGTCGGGTTCGCGATCACCGTCACAATATTCGATTTCGGGTTGGTCGAAGGCGCAAGACTGGCCGCATATAATTTCGGCATCGCCGCCATCGGCTATATCCTGCTTTCAAGTTTCAGTCGGATTGACCAGCGCCTGGAGCGCCCGATCTCGGTCTTCTACCTTCTCGCCGCCGTGGTCCCCGCATCCCTTTACGCCGGGATCGCGGGCTCGGTCCTCATCGGGTCCTTGTTCAGCACCCAGGAAACAGTAAACGCCTTTCGCTACTGGTTTTCGGTCGAGCTTTTTAATCAGCTTGCCTTTTTGCCGATGATCCTGGCTCTCCCCGAAGAGCGTCAGTGGGCGCGGCAGTTCCCGCTCACCCTTTACGATCAAGCACCGATCATCGTGCTGGTTCTTTCGGCCGCCGTGGGAATATTGTTCGGCGGGATAGCTGCTATCGCGTTCCCGGTTCCGGCCCTCCTTTTGTGCGCGATGTCCTATCGTGTTTTCCTGACAGCCTTGCTGACGTTCGCATACTGCGCTTGGACGATCATTGCCACGGCGTCTGGCTATGTCGACTTGTCGAATGCCAACCAGTCGCTGGTGCTGTCGATCACGTTGGGGCGCGCACTGATCACTGTGGGCCCGCTCGTCATCGCCACGAACACCGCAACAAAAAACGAGGTCCTTGACCAACTCAAATATCTCGCTGCCGAGCGCGAGATCGTGTCCAATGAACTTGAACATCGGATCAAGAACCTGTTTGCGCTTGTCAACGGACTGATTAGCCTATGCGTTCGGGAAGAACCTGACATGAAACCGCTGGCTGACAAGCTGAGAAATCGGCTCGTCGCGCTGCATCGTGCACATGGCCTCATTCGGACTGGAAATGCGCCCTCGGTTGCAACCGGCGATCGAGCCTCGCTGCAGGGGCTGATCGAGGTTCTGCTTAGCCCCTATAAGGGCAGCGCGGGCAGACGATTCGCCATTGATGGCGACGATGTGCTTGTCGACCCTGGAATTGTCACACCCTTGGCTCTTGTGTTCCACGAGTTGGCAACAAACTCGGCCAAATACGGTGCTTTGGGCGATCCGAAGGGTGCTTTGGAAGTCCACATCAGCCGCAACATTGACGAGTTGCACATCAAGTGGACGGAGAGAGCCTCGGGGCTGACTGGCCGCGCTGACGCCGCCATTGGCGGCTTTGGCACCAAGCTGCTAGACCTCACGATCAAGTTGCAATTACGAGGAAGCTATACTCGCACTTGGACAATGGACCGTTTGGACATTGAGATCATTCTGCCCTGGCAAACTGTTCCATCGCATTCTACGCGAGCCGGTGACCTCGCCCAAAGGAGCTAACCGAGTGCATCCCGTTGGCGTCGGCAAGAAGCAAACTGTTGGCGCGGCAGCAGACCCGTTGCAGATATCGAGATTTGAAGTGAATAGGTCTGCTCTGGGGCCGGAAGTGGAACGTCGGCTTTCAGGTTGAAAGCACGATAAGCTGCCATTCGGTTACCGACCTCAGTACGGTCATTGCTGTCTGGTATTGAGCGTCCTCATAAGCCGTCACACACACACAACTGGTCAAGACGGTCCAGCAGTTCAGAAACCGCCCGTTCGTAGTTTCCATAATCCGGATCGATGCCTGCCTGCAGCGCCCCGCCGCTCGTCCCGTCCATCGCCACGGCAAGCGCCGCGCCGTGCGTATAGTCCACCAAAATATGGACCCATAGCAGAGCCTGCGAAGGCGAAAGGCCGAGGTCGCCCAAGAGGTTCGCGAGGGTGTCCGTGATCCGTCTTGCGTGTTGAGGGAATACGGCTGGCCGGTTGAAAATGGCAAGGGTCAAACCCGGATGGCGCACCACCTTCGACCGATATGCCCGCAACAGGCCCTCTATCCGAGATCGGACGGCGCCTCCCGAGGGTGGAGCAACATCGGCATAGACGGTGTCCGCCAGGGCTCGGATCAATCCATCCCGATCCTGGAAGTGGTGATAGATCGTCATCGGATTGACGCCCGCACGCAGGGCGACCGCGCGCATGGTGAGACTTTCAAACCCCTCACTGTCCAGCAGAGCCAGTGCCTCCGAAAGGATCTTTGCCGGCGAGACGCTTTCGCTATCGGCGCGCGGCCTGCCTCGGCTTCGCTTGGTCATTGCGCAATGGTGTAGGTCGATTGGACCAGCCCGGATGGAAACGGGCGGGTGCTCACATGACCGAGACGAATGTCGCGCGTGAGCGGGCCGAACAAGGGACGGCCGCTGCCGAGCAGTATGGGAACGCGCGTGACCACCATGTCGCTGATCAATCCCTCCTGAAGGAAGGATTGGATGACACGTCCCCCATCAACATAGACACGACGGCACCCTTCCGCTTCGAGCATCGCCATGGCTTGCTGTGGCGACTTTTCCGCGAAGCGGACCTTACCAGTAAGATCAGCGGGAACCGACTGGTTCGCCAGGGTGGCTGAAAGGACGAGCACCGGGCGACTATAGAACCACGGTTGCATGTCGCGCACCGCTTCGAAGGTGCCTCGGCCCATTATTATGGCGTCGATGTCCTTTATGAAATCATTGTAGCCGTGGTCCTCGCCTGAAGCGTCATGCTCCAGCAACCATTCGATGTCGCCGTCATCGCGAGCGATGAACCCGTCCAGGCTGGTTGCAATAAAAATATGGCCGGTAATCATCTCGCGTCTCCTAAAATATACGGCGTATAATTATTCATTTGTGCGAACTGTCAATACCCAGTGATGAGTGGGATTCTTGAGAGTTGCAGATCAGCACCCACCGCCAATCGTCGTAAGATGTGAGCCGGTCGACGCGAACGCCAGCATTCGCGAGCTGCAGTCCGATAGCTTCGGTTCCGTATTCCACCAAGCCGAGCCACATGGCACTCGGACAATTTGGGCCGAAAGCTGCCAGTCCTCTGTGGATGGCTCCCGCATTGCAAGAGGTAATTCGGCGTTTTGGCGCATTGGTCGGAGTCAGTCTTCTTTCCGGCCTGTTGATGCAGCCATTCGAGACTGCTGGCCCTGATGGGGGCGGCGAACAAGGTCCCAATCTGCTTGTCAGGCTATGATGCCTCGGACCGGCGGTGGGTTGTCCCTGTTTCCGGCCTGACCGGTCTCGCCATCACGTCGCGTCGCTCTCACAACCTCATGGAGCCGATTGATCGGCTCGATCTGTTTTCTGCGGTCGAGGTCTCGGCTTCTTCCTAACCTTACCCCGCTAGCGTCGGGATACGGCGGGATTGATAAGTCTCCCCGCGAGCCATGATCGCCCAGACGACACGGGCCATCTTGTTCGCCATGGCCACACTGGCCACGCGCACGGGTTTCCTGTCGAGCAACGCGACAAGCCGAGGGTCCGCGGTCTCCGGTTTGGCTCGCGCCCGGCGGATCAACGATGTCGCCCCGACCACCAGGAGCTTTCGCAGATACCGGTCGCCCATCTTGGTGATGCGGCCAAGCCGGTCCTTGCCTCCGCTTGAGTTTTGTGACGGTGTCAGCCCGAGCCAGGCGGCAAACTCTCGCCCCGAGCGGAACTGTCCCGGATCGGCAACGGATGCGGCCAATGCCGTGGCGCCTACCGGGCCGATGCCGGGGATCGTCGACAAGCGTCGTGCGACGTCATCGGCTCGTTGCAGCGCGCTGATCGAACGGTCGATCGCTTGGAGCCTGGCATGCGTGTCGAGCACCTGCCCGCACAGGAGATCGAGAATCTGTATCGCCATCGCCGGGACGTCAGGCGTCGCTTCCTGCGCGGCAATCCGGCGTGCCAGGCCAAGCGCCCGCTCCAAACCTTCCGGAATGTCGATACCGAACTCGGCCAACAGGCCACGGATCATGTTCACGAGCTGCGTGCGCTGCTTGACCAGAAGATTGCGCGTGCGGTGAAGCGACAGGGCCGCCTGCTGCTCGGTCGACTTCATGGCCACGAAGCGCATGGTCGGGCGCGTCACCGCTTCGCAGATCGCTTCCGCGTCCACCGCATCGTTCTTGCCGCGCTTCACATAGGGTTTCACGTAGGCTGGCGGCATCATTCGAACTTCGTGCCCAAGCTTGGTCAGTTCGCGCGCCCAATGATGGGACGTTCCGCAGGCTTCCATGCCGATCAGGCAGGACGGCAACGCGGTGAAGAAAGGCAGCACTTGCGATCGGCGTAGGGCCTTGCGCACGACAACGCTACCGGACACGTCGACGGCATGAACCTGAAAAATGCGCTTGGCCAGATCAAGGCCCACGGTGGTAACATTCATGGCGGATGGCTCCTTTGCTCGGGTTGCCTGACAGCATACCCACTGTGGCACTCAGATGCCGGGAGCGGGAGCCATCCACCTCATCTGCTATCGGGCCGGAATTACCAACAAGCGGCGATTCCGCTTTTACTGGTTTGCCTCCTGAAAAGTGATCCTTCTTGGAGTATGGCTCATGGGCCGAAGAAGGACATTGAAATGGCAGCTATGATCCTGGCTGAAGCTGCAGAGAGAAGCTTCTAAGCCCCGCCTGCCGCCGGCGGTGGTGAACGGTGCCCGTCGTTTCGACTTTCCGCTATGCTTATCAACCTGGCACAGGCCGTGCCTCCTCGAACACATCGAGGGCCATTGCAGCAAAGGCGGCCACAGCACCCAAGCCGCGGGCTTCCCGGCGTGCGACCAGATATTCGCCTGCCTTAATCCCGATATCGGATATGGGGACCGCACGCAGCCGCGGATCGCGCCCCAATTCCTGGTCGAGCACGATACCGATGCCGATCCCTGCCGCGACGGCCTCCTTCACGGCCTCCCGGCTGCCGAGAACCAGATGCGGTGGGATTTCAATGGATTGGCTCGCCAGGGCCGTCTCGAACAGTTGACGTGTCATCGAGCCGGCCTCGCGTGTCACCAGGCGCTGACCAAGAAGCTCGTGAGCCTTGATGTGACTGCGGTCCCACCAGGGGTGGCCCTCGTGCACAAGGATTTGTACCTGCTGGCAGACCAGTAGATCGCAGGCGAAATCCGGGTGCGGCGTGGGCATCGTCACGATGGCGACGTCGACCCGATTCTGCGCGACGAGATCCAGCAGGCTGCTGGAGTTTTCCAACCGCACGTCGAGCCGAACACCTGGATGTGCGGCGGCAAACCGTTCCAGGATGGGCATCGCCACATAGGGCGCACATAGGCCGATTGCCAGGTGCCCGACGGCCAGGCTGCGCCCGCCATCCACCCGTGCCCCGATGTCGTCGAGCATGAGAATCACCTGCCTGACCCTTGGCAGCAGGTCCAGGGCATCGGGTGTCAGTTCCACCCCTCCGGCCATGCGAATGAAGAGCCTGGTCCCGACTGCATCCTCCAGCGATTTCACATGCTGGGTGATGGCCGGCTGGCTCACTCCCAGCGCCTGGGCGGCGGCAGAAAAGGTGCGATGACTGGCGACAGCATGGAAGGCGCGGAGCTGGGCGAGGTTCATGACGGTTTTCGGCTGCGAAATAAGTTCACGTTCATACGGGTGTCACACAATTTAGCGAAACTTATAGCATAGAAGTTCTCGCAGGCTCGGAGTTTTTCATGTCTACCCGTTCAATTTCCAACATCGCCCGGATCGCCGTTCTGGCTGCCACGGCAGTCACATTGGCAAGCGGCACGTCACTCGCGGCGGAGGTCGTTATCTACAACGCCTCCGACAGCGTAAACAGCGCGCTGGTTAGCGCCTTCAAGGAAAAGCACCCGGACATCGAAGTGAAGTTCGTGTCGGGTTCCACCGGCCCCATCGCCGAGCGCGCCATTGCCGAGAAGGCCAAGCCGCAGGCAGACGTGATCTATCTCGTCAACAACTTCGCGCTCGAACAGCTCAAGCAGGCTGGTGTGTTTGAGCCCTATGAGCCGAAGGACTCCAAGATCGCCCCCGAATTCCGCGATCCCGATGGTTTCTACAACAAGTATTTCGCCACCACTATGTGCATGGTCGTCAACAAGGAGCGGCTGGAGCAGAAGGGCCTGCCGATGCCCACGACGTGGGAAGACCTGATCAAGCCGGTGTACAATAAAGAGATCGCCCTGCCGTCGCCGCTCAAGTCCGGAACGGGCGGGGCGATCCTGTCGACCTTCGTCGATGCGTTCGGCTGGCCGTTCGTCGAGAACCTCAACGAGAATGTCTATCAGTATTCGGATGGCGGCTCGGGCGGTGCGGCCATGGCGGGCGCAGGCGAAGTCTCGATCGGCCTGACCTTCGACACGACCTGCTTCGAGACCAAGTCCTCCGGCAAGCCCGTTGAGATCGTCTACGGCCGCATCACGCCGAACGTGACGGAAGGCGGCGGCCTGGTCGCGGGCGGCCCCAACCCGACCGAGGCCAAGATTTTCCTCGACTTCATGGCCAGCGATGACGCGGCCGCGGTTCTGGGCAAGGTGGTTGGCGCTACCGCCGCCCCCGGCTACGGCCTGGTCGACCTCAAGGAGATCACTCTCTGGCAGATGCGCCGCCCGGTCGACATGTCGGCCTTCAAGCGCGAGTTCGCCACCCGCATCCTGAAGCAGTGATGGCGGACGCGGCCCTTCGCCTTGCACCGTCGCAGCCGGCTCCTATCGAGAGCCGGCCGCATCTGGCGGCTCGCAACGTCGTCAAGGCCTATGGCAAGGGCCGTGCGGTTGACGACGTGACTCTTGAGCTCGCCAAGGGCGAGTTCGTGACCCTTCTCGGCGATTCCGGTTGTGGCAAGACAACGCTGCTTAGGATTATCGCCGGCTTCGCCCAGCCGGAAGGCGGGCGCGTAACGAGGGGGGAGCAGGATGTCACCGACATGCCGCCCGCTCGCCGCCGCATGGGCTTCGTGTTCCAGTCCTATGCACTGTTCCCGACGAAAACGGTCGCCGACAACATCGGATTCGCGCTCGCAATAGGCTCGCGGGACAGGAAGGAGCGCGAGCGGCGCGTGGCCGAGCTTGCGCAACTCGCCGAAATTGACGGGTTACTCGACCGATATCCACATGAACTCTCGGGCGGCCAGCAACAGCGCGTGGCGCTGGCGCGCGCATTGGCTTGCGACCCGGAAGTGCTCCTGCTCGATGAGCCGATGTCGGCACTGGATGCGCGCATCCGCGTAAAGCTTCGCAACGAGCTGCGCGCGATCGTCGACAGGCTCGGCATCACCACGCTCTACGTGACGCACGACCAGGAGGAAGCCCTGGCGATGTCGGACCGGGTGGCAGTAATGCGCAACGGGCGCATCGAACAGATCGGAACCCCGGCGGAAATCTACCACTGCCCGCAATCCAGGTTTGTGGCCCAGTTCATCGGGAGCTCCAATCTCGTCGAAGGGCGCGTGGTTGCAGGCGGGCTGGATTCGTCCGGCGATTTCTGGCCGCTGGTCCTGGGGCCTCACTTGGCGCCAGGTGAGAGCATCACCGTGCTCTACCGGCCCGAGCACATCGGGGTCGTGCAGGGTGGCGGCGGCGTTCCCGGCCGCATCGAGACGACTACTTTCCTCGGTCCTGTCGTTCGCCTCAGCGTGAAGCTTGCGTCCGGGCGCATCGTGATCGTGGATCGACCCTCGCATGAGGCCAGCCATCTCTGGGCGCGGGGCATGATGGTTTCGCTCAAGCCCGACGGGCAGCGCGCGATGATCATCGCAGGCGAGAACCGGCCATGATGCGGTTGATGCGCCAGTTGCCGCGCGCGGCCGTTACCGGGATCGTGGCGTTTCTCCTGGCGGTCTTCATCGCCGTTCCGATCGGCATGGTCCTCCTGGAAAGCTGCGTCATCTCCGGGCCGATGCCGCCGGCTCACCTGAAGACGGTGACGATGGAAGCAATTGCCGAGTTGTCTTCGAGCGAGAGGGACGGCACGGTTCAACGATGGGTCGATACTGCGACCGAGGCTGAACGCGTCGAGGCGACGGCCGCCGCGTTCAATCTCGCCGGGGTCCCGATCGAATGGGATCGCAGCGCCGCCTATTCAGAGCAGGCTAAGGCGATGGAGGCCGCTGTAGCGGGCCTTCCGGCTGAGGCGCGGGCAACCATCGAAGACAATTACGCGATCGCCCACGTGATGCTTCACAAGCGTACCGCGCTGGCGTTCAAGGTCAAGGATCAGCTTGGCCAGCAGGCCTTCGATACCTTGCGCAACGGCACAGACGACCGTTGGGGCCTCGACCATTATCTCAAGCCGTTCCAGGATTCGTACCTGCGGAGCGCAGCCATCAACAGCCTTACGCTCGCCGGTTTTTCGGTCGCTTTTACGGTGGCGCTGGCCTTCGCGCTCGCCTACGGCATCAACTGCGGCGGCGTGCCGTGGCCGTCCGCAATGCGGGTGGCTTTCCTGATGCCGCTGGTCGCACCGCCGGTGCTGATCGCCACGGCGACCGTCATGCTCTTCGGCCGGCGCGGGCTGGTGACGCACACTTTCCTCGACCAGGGGCTCGGGCTGATCGACGCTGACGAGACCAACCTCTATGGCTTCTTCGGCGTCGTTCTCGCGCAGGTGCTGTCCTTCGTCCCCGCCACGCTGATCATTTTCGACAATGTCATGCGCAGGCAGGATGGCCGGATCGACGAAGCCGCCGCCGGCCTCGGTGCCGACCATTTCACGACCTTTCGCCATGTCACGCTGCCGATGGCGCTGCCGGCCTTCAAGCGCGCCGTCGTGCTCGTCTTCATCATGAGCCTGACGGATTTCGGCAATCCGATGATCCTCGGCCGCGATACGCCGGTACTCGCCGGCGTTGTTTACGACGAGATCACCGCCTACCGGAACACGCCGCTCGCGGCCGCCTTGTGCGTCTGGCTCATCATTCCCTCTTTCCTGCTCTATCTAGGGCTTGAAACGTTTGGCCGCCGCAAGGGCTATTCCAGCACCAGCGCCAGCAGCCGCTCGGAACTTTCCATGCCGCGGTCCTGGCGCATCACGCTGACGTCGATCGCCGGGACGGTAGTTGCCCTGATATTGGCGATCTACGGCATCATGGGACTTGGAGCGGTAACCCGCGTGTGGGGCGTCGACTGGAGCCTGACGCTCGGCTACTTCTCGGCCAGCGGCGTGGATGTCGGGCTTGCCGGCACCGGCTATGGCAGTTCGGAACGTGGCCTGGACGTCGTCTGGGACAGCCTTCGCCTCGCGGCGATCGCCGGGCCGCTTGGCGGGCTGTTCGCCATCGTGATCGCCTATGTCGTGGAGCGCCTGCGGCCGCCGGGCGCCAATCTCATCGTCTTTCTGGCGCTGGTGCCCGCGATCCTGCCCGGCATCATCTTCGGCATCGGCTACATCGTCGCCTTCAACCTTCCATTTGGCATCGACAGCCTGTCGCTTACCGGCACGTCGGCCATTCTCGTGCTCAACATCCTGTTCGCGAATGTGTTCGTCGGCGTGCTCGCCGCACGGGCGGCTCTGCAGCGCATGGACAGGTCCGTCGACGAAGCGGCCGAAAGCCTGGGCGCAGGCCTGGTGTCGCGCTTTGTCCGGGTCACGCTGCCGATGCTGCTTCCGGCTCTCCTGCTCGGCATGCTCTACGTCTTCATCGATGCGCTGACGACCTTGTCTTCGGTGATCTTCCTAGTCTCGGGCAATCACAAGCTGGCGTCGGTCGCGATCTTCAACCACGCCAACTCGGGCGAATATGGCTACGCCGCCGCCAAGAGCCTCGTGCTGCTGGCTTTCGCGATCGCGGCCATGGGCCTCGCCTGGCTGATCGAGAAACGCAAAAGCCTCGTCAGCCGTCGCCTTTCCCTGCGGCGCTGGTCGCCGCTTCCTCGCTTCTCCACGAACAATCGCTGAGCAAGACAATGCCAAACAACCTCGTCGACCGCGATGCCGCAGCTTTCTTTCATCAGGAAGGGTCGAGCCCATGCATCTCCGCGCTGCGTGCGGCGGAAGGCATGTGGCTCGAGGACGTCGATGGACGGCGCTTCATCGACCTGCACGGCAACACCGTCCACCACATAGGCCACCGGCACCCCGAGGTGGTGGCGGCCCTGAAACGGCAACTGGAAACGCTGCCTTTCTCGCCGCGGCGCTTCACCAACGAGCCTGCCGTCGCGCTTGCCGAAAAGCTGCTCGCGCGCTGGCCGGGGGCGCCGGCCAGGGTGCTTTTCGCCACCGGGGGATCCGACGCGATCGAGATTGCCCTGAAGCTTGCGCGTGTGGCCACCGGACGCCATGAAACGATCTCGCTGGAAGGCTGCTATCACGGCCACGGGTTTGGCGCGTTCGGTCTTTCGGAGGCCCGGCCCGACGCTCGCCTGGGGCCGCTGCTGCCGGGCCGCTGGCACGCGACGCCATATTGGGCGCCGGAACGTGGACCGGAGCGCATGCTCGAGGACATGCGCCATGCATTCGCGCAATCGGACGGAGGCATCACTGCGGTTATCGCCGAGCCGATCCGCTCGAACTGCCATGTGCCGCCCGCGGGATTATGGCAGGAAGTGCGCCGCCTGTGCGACGAACATGGAGCGCTGCTGATCTTCGACGAGATTCCGTCGGGCCTCGGCAAGACAGGGCGGTTCTTCGCCTTCGAGCATGTCGGCGTGGTGCCCGATGCCGTGGTCATGGGCAAGAGCCTGGGGGGCGGCATCCTGCCGATCGCGGCCGTCATCGCTGATGCGCGCCTCAATGTGGCGCCCGAACTCGACCTTGGCCACTACACCCATGAGAAAAATTCGCTCACCGCACTGGCGGCCTTGACCACCATCGAAATCATCGAGCGCGATGGGCTTGTGGAGCGCGCCGCCGAGCTTGAGACGCGGATCATCGCGCGTATCGCCGAGCTCGCCCGGCAAACGCCGACGATAATCGGCGTGCGGGGGCGTGGCCTGCTGCTTGCAGTCGAGTTCGATCCGGCCGCGTGCGGCATGACGGCTGGGCCGGAGTTCACGGCTCGCCTCGTCAGCGCCTGCATGGCCGGGGGCCTGTCGACAACCGCCAAGGGGCCAGCCAGCATGGGCTTTTCCCTTCCGATGACGGTCACCGATACCGAGCTCGACCTTGTTTTTGAGAAGCTCGAACGCGCCGCAGGTGTGGTTCAGTCCACATCCGCAGCCCCCGCTTCGGAATCATCCATCGGCTTAGCGTGAAAGCTCTGTTGAGTGGGCCTGCCCGCAGCTCGTTTCCCGACCGCGCTTACACTCAAAGGATGCCACTCCTGCCGCCGCTCCCTTACCCTGAATGACAACAGGACGTTAGAGGTCCGCGCCCGCGTGAGCCACCACACGCTGGTAGAAGGCAGCAAGGCTCGGGACCAGCTCTACAAGCTTGGTGATCGCTTCACTCGGGCACGGGTCGCCAGCGTCGCGTGCGGCAAGCACGCTCGTATGCAGCGTCAGATGGTCGGCCTTTGCGTCCGGCACGACGGTGAACACCGACGTCGCCACCGTCTTACCCTTGACCGTCAATCGGTCGAGCTCAAAGACGGGGAAGTGTGGTGCCACCAGCTTTGCCGTCGCCTCGCCGATCACCAGCGGCACGCCGACCTCCTTCGAGGCGCTTTCCAAGCGCGACGCCAGATTGACGGAATCGCCGAGTGCCGAATAGTCGAAACGTTGCGTTGAGCCCATGTTGCCGACGACGCAGTCGCCGGTGTTGATGCCGATGCCGATGCCGAGCCTCAGTGGCAGTATTCCGGCCTGTTTGCCTTCCTCGACGAATTCGGCGTTCAGCCTGTCTAGTGCGGTAAGCATGTCGAGCCCAGCGCGCACGGCGTGAACAGCGTGGTCGGGATCATCGAGCGGCGCGTTCCAGAACGCCATGATGCAGTCGCCGATATATTTGTCGATGGTGCCGCCGTTCGCCAGCACGATGTCGGAAAGGGGCGTCAGTAACCGATTGATGAGGACCGTCAGCTCTTGCGGGTTATCCTTCATCCCCTCGGCAATGGTGGTGAAGCCACGTATGTCGCAAAACAGAATGGTGAGCGTCCGTACCTCCCCACCCAGCCTTAACAAAGAGGGATCACTCGCCAACCGCTGCACCAGTGCCGGGGAGAGATATTGCGAGAAGGCGCGCGTGATGCCGCGCCGCTGCCGCCGCTCCGACGCGAAATCCAGTGCGCCCTGCGAACCGGTGACGAGCAGGAACGCCAGCGACGGCGCGAATGGCGGCACGAAGACGCGACCATAACGGAGGGTTACAAAACTGCCTGCCGCGATCGCCGCCAGTGCCAGGACCCCGCCGGCCACGGTGCGCCAGCCGGTGCGGCGGCGCACGGCAATCCCGGCCAAACCTGCACCCACGGCGATCGAGAGCAGCGCCACGGCAAGCGAAGCTCGCTCGATGTAAAGCCCGGCGGCCAGATTGTCGAAGACAGCCGCCTGAATCTCGACGCCCGCAACCAGCCGGCCGGTGCGGATGGTGAAGGGCGTGGCGTGCACATCTGCGCCGCCTTCAGCGATTGTCGGCGCGTTCTGGAGACTGAGGCCCACCATCACCACCCGATCGCGGAAGAAGTCCGGGGGTAGAAACGCTTCCGGGTCCAGCGCCTGATAGTAGGAGACCGTCTGATAAGTGCGCGAGGGTCCGAAACTCTGTAAAAGGGCATCGTCCGGCACATCCGCCGGTCGCCCGGCAGCACGCAACAGTTGGGCGGCAAAGCCATCTTCATAGCCAGGTAGCCGGCGAAGAATTCCATCGCCGTCGAAGACAATCGAAGCGATACCGGTTTTGGCGCCGGCGTCAGTGAAGAATGCCAGAGGCTCAACCCGGATATGCTGCAACGCCTGCGGCGTGTCGATGAGGGTCTCGTCACCGGCCAAGATCACATCGGGGCCGAGACTGCGCATCAATGCCTCGTCCGCTTCGGGGGTGGCGGCAGGCTCGGCGAAGATGATGTCGAGCGCAATCGCTTTGGCCCCCGCCTTGCGCAACGCCTCAATGAGCTGCGCATGGAAGCTTCGCGGCCACGGCCATTGCCGGCCGATCTCGGCCATCGATGGCTCATCGATCGCCACCACCACGGGCCCGTCGGCCGGGCGCTGTGGAACGCTCACAGTGGAGAAATAGTCGAAGGCCCGGGCCTCAAGCAACTTCCACGGCGTCAGCAACGACAGGACGGCAACGAAAAGACCTGAGATCAGCACGACGGTTAGCACGCTGTTTCGTCGCTTGGCTGCGGCGGAAACGCCGAAGCCTCTCCACCACGGCCCGATCTGAAACATCAGAAGCGAACCTTGAGCGAGCCGACGAAGCTGCGGCCCCAGCCAGGCGTATAGGAACCGACCTCGAACTGCTCATTGAATAGATTGTAGGCTGCCAGTTGAAGCTCGAAGCGCTTGTCGAGCGGTTCCCAGGTGGCAAAGGCATCCGCCGTCCAGTAGGGCGATAGCCGCGTGCCGGTGACATCGCCGGCACGCGTTCCGACATAGGTGCCGGCCAGCGTCATCTTGAAGTTCGCCGGGTTGACCCAGGTCACGCCGATGCGCGCCGCGGTTTCCGGCACATAGGGCAAGGGCTCGCCATAATAGGCGCTGCTCCCGTCCTCGTTCTTAGAATCCGCATAGGCGAAGGTGGCGAATGCACCGAACCCGCCGCCGATCCAGTAGTTTGCGGTTGCTGCAAACCGGTTGATGCGGCCCTCTGTGAGGTCGATAGTGTCGATGCCGCCGGGGATTGGAATGGCCAGGCTGTGCAGGGACTGGTGTTGGTAGTCGAGACTGGTGAACAAGCGCTCGCTCCACTCCGCATCCCACCGGGCGGCGAATGTGTCGGTATAGCCGCCGAGCGCCAGCGGAATCTGGTTTGACTGAATGCCGACCACGCCGACAGGCGCGAGCGTGGCGGCATCCACCGCCGACGTTTCCTGGATGTAGGCGACACGCAGCCAGTGCCCCTCGGCGGGCGCCCAAGCGCCGCCGATGCGTGGCGCAAGGCGTCCCCGTGAGAATGACGTGCCGCTGGAATCGCCCTGCAGAATTGTTCCGAACAGACCCGCCTCGGCCTTCAGCGCTGGCGTTATGTCGTAGATGGCGTCGATGTAAGCCTTGCCGACATTCATGTTGAGCTCCGCCCGCGCGTCGGAGATGTCCGGCGGAAGCGGCGGCGAAATATAGTTCATGATCGAGTATTCGGACTGAGTCTGGTCAACGACACCGCCTTCCACGCCATAGCGCCAGGTGACATCGTCGGTGCCATAAATGTGGTTAACCGCGCCGATATAGGATTGCTGTTTCGTCGAGGCTTCGATGCTGCGCAGGCCCACCAGCGGACCACCGATCGTGCTGATGACAACAATTCCGTCTTCGTTGCTCTTGCCGGTATACCCGGAAGCAAAGACGGCGGCATTGATGACATTTCGATAGCCGAGAGTGTGGCTCCAACCGAAACCGAAATTCCCAACCTCGTTCTCGACCGTCCTGTCGTAGAGAACTCCGAACGGCGGCACGTTGAGAAGCGCGTTGTGGAAGTCAGGCTTTTCCTTTGCGACGTTGGCATAGGCAACGACGCGATCATTCGGCGTCGGCCGCGCGGTAATATAGCCCGTTCCGCTGAATTCCTGATCTTTCAGATCGAACTGGACATTGCCGTTGGAGTTGTCTTCCCTGAACTGGTCAGAGCGGGCTGCACTAAACCTACCGTAGATGCTCCACGGAACCGGGGTTGCGGTGTAGCCCTGCACTTCCGCTTCCGTTGTCCAGCCACTGTGCCTGCCGGTGCTGATGAACCCGCCGCCGAGCGCACCCTCGATGAATGGACGGCGCACCAGATTGGCGCTGCGCGAGCGCCCGGAAATCATCGCTGGATTGAGCATCAACCCCTGGAAGAAGGTCGAGAAGGCGGAATCGTCGATGCTCGGCTCGGGCGTCGTGCTGCCGAAGTCGAGCTGGTTGACGAAGGGGTTGGGCGCGCCGGAGACCGTCTGGTCGATATAGCCGGCGGCCGAGAACGGGTCGAACACCGCCTCGCCATAATAACGGCCGCGAGCATCCATGCCCTGCAGCCGATAGGCGTCGTTGAGGGTCGAGCCCTCGTCGTGATTGGCGCTCAGCGCCGCGAAGTCGCCGCCCCGCGCGCGCGTTCGCTTGAGCATTTCCTGCGCACTGCGGATCGCGGTGTCGGAATCATAGCCGTCGATGGCCACGGCAGTCCTGAAGGAGGCGGACACCGGGTCGTTGGCATCCATCCTTTCGGCATTGTCCAGCGCCTGGCGGCCCGGCTCCAGATCGCCGCTTTCGTAATGCGCGGCGCTGAGCAGCAACAAGCCTTGAGAGTCGGCGGGGCTGGCGGTCGTGCCGGCCAGAAGATCCTCGCGCGCCTTTTCCAGTTCACCGGTCTGCATGTGGTAGCGGCCGCGCGCTAGAAGCGCGATGTCGAAGGTCGGATCGACCTCAAACGCCGTGTCGATCTCTTTGCGCGCTTCCGCGATGCGGTCTTGGTCGAGATAGAGATAGGCCAGGTTGATGTGCGAAACCGGGTCCTGCGGATCGAGCTCGATGGCGCGCTTCAGAGCGGCTTCCGCCTCGCGCGAGGCGCCACGAGCGTTCTGCACCAATCCGAGCGCATTCCAGATCGTTGTGCTCCCGGGCGCAAGCTCGGAGGCGCGCGTCAGGTCAGCATAGGCACCCTCCACGTCGCCCTTGATGCCGGCGCGATAGTTTGCGCGCGCTTCAAGCGCCATCGGATCATCGGGGTCGAGCGTAAGCGCCCGCTCCACGCCCTCCTCCACCTTCCGCCGATCGTCCAGCAGCATGGCGAACTGAGCCCGCGCCGCCGGAAGCGTCGGATTGTCTGGATAGCGCCGTTCGGCCTTTTCGAGAACTGCAATGGCCGACTTGATGTCGACTAGGAAACCCATAGTCAGCGCTTCCGCGATGGCTGCATAGGGGCCGTCGCTGATCTGGGGCGGCTCTTCCGTTCGCGCTGGATCGGCGAGCGCACGCGCGTAGTATCCGCCATACACAGCCATGGCGCGGCGGCGCCTGTCGAGCGCAGGAGCCGACCGCTTGAACAGCCTGGCCGCTTCTTCATAGCGTTTCTCGGCGCCAGCAATCAGCGCTTCGATCAGGGCGAGACGTGCGGCCTGGGCGGGCGAGAGTCGGAAGCCGCGTGCCTGCCGCACGGCCTCCTGCGCGGCATGCCTGCCGTCATAGGAGAGGTTGACCTCGGCGAGCGTCACCCAATCCTCGGTGGACCGTTCCCCAGGTGCCTTGGCATTGATCTGGCTGCGCGCCTTGCGCATGTCGGGGCTCGACAGCGGCGAGGCCGGCAGCGTGTTGAACGAGCCGCGCAGCGACAAGAAGAACTGCATCTGCTCGCGGTCGGACGGATTGACGATGATGACCTTTGTCGGCGCCGAGCCGATATTGGCGACCGCCGCCTCGCCCTGGACCGCCGTGACGGTGCCGAACTCGTTGGCAAGCTCGACCTTGCCTTCGAGAACGATCAGAGAAGTGCGGCCGTTGCCATCGACAGTGAGCGTCCAGTCGGTGCCGCGAATTGCGGCGGCGGCGGCCGGTGTATCGACAGTCAGCCCCGTTCCGCCACGCTCGGCGCGCGCCCAGATGGTTCCGCCTTCCAGCGCAAACTCGGCATCCTGACCCGCTGTGGCATTCTTCACCAGTAGCGTCGTATTACGGCCAAGGCGCATCTGTGTGCGGTCGGCAAACAGGACGGCAAGATTGCCGTTGGCGTTGGTGCGCAAATAGTCGCCTGCCACCACATCCTGATGCAGGTCGACGTAACGCCAGTCGGACACCTCCACGAAGCGGACTTCTTCGCCGACTTTGTGCGCAATGACGGAACCCGCTGCCGGCCGGGCGCGCGCGATCGGATCGGCGGCAGCAATCTGCCCGCCAAGCGCCGCTGACATCATCAGCGAGACCGTGAAATAGCCGCGCACAGAAGTGATGGTAATTTCCCCTCGATTTTTGAGAGGGCGTTATGTCCGGAACTTTACAAACCTGTCAATATACATGCTGAACGTTATTGTGTAATGTCGCAACACTGCTTGCACTTACAAATACGTTCTGAGATCGCGAGGATATATGGACGACATTGTAAATTTTGATACTGCTGTAGTAGGCAGCAACGCGAATGAATTGACTCACGGAAACGACTATTTTGATCACTTGAAGAAGATAAACGACGTTTTCTACGATCAAATAAAGATCGCAGATCAAAAGGCGGCTTACATATTTACATTCATGATCGCATTTATCATAACTTCAACAGAAGGGCGCGCCGCCTTTCAATGGCAGCGTTATATTGATGCCGATTTTCCAATTGCGATCTTTTCCGCCTGCATGGCGTTGGCGGCCATCTTCTCGCTGATCGCCGCCATCATCGTCGTTCTGCCTCGCCGCGTCGGCCGCTCGACGTCGCTATTCTGGGGCGGCTGGGATGCGAACCGTACCGCGCTGCTGGCTGCCAGCGAGCGAAACGACATGGAGTTCCTGTTCAACGAATACCTCGGCAACGTCGACAACCTGTCGCTAATTGCCAAAGCCAAGTATCGCTTCGTGAGCCTCGCGTTTCGTGGGTTGATCGCGATGGTGCTGGCCTATGCGCTGCTTCTGACAGCCTCCGGTCGGACCTGATCCGTCCGACCAACTTCTGAAGCATGCAGAGCGAATCTGCCGTCTACCACATTTCCGTCTGTCCTGTCGCAGCGGCTGTAAGTATTGCTGGAACTGGGGCAAGCGCGATCCGGTATGTTCCTCGGTAGTCGAAATCACCCGACCATGGGATCCGGCACTTCTGAACCTGCCTGGCGGATCCGCGGCACTACCGATCAGCCCCCGTTTACGCCGGAGTCGCGGCCTCGGCCCGAAAATGGCGCCCCCCGACCTCCAGCTTCGCGCCGGCAATGTCCGCTTCCAGGCGAAGGCAAAGCTGATCGTTACGTCCGACATGGGGCGCAAAGCTGCCGTTTACACCGCAGCCCAACATGGGCCGCCGGGGCAGCTCCTTCTGTCTATCAATCCTCGACCTGGACGATCAGCTTTCTGTCAAACGCCCTGTTCTCGTCGCCGTATCCTCTCGGGTTGGCGACGATGGGGTGTTGTGAACGACATAATCGCAGCTGTCATGCACGTGGCCGTGCACCCAGAGCGCCGGCGTTCCCGTTTTTAGGATGCTGGATAGGTCCGAGGCAAAGGCGGCATTCGTCAGGTCGCCTTTGAATAGTCCCGGAAGCGACCGGGGATGCGGCAGATGGTGGGTGACCACGACAGTGGGTGAAGGACTCGAGCTCAGTTCCGCATCCAGGAATGCCCTCGATTCCTGGTGAATCCTGTAGGCATGGAGCGGCAGGAACCGCTTCCATGGATTCCTCTGCCATGAGATCTGCCGGTAGTCGTTCATCCGCCGGCGGGCATGATCCATGGCGGCTTCCGGAGCGCCCTGTATCCGGAAGTCGGTCCAGAGGGTGGCGCCAAGGAATCGCACGCCGTTGATGATGACGGCCTCATTCTCGAGGAAGTGTACGCCCGGTGCTGCCTGCGCTGCGGCACGGCCGGCCGCGATGCCCTCTTGGATGGATCCCTTGTAGAACTCGTGATTGCCGGCGACGTAGATGCAGGGCATCGCCGGGGCGATGTGCCGGGTAAGCCAGCGAATGCCGTTGTCGATGCCACGGCAGAGGTCCCCGGAGATGACGCAGACATCCGCCTGCGGCGGCTCGAGCGGCTCCGTCAGGTCGGCGTGTTCGAGGTGGAGGTCGGAAAGGATCCAGATTCTCATTTGCGGATCAATTTCCTGGTTTCGGCCAGCACCGTCTCCAACTCGGTTCCTTCCAAGGTGCCGTGATGCAGCAGCTGGAGGTAGAGATAATCGATGGCGGCAACCTGTTTTCTGACCATCTTCAGGGCCGCTTCGTAGGCAGCCTCCAAACGCCGGTTCACGTCCTCCGCGAGTTCCGGATCGATGGCGAGGTGAAGTGGCCAATCCGTGCAGCACCGATAGAGCAGCGGTCGCCTCTGCCCGAACCCCATTGCCGTTTCCATCTTGTAGGCGAGCTTCGTCGCGAGTTCATGGTCGCTGCCCCGCGTCTCGCCATCGCCGTTCGCGCCGACCGTCTCGGTGATCACCTCCTCTCCGGCGCGACCCGCCAGCATGACGGCAAGGTGGGCCGTGAGCAGGTTCTCGGTCTGCTCATGGAATTCGTCCGTCCGGGACGCGACGTATCCGCCATGCGGGGCGTCGATGGTGATCTCGGTGATGGTTCCGAGCTCAAGGTGGAGGCGGATCACCGCGTGGCTGGCCTCATGGACGGCAATCCGGTGAATGAGGTGGCTGGTGCGCTTCGGCCGGTGATCCCGGTCAGCAGAAGCGGGCGTGCCGCCTTCACCAGGATCGGTGTCGGCCGATGCCGCAGAGGGGAGCGAAGCGAGCTTGCTGTAGAGATAGCCGTACAGGGCTTGTCGAGCCGGACAGGATGGCGCGTGTGATGAGTAAGTGGTCATGAGGCTGTCTTTTTCGAATTGGCGGGTTGAAGGTGATTTGATCCGGCGGCGTGCCGGGAAGGATTCGCGGGCTCGGCTTGCAGCTCGTTGCGTGCGACTGGCGATCATTGCAGCGACCGCTCCCGCTCCCGGACCGCGACCAGTTGCTCGAGCATGCGCTCCAGCCGCCGGATGGAACCGCCGCGCCAGGCAGCGGCGATCGCGGCGAGCTCGAATCCTTCAAGAGGGGTCGCCCAGCGCGGATCATGCCCGAGTTCCGCGTAGAGCCGCGCCATGATCCGGAGGGCGAGCATCGGCAGATGTTCCGGGCCGGGTTCGGGAAAACGCAGGAGCCGGCAGCGGTCCCGCAGCACCGCTGGGATCGGCTCGATCGCGTTGGCCGTCATCAGCCAGGTCAGGTGAGACAGGTCGCAGCTTGCCTGGACATAGGGATCATGCCACCGGCTCGACGTCTCCTGCTCGAACAGGCCGACCAGCACGTCATGCACATTGCCGTTGTGCCTGCTCGTCCCGACCTTCTCGATCTCGTCGAGGATGATGACGGGCCCAGCACATTCATGCCGGCGCACGATCAGGATGGGCAGGCTCGGCTCCCCGGATGACCATCGCCGCGGGGTACCGCCCAAAGCGCCGTCGCTCATGCCCCCGCAGGGGATGAGCTCGTGGGGCGCGCCGAGTTCTTCGGCGAGCCGCCTGGCGAAGCGCGACTTCCCGCAGCCGGGCGAGCCCAGGAGGATGGTTGGCCGCATGCGCACGTGCCGCCGGCCCATGAGTCCTTTCAGGACCTGGTCGATGACCGCGATGGCATAGGGGAACTCCGCAACCAGGTTGGCCCGGACAGCGGCGAGGTCAGGCGTGGCTGGCACCGGCAGCGGGCGCCCGGTGATCTTCTGGAATTCCTGGGAAACGTCCTTGCCCTGGGAGACCGCGGGATTGCCCACCTCCCGCAGCACGATGACGTGGCCGTCGCGCTGCCGGTCGCCGGACGCCGGCTGCACCGCCGTCTCGAGCCCAGGAGAATTTTCCGACGGAGCCGCTTTCGCCTCTGTCCCGGCCGGCCTCTGCCGCTGCATGGCGGTCTTGAACCGATCTGCATAGCTGCGGAGTTCGAGTCCGACCCCCAGCCCCTTGGCCGGGCTGCCAAACACCCCCGCTCTGCGCCAGGCGGCGAGATCGCGTGAGAATGCGGCCCAGCCGAGCGCGCACCACAGCATCCTCAAATTGTCGGAGCTTTGCAGATCCCGCAGGGCCAGCAGCGCCATCTCGCCCGCGATGCCTGCTGCCGCATCCGGATCGCCGAAACCCGCCCGATACAGCAAGCAGCGGAGACGCGCGGCGTCGAGGGGAACGCCGACCGCGTCCCCGAGGCCGTCCATTGCCGCCTCCAAGACCAGCAGGCTGTCCCGGCTTTGCTCGACAGCCACTTCCTCAAGACAGGCGACGACCGATGCCAGATCCGGACGCTGTCGCCGCCGCAGCCTTCGCGCCAGCCGATCGCCGTATTCGCGCAAGTCCTGGGTGAGATCATTGCGGAAGAACGGCATTCCCGGCAGCAGCTCTTCCTCCGTCGGCAGCCGCAATCCTGCCGCGACCGCTTTCTCCCGCCGCTTGAACAGGCGGTAATCGCGCGAGGTCTCGTCCGTCATGAGAAACTCACGCGTGATCGTCAGGATGTTCGGCTGGGCGGCCCAACTGGTACCATCGCGACAGCGTGCGGGCCCAAGTTCGATCCTGAGACATGAGCCAGATCGCGGAAGTCCCGATCTCCCTGTTTTGCCCGGGGAGAGTCGGATGTCCGGTCGACAGTCCTGCGAGGCATGGCGTCGGCCTCAGCGCAAGTGCCCACCGATCAAGGATCGGCGCCTCGCCGTTCACCAGCATCTCCGGAGATACGCCGTGACGTACTCGCTCGAAGTCTACAACAAGGGCGGAGAGACGCTGCAGCTGAAAGTCGAATGCCGGATCTCGTTCGCCGTCGCGCCGTCCGAAAAATATCATTGATATGCCTCCATCGAAGTTGCCATGGGTTCAGTCATTCTAGAACCGGGAGCGCGGGGCCCAGGGGATCGCCTCAGCTCGGCGCTCGAAGAGCACATCCTGTTTTTGCTTGCGCAGTTTGGATGTCGCCACGGCATCGCCTTCCCCTTTTTACCCGGCCAGGCCTGCCGCGAATCCTTGATTCGGCCAGATCCGGTGCAATGCTTACGGCGTCTTCGATATGGCGTCCAGACGCCTATTTTGGCCTCCGGAGGCCAGCATGGGGTCTAGCGCTCCGAAGTATGGGCCATTAGAAACAGGTGCATGGATGTCCCCTACGACCTACTGCGCGCTGCGCGAGTCCTTCTCGACATCGAGGCACGCGACCTCGCCAAGATGGCAGGAGTGAGCAAGCGCTCGCTTGTCCGGATCGAGGCTCGCGAAACAGTGAAACTGGAAACCATGCTGCGCGTCCAGCGGGCGTTGGAGCAGGCGGGGATTGAGTTTCTTCCAGAGACCGGGGAACAAGGCCCCGGCATTAGGATCCAGAAAGGGAAGATCGGAAAACCGAGACCTCAGGACGAGTGATCGCTCGCCGCCAGCGCGGTTCGTCGTTCACGATGTTCGTCTGCAACACCGCCGACCACAGGCGCCGGCCAAGATTGAACCGTTAATCTTCGCAGCCATGTCCCCCAACAGAAGGGGCTCTTTGCCCTCATGTTGAAGACGCTGAAACCGCCGTTCGATCCCCTCAAACTCTTCCGTCACAATGATCGTATGTCTCCTGGCTGAACGGGAATATCTCTGAAGGATGATCGATCAGCCGCGAAGAGCGTGTCACGGCTAGTCGCATAGGTTAGCATCGCACATCGTGGCTGTGCCCGAGATACACATCGCGCAGCGGCCAAAGAGCCGAGAAGTCAGCCCGAGTCTCCGCCCTTCTGTCGATTTAGATCCTTACTCTGATCTCATGTCGGTATCGGCGGTTGCGTGCCCCCGCAACCAGACCAAACGCCCCGGCCAAAAGCCGGGGCGTTCGCGTTTGCGCACTGACCTGCTGACCTGCCACTGAGCTTTCATCCTGACGTTGCCCCTTTGACTTGATCCGGATTGAAGTTCGTTCGGGCCCAAAGAAAGGACCAGAACATGAAACGCAGCCGCTTCTCGGATGAGCAGATCATCGGGATTTTGAAGGAGCACGAGGCCGGGGTCTCGGTCGCGGATTTGTGCCGCAAGCATGGCGTGAGCGATGCCTCGATCTACAAATGGAAGGCCAGATTCGGTGGCATGGACGTGTCCGAGGCGAAGCGTCTGAAGCGCCTGGCGGATGAGAACACACGCCTGAAGCGGCTTCTGGCCGATGCCATGCTCGACACTGCGGCCCTGAAAGATCTGTTGGGAAAGAAGTGGTGACGCCCGCAGCCAGGCGGAACGCTGTCGCGCATCTGAAGGCTGCCTTCGGGATGAGCGAACGGCGGGCGTGTAAAGCCATCGGCTGTTGCCGCATGACGGTGCGCTACGAGACCACGCGGCCCGATGATCGCGCGCTTCGGGAGCGGATGCGGGAGATCGCGGGCGAGCGCCGGCGCTTCGGCTATCGACGTCTGCACGTCCTGCGCAAGCGCGAGGGCCATGTTGTGAACCACAAGAAGCTGTTCCGGCTTTACCGCGAAGAGAAGCTGGCGGTGCGTCGTCGTGGCGGGCGCAAGCGGGCGATCGGGACCAGGGCCCCCATGCTGGTGCCCTTGCAGCCGACCGAACGCTGGTCGCTGGACTTCGTGTCCGATCAGCTCACCGACGGCCGGCGCTTCCGCATCCTGGCCGTGGTCGACGACTGCACGCGCGAGAGCCCTTCCTCGCGATAGAGACGGTAGATGCGGTTGACCCCGGACGGCTCTCCCTCCCGCCGCAGCAGAATGAACAGCCGTCGATAGCCGAAACGCCGTCGCTCATTGGCTAGGTCGCGCAGCTTTGCTCGCAGCGTCACCTCCGGCGGTCGGCACGACCGATAGCGGATCATCTTGCGGTCGGCGGATGTGATCTGGCAGGCCCGCCGTTCCGAAAGACCCATGACGGCCTTCAGATGCGCGACCGCGTCACGCTTGGCGGCTGGCCCTGCCATTTTTTGCGAGAAGCGTGCGAAGTGCGGCTGCGTCCAGCATCTGTTCGGCGAGCGGTTTCTTCAGTTTGGCATTCTCTTCCTCGAGCGCCTTCAGTCGCTTCGCCTCAGAGACTTCCATGCCGCCATATTTGGCTTTCCAGTTGTAAAAAGTCGCCTCTGAAATTCCGTGCTTGCGGCACAGGTCCGCCGCCTTCGCACCGGCCTCCTGCTCCTTCAGAACCGCAATTATCTGCTCTTCCGTAAATCTTTGCTTCTTCATTCGTCCGTCCCATATGGGCCGGACCCTAATCCATTCTGGAGGAAATTCTCAGTGGCAGGTCATGGTGGTTCGGTGGTCGATGTCGTTTCTGGCGCAGATATATTCGAAGGCATGAGCCCGGAAGAGTTCGCCGTTGGCGATTGCTTCCAGGCGATGCGCAGCCCCTCTTCGTCCAGCAGGATACAGTCGGCGGGGTCGAAGCAGAGACGGATTGCCTCACCTTCGCGCGCCAGCTTGCCAATTATCTGAGTGTTGGCACGAACTGTCGTTCGCTCTCCAATATCGATTTCGTAGATGGCACTGCCGCCGAGATAGGAGGTCGAGACGACCCGGCCGGCCAATCTATTGGCCCCGGCGGCAGAGGACCCCACCGACAGTTTTTGGGGGCGAACCACGACCGTGACGCGGGAACCGAGTGGGAGAACTTTTGGAGAGACAGCCGTCATGGCCTGTCCGGCGGATAGCGTGATCGTCGTCCCGTGTCCATCAACGGCGGTGACGACACCCGGCAACATGTTCGCCTTGCCGAGGAAATCGGCCACGAAGGCGGTCGCTGGCGTCTCATATACTTCTTCCGGCGTGCCGATCTGCTCCATCGTGCCCGCATTCATGACGACGATCTGGTCGGACATGGAGAGAGCCTCTTCCTGGTCGTGGGTCACGAAGATGGCGGTGATGCCCGTCTCTTTCTGGATCTTCTTGATCTCGACGCGCATCTCCTCGCGCATATTGGCGTCCAGCGCCGAAAGCGGCTCGTCGAGAAGCAGAACCTCCGGCTCGAACACGATGGCGCGCGCCAGCGCGATGCGCTGCTGCTGCCCACCGGACAATTGGGACGGCAGCTTCTTCTCGCTGCCCGGAAGCCGCACCATTTCCAGCGCTTTGCCGACCCTGCGCGCGATCTCAGCTTTGGGCACGTTTCGATACTTCAACCCGAAGGCGACATTGTCGAAAACGCTCTTGTGCGGGAACAGCGCATAGCTCTGGAAGACCAGCCCGATGTTGCGCTTGTAGATCGGCACGTCGTCGACCCGCCGTCCGCCGATCGAAATCTGGCCGGCAGAAATATCGACCAACCCCGCAATCGAGCGCAGGATCGTGGTCTTGCCGCAGCCGGAGGGGCCGAGCAGAGTGACAAAACTACCCTTGCGGATGGTAAGCGAGAAATCGCGCACCGCGACGAACTTGCCATAGGCGATGTCGATATTGCGGAATTCGACCGCCGGCTGCCCACCGTCACGAGCGGCTCCGGCCGGCAGTACCCCGGCCGAATCTGGCCGGGGTGTCTGGGTTTCGAGGCTGTCATGCACCTTTCGAAATCCTGTCCCACTGCTTGTTCCAGGCGTCTTCGTTGTTCGCCCAGTAAACCGGATCGGCGAAGGTCAGCGCCTTCATCGAGCCGGTCGGGTCGAAGGCCGGAAGCTTCTCGATCTTTTCGGTGAGCTTGACCTTGGTCGGGTCGAGCGACGGCGGATAGTTCTGGCCCTCGGCGACGGCGATAGAGGTGGCGGGATCGAGCATGAAGTTGATCAGCTCCTCGCATTCGGCCATCGGCGAGCCCTTCAGGACCAGCATGTCCTCCATCCAGGCATAGGAGCCGGCGGGGTCGAGATAGCCGATCGGGTGACCCTGCTGCTGCAAAGCGGCGACGCGGCCGGACCAGGCGTCCGTCACCACGATCTCGCCCTTGGAAAGAAGGTCCATCAGCTCAGAGCCGGAACTCCAGAACTTCTTGGCGAGGTCCCGGTTCTCGCGCACCTTCGCCCAGACGGCATCCATGTCCTGGATGTTGTTCGGGTCCTGGCCGGTCTGGAGGGCGGCATACCAGACGCGCGTGGTCATGTCGGCGTAGCCGCCCACCTTGCCTGCGTACTTCTTGTCGAACAGCAGGCCGACGCCCTTTTCCTTTGCCTCTTCCGGCGAGATCACGGTGGTGTTGTAGGCGATGCCGGTGGTGCCGTAGTCGTAAGGCACGGCTGAAAGCTTGGGGGTGATCTTGCGGTAGGGCTCGATCATCGGCACCAGCACATTCGCCATATTGGGAATGTTGGCCTCGTTGATCTCCGCGTTGAAGCCGGCATTCACATATTTGATGTAGTAGTTCACGCCCGAGGAGTGGATGACCTGGAAGTCTCCCGGCTTCGAGGTCTTGATCTTGGTGATGACCTCGTCCTCGTCGCCGAAGGTGCCCTGCACGACCTTGATGCCGGTCTTCTGCGTGTAGGGCTGGAAGGCGTATTTATCGATCGCCTCCTGCACCACGCCGCCCCAGCCGTCGAAGCGCACTTCCGTGGCGGCCGCGAGCGCGCGGCCGATCCAGGGCGTGGAAAGCCCTGCCGAGGCGGCAGCCGCCGCCGTCAGGGTCAGGAAGGAGCGGCGGCTGATGTCGCCGTTCCCATATCGCTCGTTCAGTCGTTCAAGTCTCTTCGTGGTTGATATTTTCATTATGCATTCCCCTTTGCGTCGACACGTTTTCTCAACCGGGTGAGGCCTTGCAGGA
Source organism: Mesorhizobium sp. KR1-2 (assembly GCF_040045035.1). Lineage (NCBI taxonomy): Bacteria > Pseudomonadati > Pseudomonadota > Alphaproteobacteria > Hyphomicrobiales > Phyllobacteriaceae > Mesorhizobium > Mesorhizobium sp. KR1-2. The sequence goes on along the minus strand of NZ_JBDZDS010000007.1, from coordinate 238,518 downwards.
TGAGCCCGCCGACCAGCGGTATGCCGACGGTCACGAGGATCATGACCGTGCCGAGGGCATTGATCTCCGGGCTTATCGAAATCTTGAGCATCGAAAGGATCTGGGTCGGCATCGTCTCGACGCCGGCCGGCCGCCAGAACAGGCTGGCAGAGGTGTTGTCGAAGGAAATGGTGAAGGCCAGCAACGCGCTGGCGACGACCGCCGGGATGAGCAGCGGCAGCGTGATCTCGCGGAACGACGAGATGCGCGACGCCCCCAGCGACAACGCCGCCTCCTCATAGGTGCGTCGGATGCCGACCATCCGCGCCTGGGTGATCAGCACCACATAGGGCAGCGCCAGCAGGATATGGCCGAGCAACAGCAGTCCCATGCTGCGCGGCTGGTCGACCGCCTTGATTAGGACCAGCAGCCCGACGCCCAGGATCGTCTCAGGCACCAGCGCCGGCAGGATCACCAGCGTGCCGAAAGTGGCCTTGCCGGGAAACTCGAAGCGAACCAGCGCAAAGGCCGTGATGATGCCCAAAAGCGTCGTGACCGCCGCCGTGACCAGCGCGATCCACATCGAGGTTCTGAACGCGGTGAGCACCTGCTCGTTGGACAAAAGCTTGGCGTACCATTGCAGGCTGAAGCCGGTGAGCGGGAAGCCGCCGAACATCGAGGCGTTGAAGGACAGCACGACGGTTGCGATGATCGGCGCGAACATGAAGATGTAGACGCAAAGCGTGATGAAACCGGTCAGTCGCCAGGCCCATCGCCCTTCCTTGTCCTGATGTTGCCCCGCGCTCATCCTCCGAGCCCCTTCACGATCTGGGACATGCCCATGTAGCGGGTATAGGCGGCGGCAAAGCAGCCGAGCACGACGAACAGCACGATGGAGAGCGTGGCGCCCATCGGCCAGTTCAACTGCCCCATGATGGTGTCATAGATCAGGTTGCCGAACAGCGCATCGCGGCCCGAGCCGAGCAATTGCGGCGTCACATAGCTGCCGGCTGCGAGCACGAAGCAGAGCAGCAGGCCCGCCCCAAGGCCGGGCAATGACAGCGGCAAAGTGACCTCACGGAACGCCTGCGCGCTGGTGCAGCCCATGGACCGGGCGGCGGAGATCAGCGTGCGGTCGATGCTTTCAAGGCTCACATAGACGTTGAGGATCATGTAGGGCAGCAGGAAATGTAAGAGCCCCATGATCACCGCGCCCTCGGTGTAGAGCATCTGCATCGGCTGGTTGATCAGGCCGAGCTTGAGCAGCGTGACGTTGATGAGCCCTTGCTCGCCGAGGATGTGAATCCACGAGAATGTGCGGATGGTGAAGCTGATCCAGAACGGCACGATGAGCAGTAGAAGCAGCAGCCATTTGTGCCGGAAGGTCGTCGCCCAGATGAAATAGGCCGGGAAGTAGCCGAGCACTCCGCAGATGATCGCGGTCATGGCGCCGACGCGCACGGTCTTCAAAAGGAAGCCGTGATAGTAGCTGTCGGTCAGGAATTCCGTCCAGTTGGCAAGCGTCAGCGCGCTTGTCTCTACGCCTGCAGTAACGAAGGTGAAGAAGGTGTAGACCGCCATCACGGCGATCGGCAGCAGCAGGAACAGAAGCAGCAGCAGCAACACTGGAGCGACCAGCATCCACGCCAGCCGCGGGTCGTACAGCTTCCACCCTTTGGTCATGTCGACCCTGTTCATACCGCGCTGTCTTTGCAGCGCTTGCTTGTTCCCTGAGCTAAGAGTGGGCGATTAGCGGTCCGATGTCCACTGCCTGGAATGCAGAATTTCTTTCCTCACTTCGCATCAACCGCCGTAGATGCGTTCCTCCAGCGGCGTCTCCGCTATCAGAGCCTGCAGGCCTGACAGGAGCGCCCTTTCGGCGCGGTTCATTGCCCGCTCGGGATTTACCAGGAGAAAGATGTCGATTGCCGGCGGCGTGTCGTAAGGCGGCAGCCGCCACAAGAGGCCGTCGACCACGTCGCGGCGGGCGACATGAAGCGGGAGAGGGCCGATGCCGAGCCCGGCGACGATCATCCGCCGCACCTCCTCCAGGCTCGACGACACGCCGATCACATTGGCGTCGAGCTTGGCCTCGCTGCGCAGCAGCGCCACCGGCCGGAGGGCATCCGAAATATGATCCGTGTGGAACGAGACGGATGTCTCCCCCTCCAGATCAGCCAGCGTCAGGCCCTCGCGGCCGTAGAGGCGGTGATCCGGGCCGCAGAAAAAGCCGAAGAACTCGCGATAGACCATGGTGTAGTCGAGCGACGGATCTCGCTGGCTGACCAGGCAAATGCCGAAGGAAGCGCGGCGCTCGCGCACCTGCCGGGCCACATCCACGCTGGGCGCGACTGCGATGGACATGCTGGCGCGAGGAGAGCTGCGGTGGAATTCGGCCAACGCGCGATCGAACAGCGGCGAGACCACGTGACTGGCGAGAGCGATCGTTACATGGCCCGTCACCTCGTCGCCTGCACCGCGCATCACCAGCGGCAGCTGCGATATGGTTCCGAAAACCTCGATGCTCTGCTCGTACAGCAACTGGCCGACCTCGGTCAGCTCGAAACGGGTTGCATCGCGCTCCACCAGCCGTTGGCCGATGCGCTCCTCCAGCCGCCTCAGCGCGTTGCTGACGCTTGGTTGCTTGAGGTTCAGCCGCTCGGCGGCGCGCGTGATGCTTTTCACCTCCGCAATCACCACGAAGGTGCGCAGGAGGTTCCAGTCGAGGTCCCAGACCAGCCTGTCAGGTCGCGGCGAAACCATTCCAGAAATCTATCCTTGCCATTCGCATTATCTATTTGCGCAATGACCTCGCCAAGGCAATCATGATCTTCGGAAAAACGGCGCATCCTGGTGATCGCCGCCTGACGGATGCCCTGCCGATGACTGCCAGTGACTTTCCCGATTTCGGCCTGACGCCGGAGCAGCGCCGCGAGGCGGTGCTGGGGCACTATTACGAATATCCCGGCATGGACGGCGCACGCGGCGAGATCTGGTGCTACACCGACGCCTATTCCTACGCGCCGGGCGCGATCGCGCGGCTGCATGTCAGCTCCACCGCGCCGAGCTATCGGCTGGAGGTGATCCGGGACGGCGCCACCGAAACGCCGGTTCTGACGCGCGAGAACCTCCCCGCCGGCTGGCAGGACACGCCGGACCAGTGTTCGGTGGTCGGCTGCGGCTGGGAAGCCTCCTTCGAGTTTCGCGTGGAGGAAAACTGGCCGTCGGGTGCCTATCGCATCATTCTGACGGCGGAGGGGCGCGACGGCAAGCCGATCCACTGCCACCACCTTTTCATCCTGCGCCCGATGCTCGGCCGCAAGCCCGGCCGTGTGCTGCAGGTGGCCGCCACCGGCACCTGGACTGCCTACAACACCTGGGGCGGCTCAAACCACTATCAGGGCATTACCGGCCCCGGCCGCAACCAGTATGCAACGACGGTAAGCATCGAGCGGCCCTTCTGCCGTGGCTTCGTGATGCTGCCGAACGATGCGCCGCGCGTGCCGCTGGAGATCTACACGCCGCCCGCCGCCGTTCCGCGCTATCCGCACATGGAATGGGCTTTCGCCAACGGCTATTCGAAGAAATACGCCTCGTCCGGCTGGGCGAGCTATGACAGGCATTTCTTCCGCTGGGCCGAGCGCGCCGGCTATGCGGTCGATCTCGCCAGCCAGCACGAACTGCATTTCGCGCCCGAAATCCTCGACGGCTATGACTGCGTCGTCTTCGTCGGTCACGACGAATACTGGACCTGGGAAATGCGCGACGCGGTCGACGCCTATGTCGAGCGCGGTGGCCATGCGGCGCGCTTTGCCGGCAATTTCATGTGGCAGACGCGGCTGGAGGACAACGGCAAGCGCCAGACCTGTTACAAATACCGCGCCCGCGCCGAAGACCCGGTCTATCGCTCGGCCGACCCTAGCCGCACGTCCGGCAGCTGGGAGGCGGCGGAGGTCGGCCGCCCCGCTGCCCAGACTTTCGGGCTCAACGCCCTGCGCGGCCTTTACGTCGGCTGGGGCGGCTGCGCGCCACGCGGCGTGCGCGGCTTTCCGGTCTATAGGCCCGAGCACTGGGCCTTTGCCGGCACCGGCATCTATTATGGCGACCTGTTGGGCGCGGAGGGCCACGCCTTCGGCTACGAGGTTGACGGGCTGGACTATGTGATCCGCGGCGGCCTGCCCGAGCCGGCGGAGAACTCCGGCGCGCCGGAGGGGCTGGAGATCCTGGCGCTCGGCATGTCTTCGCTGAAGGAGGAAAGCGCCGACATTCCCGCCGATGACCAGTTCCTCTCCGACGAGGACGCGAAATTCGTCGCCGAGATCATCGAGGGCAACGATGGCGATGAAGCCGTGGACCGCATCAAGCGCGGTTGCGGCATGATCGTGAACTTTTCCCGCGGCAAAGGCGAGGTGTTCCACGCCGGAAGCTGCGAATGGGTGGCGGCGCTGAAACGCCGGGACGCGATGGTCGAGCGCGTCACCGCAAATGTGCTCGACAAGTATCTTGGAGGAAACGGGGCATGACTGTTCACTCAGCAACGGCCGAGGCGGGCCGCAAGCCGAACCTCTTTCATTTTACGCGCCTGCCGCGGCCGATGGTGGACCGCGCCGACGGCATCTATCTTTGGGACAAGACCGGCCGCCGCTTTATCGACGGCTCGAGCGGTGCGGTGAACGTCAATGTCGGCCACGGCAACCGCGCCGTCATCGACGCGATGAAGCGCCAGATGGACAAGGTGAGCTTCGCCTACACCATCCATTTCGAAAGCGAGCCGGCAATCGAGCTGGCACGCGAACTGGCCGAGCGACTGCCCAACGGGCTGGAGCGCATCTATTTTGTCTCGGGCGGCTCTGAGGCGGTGGAAGCATGCCTGAAGCTCGCGCGGCAATGGGCGGTGGCCACCGGCCAGCCGAACCGCTGGAAGATCATCGGGCGCATGCCTTCCTATCACGGCATCACCGTCGGCTCGCTCGGCGTGACCGGCGACGACGTGCTGACCAGGACTTTCGAGCAGATGGGCCAGCCCATGCCGCTCATTCCCGCGCCGATGGTGCATCGCGACAACGACAATCTTTCGCTGGAACAGCGCGGCTTGCGCTACGCCGACATGCTGGAGGAAAAAATCCTGGCTGAAGGCCCCGAAAGCGTGCTGGCCTTCGTGATGGAGCCCATCGGCGGCGCAGCCACCGCCGCGCTCGTTCCGCCCGACAGCTATTTTGGCCGCATCCGCGAAATCTGCGACCGCTATGGCATCCTCCTCATCCACGACGAGGTGATGACCGGCATCGGCCGCACCGGCAAATTCCTCGGCGGCGACCACTGGAACTGCAAGCCTGACATCATCTCGCTCTCCAAGGGGCTGTCCTCCGGCTATGCGCCGCTCGGCGCGCTGGCCGCGACGCAGCGCATCGTCGGCCCTGTGCTGGAGGCCGGCGGCTTCCTGCACGGCCACACCTATGGCGGCAACCCGGTGGCCTGCGCGGCGGGCGGCGCGGTACTGGCGGAGGTGGACCGGCTGGGGCTCGTCGGCAATGCGGCCGCGATGGGCGATGTGCTGAAAGGCGAATTGGAAGCTTTGACAAAACGCTTCCCCTTCGTGGCCGACATACGCGGCAGGGGCCTGCTGCTCGGTGGCGAGATTTACGCCGATCCGGTGGCGAAGACACCGCTGTCGGCGGAAAAGAACGCCAATGTCCGGCTGATCGACCTCGCCTTCGAGCGGGGGCTGATCGTCTATTCGCGGCGCGTGCGCGGCGGCCCGTTCAGCGACAATTTCATCGTCGCGCCGCCGCTCATCGTGACGCGCGAGGAGATCGGTGAAATCGTCTCCATCCTCGGCGACACGCTGGAAGCGCTCGCCGCCGAACTCGACCTTCCCGTGAACCGCTGAGGCCAGCCATGACCGCTCCCACGAAATCCTCGCGCCGCAAGGTCATCATCACCTGCGCCGTCACCGGCTCGGTCCACACGCCGACCATGTCGCCCTATCTGCCGATCACGCCCGACCAGATCGCTTCGGAGGCGATCGCGGCAGCGGAGGCCGGCGCATCGATCCTGCACCTGCACGCGCGCGACCCGAAGGACGGGCGGCCGACCGCCGACCCGGACGTGTTCATGCAGTTCCTGCCGCGCATCAAGCAGGCGACGGAGGCGGTGCTGAACATCTCCACCGGCGGCTCCTCGCTGATGACGCTGGAAGACCGGCTCGCCATTTCGCTGCGCGCCGAGCCGGAAATGTGCTCGCTCAACATGGGCTCCATGAACTTCGCGCTCTTCCCTGCCCTCGACAAGCCGACCGAGTGGCAGCACGAATGGGAGCCCAAGCTGCTCGAAGCCACGCGCGGCACCCTTTTCAAGAACACCTTCGCCGACATGGAGTTCATCCTCGACCGGTTGGGCAAGGGCTGCGGCACGCGCTTCGAGTTCGAATGCTATGACGTAGGCCACCTTTATTCGCTGGCGCATTTCCGCGACCGTGGGCTGGTCTCCGGGCACCTGTTCATCCAGTTCGTATTCGGCGTGCTGGGCGGTATCGGGGCCGACCCTGACAACCTTGCCCACATGAAGCGCATTGCCGACAAGCTGTTCGGCGACAGCTATACCTTCTCCGTGCTTGCCGCCGGCCGCCACCAGATGCCGATGATCACCATGGCTGCCGCCATGGGCGGCAATGTGCGCGTCGGGCTGGAAGACAGCCTCTATGACGGGCGCGGCCAGCTTGCCCGCTCCAACGCCGACCAGGTGCGCCGAATCCGCAAGGTGCTGGAGGCGCTGTCGCTGGAAGTCGCCACCCCTGCCGAGGCACGCGACATGCTGGGCCTCAAGGGCGGCGACCGGGTGGCGTTTTGATGGTAGAGCGGATTGCTCGCAATTGATGCCGAGGACGCCGATGAGCCCCCCTCCCCCCAAAATCACCGTCAGGCCGGCCGAGCCCGCCGATGCGGAGACGATGCATGAAGCGATCCTGCAACTGGGGCGTTTCACGGGTCTGGAGGGCAAGATCGCAAGTACGGCCGAGGATTTCCGCCGCTTCGGCTTCGGGCCTCACGCCGCGTTTTCGAGCCTGATTGCGGAAGTCGACGGCGAGTTCGCCGGGGTCTGCCTGTTCTTTCCGATCTTCTCGACCTGGCTCGGGCGACCCGGCGTCTATGTGCAGGACCTCTATGTCGACGAGCGGTTTCGCGGCCGCAAGATCGGCGAGCGCCTGCTGCGCGAGGTGGCAAGCTGGTCGGATCAGCGCGGCGGCGTCTATCTCAGGCTGGCGGTCGACGTCGACAATGTCTCCGCCCAGGGCTTTTACGAAAGGCTCGGCATCGGCTGGCTCGACAGCGACCGGGACCACGGCGCCTATGGCGAGGCCTTTCTTGCGTTGGCGCGCAACGATGCAAATTGAAGGGGAGCTCCAATGAAAGCCTTCTACGCCGACGAGCAGATGCGTCACGATCCCAAGGCTTTTCTCTCCAGCGGGGCGCCAAAACCCAATCCGGAACAGCCGGAACGCGTGGAGCGCCTCCTGGCCGGCGCACGGGCAGCGGGCTGCGAGATCGTGCGGCCGCGCGAGCATGGGCTGGGGCCGATCGCGGCCGTGCATACGCCTGAATATCTGGATTTCCTAAAGCACATCTACGAACGCTGGCAGCGCATTGAAGGTGCGTCGGAGGAAGTTATTCCCAACATTCACCCGATCGCGCGCGGCGGCAGCTATCCGGCCTCCGCCGTCGGACAGGCCGGCTACCACATGGCCGACACTTCTTGCCCTATCTCGGCAGAGACCTGGGAAAGCTCTCTCTGGAGTGCCTGGAGCGCGGTGGAAGCCGCGGAGGCCGTGCTGTCGGGCGAGCCGGCGGCCTATGCGCTCTGCCGCCCGCCCGGCCATCACGCCTTCGCCGATGTCGCTGGCGGCTTTTGCTTCATCAACAATTCGGCGGTCGCCGCGCAGCGCCTGCGCAAAGAGGCCCCGCGGGTAGCGATCCTCGACGTCGACCTGCACCACGGCAACGGCACGCAGGGTATCTTTTACGCGCGGCCCGACGTGCTGACGGTGTCGATCCATGCCGACCCGATCCGCTTCTACCCGTTCTTCTGGGGGCATGCCGACGAGCGCGGTGACGGTCCGGGGTTGGGGTACAATCTCAATCTGCCGCTGCCGCGCAAATCTGCCGACGCGGAATTTTTGGCGGCGCTGGACAAAGGCTTGCAGCGCATCCGCGCCTTCGCGCCCGAGGCGCTGGTGGTGGCGCTGGGCCTCGACGCCTTCGAGGGCGACCCCTTCGGCGGGTTGTCGGTGACGACGCCGGGCTTCGCGCGCATTGCCGAGGCGATAGCAAAACTTCGCCTGCCCACCGTCATCGTGCAGGAAGGCGGCTATCTGTGCGACGCGCTCTCCGACAACCTGACCTCGTTCCTCACCGGTTTCGGCGGCGTGCGCTGAGATTGGGTTGCTGCTGCCCTTTCAAGCCGCGTGGGTGGCGCTGATCTGCATCAGTTCGCGCGAATAGGGTTCCTTAAGCGCACCCCGCTTCAACTGCGCGACGTTGGCGACCTCGACGATGCGGCCCTGCCGCATCACCGCCAGCCGGTCGCAGAGGAAGGAGACGACTGGCAGGTTGTGCGTCACCATCAAAAAGGTCAGGTTCTGCTCGCGGCGCAGGCGCTTCAGCAGGTTGAGGATTTCCGCCTGCACGGACACGTCGAGCGCCGAGGTCGGCTCGTCGAGCAGGAGAATCTTCGGCTCCAGCACCAGCGCCCGGGCGATCGCGACGCGCTGGCGCTGGCCACCGGAAAGCTGATGCGGAAAGCGGAAGCGGAACTTTCGGTCGAGCCCGACCGAGGCCATCACCGCCTCCACGCGGGCGTTCTGGTTGCCGATGCCGTGGATGCTCAGCGGCTCGCTCAGCGTCGCGTCGATGGTCTTGCGCGGATGCAGCGAGCCGTAAGGGTCCTGGAAGACCATCTGGCAAGCCCGAGCGAAATGGCCGTCAATGCTGTGGCTACGCGGTTTGCCGAAGGCGGTGATGGAACCGGTCCATTGCGGCGCCAGGCCCGCGATGGCCTTCAGCACGGTCGACTTGCCCGAGCCGCTTTCGCCGACAAGCGCGAAGCTCTCGCCTTCGGCGATGTCGAGGCTCACGCCGTGTGTGATGCGCGTTTCGCCATAAGAGATGTCGAGGTTTTTCAGCGAAAGCGCGGTCATTTGCTGGCCCATGCGCTGCGGTCGAGCACGGGAAGCTCGTCGCGGGTTTCATTGAGGCGCGGGATGGAGGCGATCAGCCCGCGCGTATAGGGGTGGGTGGCGTTCTGCAGCTCGCCCGCGCGGCATTCTTCCACCACCTCGCCCGTGTTCATGACCAGGATGCGGTCGCAATAGCTCGACACGAGGTTGAGGTCGTGGCTGATGAAGATCAGCCCCATGCCCTTGCGCTTGATCTGCTCGTCAATGATGTCGAGCACCTGCGACTGCACCGACACGTCGAGCGCGGAAGTCGGTTCGTCGGCGATCAGGAGGTCGGGTTCCGGGATCAGCATCATGGCGATCATCACGCGCTGACCCATGCCGCCCGAAACCTCGTGCGGATAAAGCTTCGCCACCCGTTCCGGGTCAGCGATGCGCACGGATTCCAGCATGGCCAGCACGCGCTCGCCCACCTCGCGGCGCGGCAGGCGCTTGTGGGTCAGCAACGCCTCGGCGATCTGCTCGCCTATGGTCATCACAGGGTTGAGCGAGAATTTCGGGTCCTGCATGACCATGGAGATGCGGGCGCCGCGAATGGCGCGCATCTGCCGTTCCGAGCGATTACGCAGGTCGATGCCGTCGAAGTTCAGCCTGTCGGCGCTGACACGTCCCGGCGCGCGGATGAGTTTCAGGATCGAGCGGCCGGTCATGGATTTGCCCGAGCCGCTTTCGCCGACGATGCCCAGCCGCTCGCGCCCGAGCGTGAAGGACACGCCCCGCACGACATCGATGTCGCCGCGCGGGGTTGGGAAGGTGACGCGCAGGTTTTCGATTTCCAGAAGCGGCGTGCTCAATGCTGTTCTCCGCTCTTGGGGTCGAGGACGTCGCGCAGGCCGTCGCCGAGGAAGCAGAAGCCAAGGCTGACGACGATGATGGCAAAGCCGGGCATGGTCGCCACCCACCACTGATCGAGGATGAAGCTGCGGCCGCGCGCGATCATGGCGCCCCATTCCGGCAGTGGCGGCTGCGCGCCGAGCCCGATGAAGCCGAGGCCGGCCGCCGTCAGGATGATGCCGGCCATGTCGAGGGTCACGCGCACGATCATCGAGGACGTGCAGAGCGGCAGCACATGGCCGAGCACGACCCTGAGCGACGACGCGCCCTGCAGCCGGATTGCCGCGATGAATTCGGAGTTCTTGAAGGTCAGCGTCTCGGCCCGCGCGATGCGTGCATAGCCCGGCCAAGTGGTGATGGCGATGGCGATGACCGCGTTCTCGATGCCGGGTCCGAGCGCAGCAACGAGGGCAAGCGCGAGGATCAGCTTGGGCAGCGACAGGAAGATGTCGGTGATGCCCATCAGGATGCGGTCGGGCCAGCCGCCGAAATAGCCGGCCAGCGCCCCGATGATCAGTCCCGCCGGGGCGGCGAGCACGGCGACCATCGTGACGATTACCAGCGTGATCCGCGCGCCGTAGACGACACGGGACCAGATGTCCCGGCCAAGCTCGTCGGTGCCCATCCAGTTGGCGGCGCTCGGCGCCAGAAGGCGCTGCGTCAGATCCTGCTTCAGCGGATCATGGGTGGCCAGCAGGGGTGCAAAGATCGCCGTAAGCACCAGTGCAAGGATGATCACCGTTCCCACCACGGCGAGCGGGTTGCGCGACAATGCGCCGGCGATGCGCCATGCGCGGCCGAGCCGGGCCTGCAGGCGGGAGGAGGGGCTGTCGTCTACCAGCCAGGCGCGAAGGGATGTGGCCATGAATTCCTCCTACCGCGCGCGCGGGTCGAGGACGCGGTAGAGCACGTCCGAAAGCTTGTTGATACCGATGAACACCGCGCCGATCACCAGCGTGGAACCGAGCACGGCGTTCATGTCGGCGTTGAGCAGGGCGGTGGTCAGGTAGTTGCCGATGCCCGGCCAGGAGAAGATCGTTTCGATCATCACCGAGCCTTCCAGGAGCCCGGCATAGGAGAGGCCGATCACGGTGATCAGCGGCACCAGGATCGGCCGGAAGGCATGGCGCCAGATCACCAGCCGCTCCGGCACGCCCTTGACCCGCGCAGTGGTGACATATTCCTGCGCCAGCTGGTCGAGCATGAAGGAGCGCGTCATGCGCGCGATGTAGGCGAGGCTGAAGAAGCCGAGCACGGAAGCGGGCAGCGCCAGGTGCCAGAGCGCGTTGAAGAAGATGTCGCGCTCGCCGGCAATCAGGCTGTCGATGAGGATCAGTCCGGTCACCGGCTGCACCAGCCCGTCATAGAAGATGTCGACGCGGCCGGGTCCGCCCACCCATTTCAGCCGGGCATAGAACACGGCGAGCCCGACCAGGCCGAGCCAGAAGGCGGGCACTGCATAGCCGAGCAGGCCGACGACGCGGATCGCCTGGTCGACGAGGTTGCCCTGGCGGCTCGCGGCATAGACGCCCATCGGCACGCCGAGCAGAACGCCGACGATGATGCCGATGGTGGCCATTTCGAGCGTGGCGGGGAACACGCGCTTCAGGTCATCGGCGACCAGCTTGCCGGTCGAAACCGATGTGCCAAGATCGCCTGAAAGCACCGAACCGATATAGTTGAAGAACTGCACGATGAGCGGCCTGTCGAGCCCCATCTCGATGCGCGCCGCCTCGTAGACCGCTTTCGGGGCGCGGTCGCCGACCACCGCCAGAACCGGATCGATCGGCACGATACGGCCGATGAAGAAGGTGATGGCCAGAAGCCCGAGAAAGGTGAAGGCCAGCGTCAGGACGAAACCGGCAAGCGCGAGCAGGAAGCGCTTGTGCTTGCCCGAGCCAACTGGTTTTGCCGTGCCGGCGACGACCGACGCGGCCGCGGTATCGGGTTCGAATGCCACGCTTGTCTTTCCGTCCCTTGCATTCCGCCCCCTCGCAGAGGCGAGTGACGGGTCCTCCAATGAAACTCGGCCACTCCCGATGTGGTGGATGGCCGAAAAATCCGCTTGGACTATACAAACATTTTTGCTTAGATCAAAAAAATTTTGATGGAGGGCGGGAGCAAAGTGTCTGGTGCGGCCGGCAAGTCTGCGGCATCTTCGCAGCCGAAGGTGGGAGCGCTGATCCGCGCCCGCCGCAGGCAGCTGCACATGACCTTGCAGGAGCTCTGCGACGCGGCAGGCATATCCGTCGGCTATCTCAGTCAGGTTGAGCGCGACCATGCGACGCCTTCGCTCGGCACGCTGGCGCAGATCGCCAGAAGCCTCGATGTCGGCGTCGATTATTTCATCTCCGCGCCCGGCGTCGATGAAGGGCTGACGCGCGCTGGCGAGCGCAACAAGTTTTCCGTCGACGGTTCCTCGATCGTCTATGAGCGGCTCGGCGCAGATTTCGCTGGCAATGTGCTCTCCTCCTTCCTCCTGACGATTCCGGCCGGCTACCGTTCCGAGACGGTCAGCCACGAGGGCGAGGAGATCGTCTACATGCTGGAAGGCGCCATCACTTTCCGGATCGACGGCGACGAGATCACGCTTTCGGCCGGCGACAGCTTTCATTTTCGCGGCAACAGCCCGCATGCCTGGGCCAACGAGACCGGGGAGGTCGCCCGGCTGTTGTGGACCGGCACCTTGCCGCTGTTCCGCTCATCGCATCCCGCGCGCCCGGCCTTGCGCAGTTCCAAGGCCGAGTCCGGCAAGAAGACAAGCAGGAGGACAACTGACATGAAGGAGAGAATGTCATGAAGCTTTTGAAGACTGCCTTACTGGCGGCAGCGCTGGCAATGCCGCTGGCGCCTGCGGCGACCTATGCCGCCACCCCCGCCGACGCGCTGGTGGTGGCGCAGAACATCGACGACATCGTCAGCATCGACCCCGCCGAGGCCTATGAGTTCTCGTCGGGCGAATATGTGACGCAGACCTACGACCGTCTGGTGCAGTACGATGCGCCCGACGTGAGGACCCTGGCAGCCGGCCTTGCCACCGAATGGGCGGCCGATGACGCCGCCAAGACCATCACGTTTACGCTGCGCGACGGCGTGAAGTTCACTTCCGGCAACCCGCTGCGCGCCGAGGACGTCGTCTACTCCTTCAAGCGCGTCGTGGTGCTCAACAAGGCACCGGCCTTCATCCTCACCCAGCTTGGCTGGACGCCCGAGAACATCGACGAGATGGTCAAGGCCGACGGCAACAAGGTTGTCGTGAAGTATGACGGCGACTTCTCGTCCGCCTTCGTGCTCAACGTGCTGGCCTCGCGTCCGGCCTCGGTGATCGATGCCGTGACCGTGCAGGCCAACGAGGCCCATGGCGACATGGGCAATGCCTGGCTGAAGGCCAATTCCGCCGGCACCGGCCCGTTCGTGCTCAAGGCGTTCCGCCCGGCCGAGATCATCAACCTCGCCGCCAATCCCGACTATTTCGGCGGCGCGCCGGCGATGAAGACTGTGATCATCCGCCACGTCGCGGAAGCGGCGACGCAGCAGCTCATGCTCGACTCGGGCGACGTCGACATGGCCAAGAACCTGACGCCGGACCAGATCGCCAGCCTTGCCGGCAAGGACTCGGTGAAGGTCGAGACCTACCCGCAGGCAGCCGTGCACTTCCTGAGCTTCAACCAGAAGGACGAGGCGCTGCAGCCGGAAGCGATCTGGGAGGCCTCGCGCTATCTGGTCAACTACCAGGGCATGGCCGACAGCTTCCTCAAGGGGCAGATGCAGGTGCACCAGGCCTTCTGGCCGAAGGGTTTTCCGGGCTCGCTCGACGACACGCCCTACAGCTATGATCCCGCCAAGGCCAAGCAGATCCTGGCCGACGCCGGCATCAAGACCCCGCTCAAGGTGACGCTGGACGTGATCAACTCCACGCCGTTCACCGACATGGCGCAGTCGCTGCAGGCCAGCTTCGCCGAGGCCGGCATCAACTTCGAGATCATCCCCGGCACGGGCTCGCAGGTCATCACCAAGTACCGTGCGCGCACGCATGAGGCGATGCTGCTCTATTGGGGCCCGGACTTCATGGATCCGGATTCCAACGCCAAGGCCTTCGCCTACAACGAGGACAATTCGGACGGCAATTATCAGTCGACCACCACCTGGCGTAACGGCTGGGCCGTGCCGGCCGAGATGAATGCCGAGACCAAGGCCGCGCGCGCCGAGGCCGACCCGGCCAAGCGCAACGAGATGTATGTCGACCTGCAGAAGAAGGTGCAGGAGAAGTCGCCCATCGTGGTGATGTTCCAGGCCGCTACCCAGGTTGCGCATGCCAAGAATGTCGAGGGCTACGTCAACGGCGCAACCTCGGACTTCGTCTACTACCGCCTCGTCACCAAGAACTGAGGCAGCATCGAAAGCTCGGGGGCTACCGCAAGGTAGCCCCTTTTCTTCGGCAGCTGCCGCGTCTGGCACGCATGCCTCAAAATTATTCAGGACAAGACCAATGCAGAACCGCGACTATCAGGATTTCATTCGCGCCATGGCCGCCGCCGGCAACCAGCCGGAAGCCGCCTGCGAGGCCCTTTACAAGCTCACGCGCGATCTGGTCGGCGTAAAGCTCTTCACCATCACGGTCAACGACCCGGTCAACGAGGTCGCGCGCCGCATCTATTCCAACATGCCCGACGCCTATCCGGTTTCCGGCACCAAGCCGGCCGACAAGACCGACTGGTCGCGGCAGGTGATCGACGAAAAGCGCACCTTCGTTGCCAACACCATCGACGATATCGCCGCGGTCTTCCCCGACCATGAGCTGATCAAGTCGCTCGGCTGCGAATCCGTCATCAACGTGCCGGTGGTGGTCGAAGGCGAGGTGCTTGCCACCGTCAACTGCCTGCATGAGGCCGGCTTCTATACGCCTGAACGGGTTGCCGCCTCCGAGGCGCTGAAACTGCCCGGCGCGATCTGCGTCATGCTCAACGACCGCAACGGCGGCGTCTGAGACGACAGCCCGCAGAAGCGTCCGTAACCGAACGAAGGAGAGCAGGAATGACCGTCGATACTGCCAAGCGGCTGGCCGCGCTGCGCGAACGCATGCGCGCCACCGACACCGATCTCGTGGCGATTGCGCCCGGCTCGCACATGGACTGGCTGCTGGGCTTCCACCCGCATCCCGACGAGCGGCCCTGTCTGCTTCTGGTGTCGGGCGAGAAGGAAACCTTCCTGATGCCGGTGCTGAACGCGGAAGGTACGCGCGAATGCACCGACATCAGTTTCCACAATTGGGCCGACGCTGACGGGCCCGACGCGGCGTTGACAGCTGCGCTCGCCGATATCGGCGCGGCGCAGGCGAAGAAGGTTGTGCTGGACGAGACGATGCGCGCCGACTTCGCGCTGCTTCTGCTCGGTGCATTGCCGGGCGCGCAGCATGCCTTCACCGCCGACACGATCGGCGCGCTCAGGATGCGCAAGGACGCCGGCGAGTTCGCCAAGCTGAAGATGAATGCCGGCATCGCCGACCGCGCCATGCAGAAGGCTTTCGCCTCGGTGCGCCCAGGCATGACCGAGCGCGAGCTGGCCGAAGTCATCCGCGGCCACTTTTCTTCCGAGGGCGCGGCTCCGGCTTTCTGGATCGTCGGCGCGGGCCAGAACGGCGCCTTCCCGCATCACCAGACCGGCGAGCGCAAGCTGGCCGAGGGTGACGCGGTGGTGATCGACATCGGCGGCCGCAAGAGCGGTTTTCCGAGCGACATCACCCGCATGGCGGTCGTCGGTCGCCCGCCGGAAGGCTACGGCCAGATCCACACCATAGTCGAGCGCGCCGTGCAGGCGGCCCTGAAGGCTGCCCGCCCGGGCGTGAAGGCCAAGGAAGTCGATGCGGCCGCGCGCCGCGTGATCGCCGATGCCGGTTACGGCGAATATTTCGTCCACCGCACCGGCCACGGCATGGGCATCGACGGCCACGAGCCCCCCTACATCACCGCGACGTCCGAAACGGTGCTCGAAGAGGGCATGGTGTTTTCGATCGAGCCCGGCATCTACCTGCCCGGCCGCTTCGGCATCCGCCTCGAGGAAATCGTCATACTTCGCGAAGACGGCCCGGAGATTCTCTCCGAGCTGCCCCGCGAGGTTCATGTGGCGCAGGTCTGAGCGTCGGATACTGATTGTGTCCCTATTTGAAATCGGCGCGGGTCTCCACGCCGATTTCAAATTTCCGCACGGAATGTGGCCGCGGCCCTGCCGACGAAGTTACATTTATTTTGTTCGGTCAGAGGGCGGAGCAGTATTTAAAGATGCGCTGGCGCTTGATCTGGACGGCCACAGGCTGGAAATTGCCGTAGCGATTCCAAAATTCGGGCCGGAGTAGCCATGACGATCCGTTCGCTGGTCTGGCTTCGCGACGACTTGCGACTGGCCGACAACCCGGCGCTCAACGCCGCCCTGGCGCAGGGCGGGCGCGTCGCGGCACTATATGTGCATGAGGATGACCAGACATTGCGGCCTCTCGGTGCCGCGGCGCGGTGGTGGCTCGGCAAAAGTCTGGCTTCACTGGAGCGGAGCCTTGACGGAGTCGGGATACCGATGCTGGTCGAAGCGGGTGACCCCAAGGAGGTCGTCCTCGCCGCAGCCAGGCGGCTCGGTGCTGCTTGTGTGTTCTGGAACCGCAGATATGCGCCGGCCGAACGCGAAATCGACGCTGCCATTAAGGCCGAACTGCGAGCCGGCGGGCGCGCAGTCACCTCCTACCCCGGCAATGTCCTTGTCGAGCCTTGGGAGATCCAGACCGGTGGCGGCGGCCCCTATCAGGTCTACACGCCCTTCGCCAAGGCGGTGCGGCAGCGACCGATCTCCTTTCCCCTGCCGCATCCCCTCGCCGACCAGGCCGCGCGATCGTTGCCAGCCGATGGAGCGGGCGAGCGGCCCGGCCAGCCGAGATGGGCGCTGAAGCTCGAAAGCCACTGGACCGTGGGCGAGACTGCCGCGCGCCAGGCGCTGGAGCGGTTTCTTGACGAAGCGCTGGGGAGCTATGTCCATGGTCGCGATCGCCCGGGCCTCCCGGCAACGTCGGCATTGTCCCCGCATCTGCGGTTCGGCGAGATCAGCGCGAGGCAGATATGGCATGCCGCGTCTGCGGCTTCGGCCGACGATGCGGCGAAGGCGGCAGGAGTGGAGAAATTCCTGTCCGAAATCACCTGGCGCGACTTCAACTATCACCAGCTTTTCCATCGCGATGACATCGCCAGCATTGCGATGCGCGACACGCTGGCCGGGGTGGAATGGCGCAATGATGCCGAGGCTCTTTTGGCCTGGAAGCAGGGGCGCACGGGTTTCCCGATCGTCGATGCCGGCATGCGCCAGCTATGGGAAACCGGATGGATGCATAACCGCGTGCGAATGCTGGTGGCATCGTTGCTGGTCAAGAACCTGCTCATCGACTGGCAGCTGGGCGAACAATGGTTCTGGGATACGCTGGTCGATGCCGATGCGGCGAGCAATCCCGGAAACTGGCAGTGGGTGGCCGGCTGCGGCATGGACGCCGCGCCCTATTTCCGTGTTTTCAATCCCGTGATCCAGGGTGAGCGTTTCGATCCCGATGGCGCCTATGTCCGGCGATGGGTTCCGGAACTGTCCGGCATGCCCAATGCCTGGATACATCGACCGTTTGAAGCGCCAGGCGGTGTCCTGGAGAGTGCGGGCGTAATCCTTGGCGAGACCTATCCGCGTCCGATTGTGGATCTGAAGGCTTCGCAGAAGAGCGCTCGGGAAAGGTTCGCCTCACTCAAGGCATAGCGGAACAGGATCCGGGCGGGGCGGAGATTGTCTATTCGGATGGTGCCCGCTTGAGGCTCTCGACCACGGCCCGCCAAAACTCGTCGACGATCGGGCGTGTCGCAGTTGCGTGACGATAGATGCGAATCTCGACTTCGATGTCCCAGGACGGATCGTCGGTCGCCCGCACGAGCGTGCCGGCGTCCAGTTCCTGCCTGATCAGGCCTTCCGGCAGCCAGGCCACTCCCCAACCGGCGATCGCCATGGTCTTCAGGCCAACCGAAATCGTGTTCTCATGCACCACCCGGCGTTCGAAACGCGGCTTGCTGGCAAACAGCTTCGACAGTGCGACACCGAAAAACGAGAAGTCGCCATAGCCGAGATAGGGCAGCGGAACGCCATTCCGGATGGCGTGATCCAGCATGACGCCCTCGGCTGTCGGGCTGGCGACCGGAAGCAGGCGTTCGGTTCCGAGAACCAGATGGGGAAAGCGCGAGCTGTCCATGAGGAACGGCACCGAGGCATGCGCGTAGGTGAGGAAAAAGTCAGCTTCGCCCTCGACCAACGTGCCGATGTTCTCCTCGATACCCCCCTTGTCCGGGCTCATGCGCGTCCGCAGCTCGCCGAACCTTGACCGCATCTGTTGCAGCCATTGCGGAAAGAACACTACGGTCAGCGTGTTGAGGCCGGAAAAGATCAGGGTCTGGTCGCTCTGCGCCCTGGGCGGCTGCAGGGCGTCGCGCGTGCTGTAGAAATTCTTGATGGCTTCCTGCGCCACCGGCAGGAATGCTTTGCCTTCCTTCGTCAGCTCGGCGGGGAAGGTTACCCGGCTCACGAGCGTCACGCCTAGCCAGGCCTCGAGCTGCTTGATGCGGCGGCTGAAGGCCGGCTGCGTGACGCGCCGTTCCTCGGCCGCGCGGGAAAAGCTCAGCGTATTCGCCAGGCATGCGAAATCCTCGAGCCATTTCAGTTCCATCAAGTCCCCCAGAGGTGCGGACGAGCGCTTTTGCCAAGCCGGCTATTGCGCGGTTCCCTTGACCAAAGACCCTATGCAGAAATTGCATAACTATTAGAAAACAATGCATTGGACGTGGCAAGGGGGAATGCCTAGCGTCCAATGTCTGGAGTTTTCGGGGTACGAATTGAGCAGGACCATCTACATAAACGGAGACTATGTCGCCGAGGCTGAGGCCAAAGTTTCGGTTTTCGACCGAGGCTTCCTCTTTGGCGATGGTATCTACGAAGTATCGGCCGTCATCGGCGGCAGGCTGATCGACAATGATCTTCACCTCAGCCGGCTGGAACGTTCGCTGAAGGAAATTTCAATTCCGCTGCCTCTTTCGAGGGAAGAAATCGTGGACGTGCAGCGCGAGCTGATCGCGCGCAATGCTCTCCAGGAAGGCGTCGTCTACCTGCAGGTTACCCGCGGCGCCGCCGATCGTGACTTCGGCTTTGCCGACGACATGAAGCCTTCCTTCGTCGCATTCAGCCAGGCGAAGAATCTGGTCAACGCCAATTCGGTCAAGAACGGCGTCGCGGTCGACATCGCGCCCGATACGCGCTGGGCCCGCCGCGACATCAAGACAGTGATGCTGCTGGCGCAGGTTCTGGCCAAGAGGGCCGCCAAGGCGAAGGGCTTCCACGAAGCCTGGCTGGTGGAAGACGGTTTTGTCACGGAGGGCGCCTCTTCCACCGCTTTCATCCTGACCAAGGACGACGTGATCGTCACCCGGCCGAACTCGCAGGCTATCCTGCCCGGCTGCACCAGGCGCGCGGTCATGAAGATGGCCGAGGGGCAGAAGCTTCGCATCGAGGAGCGGCTGTTCACGGTCGAGGAAGCACGGGAAGCCAAGGAAGCCTTTTTGACCAGCGCATCGAGCCTCGTCACACCCGTCATCCGGATCGGCGACCACGTCATCGGCGACGGCACGCCCGGCCCCGTCACGAAGCGCCTGCAAACGATCTATCTGGAGCTGGCCCGCAACTAGGCCTGCTTCAGTGGAGCACTGAAGCCACCCAACATTTTTTGAGGAGGGGAAACTATGACGATCTTGAATACCACGGCAAAGCTCGCGCGGCGCGCTTTGCTCGCGACGGCTCTGACCTTCGTCGCCGGGGGAGCAGCGATGGCCACGGAAGGCTACGGCGACTGTCCGCTGACCGGCGAAAAGGGCGCGGCCTCGATCACCCCGGCAGTGTCGGGCCAGTTCACCGTCATCATCAACCTCCCGGCGGTCGGCCAGTTCAACGGCGACACGCCCGAGACGGTCAAGGACGGCTATGAGTTCTGCATGGCGGTCAACATCGCCCACCGCCTCGGCCTCGACAAGGTAAAGCTGGTCAACGCCTCCTTCGACTCCATCGTTGCCGGCCAGAACAAGGACTTTGACATCGCGCTTGCGCTGATCTCGGTCACCGAGCCGCGCAAGAAGGTCGTTGACTTCTCGGCCCCGTATCTCGCCTCTGCCCACGGTGTTGCCGCCAAGGCCGGCTCGACCCTGAACGAGGAGACGATCAAGCAGGCTCACGTCGGCACGCAGGCCGGCACGACGCTGGTTTCCTTCGTGCAGGACACGCTGGGCGTCTCCAATGTTGACGTGTTCGACGACACCGCCTCCATGTTCACGGCCGCTGCCGCCGGCAAGGTCGACGCGGTGATGACCGATCTGGGCATCGTGCTCGGCCAGGTCGCCAATTCCGGCGGCAAGCTGCAGGCTATCGGCAAGTACCCCAGCGACGAACTGACCGCAGGCATCTACCAGAAGGGTTCGCCGAACGCCGAGACGATCGACAAGATCATCGAGGACCTGAAGGCCGACGGCACGCTCAAGAAGCTCGAGACGGCATATCTGCTCGAATCCTTCGGCGGCGTCTCGCCCGACGACGTTCCGACCTGGAAGCCCTGAGCCAAGGCTAGAGAAACCTCATGTCCACATCGGCTCTTGAAGCCAAGGACGAGCGCGCCAGGAGATGGCGCGCTCGCAACCAGGTCCGAACCTACGGCAAGCGCTCCTTCGGCGTTCTGCTCTTTGCTCTCGCCACTCTCGCAGCCGCGGCCTACACGGCCCACTACATCCGCTCCTTCGTGATCGCGGAAGGCTGGGCGGCAACGCCCGTCACGGTGGTCGCCGCTCTCGCCTGCCTGCTGCCTCTGGTCGTTCTGGCGCTGGCAGCGCGCGCCCTGTCCATGTCGTTGCAAGCCGCGAGGTCTTCAGACATCTATCTCGGGCGTGAACTCGGAGCGAAGGCATCCGACGCTTCGTGGAAGGCGCTCGCCTATTCGGCAGCCCTGCTCATCCTCTGCTCGCTCGCGTGGTTCCTCGTCGTCAACGACGCGGCCGTCAGCCGGACCTTCTTCGACCTCGCGCTGATCGTGAAATCAGCCGGCGCCGTGCTCAAGGCCTTCGGCACCAACATCTTCATCTTCACCGTTTCCGCCGTATTGATCCTCGTCTGGGCGCTCATTGTCGCCATGGCGCGCACCCTGCCCGGCGAGGCCGGCAAGCCGATCCGCACACTGGCAATTATCTATGGCGACCTTTTCCGCGGCCTTCCGGCGATCATCACCATCTACCTGATCGGCTTCGGCCTACCGCTGACCGGCCTGCCGATCCTGAAGGATCTGTCCTCCAACGCCTACGCCATCATCGCGCTGACGCTGACCTACGGTGCCTATACCTCCGAGGTCTACCGCGCCGGTATCGAAAGCGTGCATCCGAGCCAGATCGCAGCAGCGCGCTCGCTGGGCCTCTCCTATTTCAAGACCATGCGCTATGTGGTCATCCCGCTGGCAGTGCGCGGCATCGTTCCGCCGCTGATGAACAACTGCATCAGCCTGCAGAAGGACACTGCGCTGGTCGCGATCATCGGCACGATCGACGCCTTCAACCAGTCGAAGATCATTGCCAGCAACAATTTCAACCTCTCCGCCGTCACCACCGTCGCCATCCTCTTCATCGTGCTCACGATCCCGCAGGCCCGTTTCGTCGACAAGCTGATCGAACGCGACCGCAAGAAGATGCGCTCCTGACCCTCGAACGGATGGACTGAAAAGATGGCACTGGTCGAAATCGACAAGGCATACAAGCGCTACGGCGCGGTCGAGGTCCTTTCCGGCATCTCGCTCGACATCGAGGAGCATCAGGTGGTCTGCCTGATCGGCCCGTCGGGCTGCGGAAAGTCCACGCTGCTGCGCTGCATCAACCGGCTGGAGACGATCAACGAGGGCGAGATCCGTCTACATGGCGATCGCGTCACAGGTCCGGGCGTGGACCTGGACGCCCTGCGCCGCGAGATCGGCATCGTCTTCCAGGGCTACAACCTCTTCCCGCATATGAGCGTGATCGAAAACGTCACGCTGGCGCCCACCAAGGTGCTGAACATGTCCAAGGCGGAGGCCGTGGAAAAGGGCAAGGCGCTGCTTGCCCGTATCGGGCTGCAACACAAGGCGGATGAATACCCGGACCGCCTGTCGGGCGGCCAGCAGCAGCGCGTCGCCATTGTCCGCGCGCTGATGATGGATCCGACGCTTCTGCTACTGGACGAGATCACCTCGGCGCTCGACCCGGAGCTGGTTTCGGAAGTGCTGGACATCGTGCGCGATCTGGCCAAGAACGGCATGACGATGGTGCTCGCCACGCACGAAATGGGCTTTGCCCGCGAGGTCGCGGACAAGGTCTGCTTCCTGCAGGCCGGCAAGGTCTATGAGGAAGGCCCGCCGGAGCAGATCTTCGGAAAGCCGCAGGGCGAACGCACGCAGGCCTTCCTGAAGCGCATCGTGGAAGCGGGTCGCCTCTAGAGGCCGGAAAGACTGGAACGGATCGAGGTAGCATCGGTGAACGCACGGGATTTTGGCATCGTCTGCGGAATTCTTCCCACGGGCGAGAAGAACGCGATCACCGATGTGCCCGGCGTGCGCATCGGCCACCACACGATCCGCGACGGCGACATCAACACCGGCGTCACCGCCGTGCTGCCGCATTCCGGCAATCTCTATCGCAAGAAGGTGCTGGCCGCGAGCGACGTCATCAACGGCTTCGGCAAGAGCACGGGGCTGGTGCAGATCGACGAGCTTGGCACGCTGGAAACGCCGATCCTGCTCACCAACACGTTTGGGGTCGGCACCTGCGCCAACGCGCTGATCCGCGAGGCGATCGCCGCCAATCCCGATATCGGCCGCCAGACCGCGACGGTGAACCCGGTCGTCTGCGAATGCAACGACGGTCCGCTCAACGACATCCAGGCGATGGCGGTCACCGAGGAGCATGCACGCCTTGCCTTGGCCAACGCACATGAAGGTGCGGTCGAACAGGGCAATGTCGGCGCCGGCACGGGCATGACCTGCTTCGGCTTCAAGGGCGGCATCGGCACCTCGTCGCGCCGGTTCGAGCTCGATGGCCAGACCTTTCATGTCGGCACCCTGGTGCTCTCCAATTTCGGCCGCGCCGGCGATCTCACACTGCCGGACGGCCGCCAGCCTTCGCCCCGCACCGCCAAGGAGGCGGAAAAGGGTTCGGTCATCATCATCCTCGCCACCGATGTTCCGCTGGAACACCGCCAGCTCAAGCGCGTGACGCGCCGCTGCGGGGCCGGGCTTGCTCGCCTCGGCGCCTTTTGGGGCCATGGCAGCGGCGACATCTCAATCGGCTTCACCACGGCGACCATGATCGACCACGACGAGAAGAGCGAGCTCATCTCGATGCGCGCGCTGAACGAGAACCGCATCGACAAGCTCTTCCGCGCCGCCACCGAGGCCACGCAGGAAGCGGTGCTGAACTCCATGTGCGCGGCGCAGGCCATGACTGGCCGCGCCGGCAATTTCCGCCCCTCGCTGGCCGACTGGCTGCGCTGAGGCGGACGAATTGGCCCTGCACTACTCCAGCATTTCCGAGATCTCCCGGCTGCTCCGCAGCGGCGGGATCACCTCGACCGCGCTGACGCAATTGATGCTGGAGCGCATCGAACGGCTCAATCCGCTTCTCAACGCCTTCGTCACCGTTGCGGCCGAAGAAGCGCTTGCAGCGGCCTGCGAGGCGGATCGAAGGCTCGGGGCTGGAGAATGGCTCGGCCCGCTTCACGGCGTGCCCGTCGCGGTCAAGGACAACATGGCGACGAAGGGCATCCGCACGACATGCGGCTCGAAGCTTTATGCCGACTGGGTGCCCGACCATGACGCCAACGTCGTGGGAAAGCTCAAGGAAGCGGGTGCGATCATCCTCGGCAAGGCCGGGACCCACGAACTGGCCTATGGCACCACGAGCATCAACCCGTTCTTTGGCCGGATCGCCAATCCGTGGGACACGACCCGCGACCCCGGCGGCTCGAGCGGCGGCTCGGCAAGCGCAGTAGCCGCCGGCCTGGCCTTCGCAGCGCTCGGCACCGACACCGCCTGTTCAATCCGCTACCCGGCCCATTGCTGCGGCATCGTCGGCTTCAAGCCGAGCTTCGGCCTGGTCGGCACGACGGGCGTGCTGCCCCTGGTTCGGACGATGGATCATGTCGGCCCCCTCGCCCGCAACGTGGAAGACGCGGCGCTGATCATGCAGGCCATTTCCGGTCCCGATGCCCAGGACCCTTACTCTTCTGGACGGCAGTTCGTCCCTCTCCAAGGCGAAGTCGGAACGATCGCCGGCACGCGCATCGGCATTGCGCGGCAGTTTTTCTTCGACGGCGAGCCCGAAATCATCGAGTTCGTCGATCGCGCGATCGGCGAACTGGAAAAGCAAGGCGCCGTCATTGTCGAGATCGACAGCGGCGGCATTGATGTCAGTCTCGAAATGTCCGGACTGGTTTTTGCGGAAGCCTACGCGCTGCATGCGCAGGCCCTGGCTGCACACCCCGGCGATTTCAGTTCGGAACTCCAGGAAAAGCTCGGAAGAAAATCGCGCATCTCCGCTTCCGACTATATCCGCGCCCAGCACGAACGGCTGCGGCTCAGGGCTCTCATGGCCGAGATGATGCAGCAATGCGACGCCTTGGTGGCCCCGTCGGCGACGATCATGCCGGCGCCTTTCGACCAGCGGCCAGAAGGCTACGACCACCATGCCTCCAAGAACGCGACCGTGTTCAATCTGTCCGGCCAGCCTTCCATCAGCATCCCTTGCGGCTTGACCAAAGCCGGTCTGCCGGTGGGCATGATGATCAGCGGCCGCCTCGATCATGATGCGGAACTCCTGCGGATTGCGCATCTGGCCGAATGTGCATTGGCGCCTTTTGAAGCCTACCCTGCTCTCCACTGAGCCGCAGAAATGAGCCAGGCACCGCGCAGAGGAAGTGGCGCGTTGCGACGGCCGCTTGGCTCGCCTGCTGGGCGAACTATTGACGCAAGCAGCGGCATGAATCCAGGAGCCGATGGTCGATGAGGCCACGGTCATCCACGCCCAGCGACTGCAATCACGGCAAGTAAGTTTGCAGATCCGGAAGCGTCAATTCGTCTCCGTTGCAGGCTGCGTCTGATAATGCACTAATGCGCACACAGCGGCCTTGCAGGGCGGCTCAAACAAGCGGTAGGTTTCACCGAGCATATCCTAGACGTATGCCCGGAATCTTCCAATAATGAGGGGAATAACGTGAAACAAAGCAAGAAACTGGCCATTTTTGGCGGTGTCCTCGTTGCGGCGGCGAGCCTTGCAGGCTCTTCCGCCTTTGCAAGGGACCTGACCGTCGTCTCGTGGGGCGGAAACTACCAGGACGCGCAGCGCGAGATCTATTTCAAGCCCTATGCCGAAAAGACCGGCAAGTCGGTGCTCGACGAGGCCTGGGATGGTGGCTTCGGCGTTCTCCAGTCGAAGGTCAAGGCGGGGACGCCCAACTGGGATGTCGTCCAGGTGGAAGCCGAGGAACTGGCCCTTGGCTGCGCCGACGGCCTTTTTGAGAAGATCGATTGGGACAAGATGGGCGGCAAGGACAAGTTCCTGCCCGACGCAGTGAACGATTGCGGCGTCGGCGCCATCGTCTGGTCCACGGCGATTGCCTATGACGGTGCCAAGCTCGCGGAAGGGCCCACTTCCTGGGCCGACTTCTGGAACGTGGAAAAGTTCCCTGGCAAGCGCTCGCTGCGCAAGGGCGCCAAATATACGCTCGAATTCGCGCTGCTCGCCGACGGCGTGAAGAAGGACGAGGTCTACCAGGTTCTGTCGACGCCGGAGGGTGTCGACCGCGCCTTCAAGAAGCTCGACGAGCTTCGCCCGAACATCGTCTGGTGGGAAGCGGGTGCCCAGCCGCTGCAGCTGCTCGCTTCCGGCGAGGTGGCGATGGCCTCGGCCTATAACGGCCGCATCACCGGCATCAACCGCACCGAGGGCAAGAAGTTCAAGGTCGTCTGGCCGGGCAGCGTCTATGCGATCGACAGCTGGGTCGTCTTGAAGGACGCCGAGAACAAGGATGCCGGGCAGGACTTCATCGCCTTCGCCAGCGAGCCCGACAATCAGGTCAAGCTGCCGGCCTATGTGGCTTACGGTCTTCCGAATCTCGATGCTGCCGGCAAGGTCTCGCCTGACTATGCGGCCGAGCTTCCGACCGACTCCAAGAACCTGGCCGAAGCCATCCCGCTCGACGTCAACTTCTGGATCGACAACTCCGAGGCACTGACGCAACGCTTCAACGCCTGGCTGGCCCAGTAGCCGAGCCACGCCGACCGGCGAGAAGCCAGGCGGGCCGCGGCCCGCTTGGCGCTTGGCCGTATCCAGGCGCCGGCCGGTCCAAGGCCGGCAGGCGCAATGCGTTGCAAGGAATTGACTTGTCGGCATCCGTCCGCCTCGCCGAGCGGACCGTTGCCGCGACCCGATCGTGGAGGGGACTTTTGACTGACATCCGCATCCGTTTCGACGGCATCAGCAAATGGTACGGGTCCTTGTGCGTCGTCGACAATCTCGACCTCGACATCGCCAAGGGCCAGTTCGTAAGCCTGCTCGGCCCGTCGGGCTCCGGCAAGACGACGCTCCTGATGATGCTGGCCGGCTTCGAGACGCCGACGAAGGGCAGGGTTCTGGTGGACGGCGAGCCGGTCGATCACTTGCCCACCTACAGGCGCGACATGGGCGTGGTGTTTCAGAGCTATGCGCTTTTTCCCCATATGAGCGTGGGCGAGAACATCGCCTTTCCGCTTCAGATGCGCGGGGTCGGCGCGGCCGAGATCGGTGAGCGCGTGGCGCGGGCGCTCGACATGGTGCAGCTTTCGGCGATGCGCGACAGGCGGCCGTCGCAACTTTCCGGCGGCCAGCAGCAGCGCGTGGCGCTGGCGCGCGCCCTGGTCTTCGAGCCGCGCGTTGTGCTGATGGACGAGCCGCTCGGCGCGCTCGACAAGCAGCTGCGCGAGCAGATGCAGCTGGACATCCGCGCGCTGCACAACCGGCTGGGCCTTACCATCGTCTTCGTTACCCACGACCAGTCGGAAGCGCTCACCATGTCCGACCGGATCGCCGTGCTCAACAAGGGCAAGATCGAGCAGATCGGCACGCCGCGCGAAATCTACGACGAACCGCATACCCGTTTTGTCGCCGAGTTCATCGGCGAGACCAACCTGGCCGAAGGAACGGTCGAGAGCGTGGCGGGCGCGGAAGCCCGCATCGCGCTGAAAAGAGGCGGCCATGTCATCGCCGGCCTTTCCGGGAAAGTAGCCGCTGGCCAGGATGTTCTTCTGTCGATCCGGCCGGAGCGCATCGAGCTGAAGGACGGCACGGTGGCAACCGGCAACAGCATTGCCGCACGGGTTGCCGATTGCGTCTACCAGGGCGACCATTTGCGCGTTCAACTCGACGGCAGCGCGCACGGCTTTATCGTCCGGCTCGACCGCAAGTCGCGGGAGTGGCAGCCCGGCGCCGAGGTGGTGGCCGAGTTCAGGCCCGCCGATTGCCGGGTGATCGCGCCATGAAAAGGCCGAGCCGCAGAAACGCCGGCGCACTGGCCCTCATCCTGCCGTTGTTCCTCTTCATCGCCCTCTTCTTCGTCTGGCCGCTGGTGACGATGATGTCCCAGGCCGTGTCGGACACGGCGGTGCTGCGCATCCTGCCGCAAACAGCCGGCGCCATGGCGGGCTGGGACCGGAAATCGCCGCCCACGCCGGAAATGAAGGAAGCCATCGTCGCCGACCTGAAGGCCGCGACCGATACGCAAGCCGTGGGCGACATGGTGCGGCGGCTGAACAGCGCCCAGTCCGGCTTCCGCACCCTGATGGCGAAGACCATCTCCGCCGTGCAGGGCTCAGAAACGCCACCGGACCTGGCCGTGGTTGATCCGCGCTGGGAAAAGCCGGAATTCTGGCTTGCGATCTCAGATGCGCTCTCGCCGACGACGGACCGGAACCTGCTGGCCGCGCTCGATCTCTCCCGAGACGCATCCGGAAACATCGTGGCCCTGCCGGCCGACGCCTCCGCCAACCGGGTCATCATGCTGCGCACCTTCCTGATCGCGGGGTTGGTCACGCTGGCCTGTGCCGCCATCGGCTTTCCCTATGCGATGCTGGTTGCCACGACCGACGGCTGGAAGCGCAACCTGCTGCTCGCCGCCGTGCTGTTGCCGCTCTGGACCTCGCTTCTGGTGCGTACCGCGGCGTGGTTCATCCTGCTTCAGGAAAAAGGGCTCATCAACGACGCGCTGCAGGCGCTGCATCTGACGAGCGGCCCCATTCCGCTCATCTTCAACAGGGTGGGCGTGGTCATCGCCATGACCCATGTGCTGCTGCCCTTCATGGTCCTGCCGGTCTACAGCGTTCTGGTCTCCATTCCGAAGAACCTGATGCCTGCGGCCGCTTCGCTCGGCGCCAACCCGGTGCGCGCCTTCCTGCGGGTGTTGCTGCCGCTCAGCTTCCGCGGGCTGGCCTCCGGCGCATTGCTCGTCTTCATGTCGGCTATCGGTTACTACATCACCCCGGCGCTGATCGGCGGCCCGAGCGACCAGATGATCAGTTCCGTGATCGCCTTCTACGCCACCGGCTCGGCCAACTGGGGCATGGCGGGCGCGCTCGGCCTCATCCTGCTCGTCGTCACCATCGCGCTTTACGCCGTATACGGCCGATTGTCGGCCGAGGATGCGAGGAGAGGCTGACCATGCTGAAAAGCGCGAAACTCGTCTTCGCCGTCGCGGTCGTGACCTTCCTGATCGCGCCGCTTCTTGCAATCCTGCCGCTCGCCTTCACGTCGAGCGCCTTCCTCACCTATCCCATCCCCGCCTTCTCGACGCGGTGGTTCCAGGAACTGGTGGCGGCCGACGCCTGGCGGCGCTCCATCGTCAACAGCCTGATCATCGGCCTTGGCACGACAGCGCTCTCCACCATTCTGGGCACGGCCGCGTCGCTCGGCCTTCGCGGGCACAACATCCCGTTTCCGGGTGCGGTAAAAACGCTGTTCCTGCTACCCATGGTGGTGCCGGCGGTGGTGCTCGGTGTCGGCATGCAGGTGCTGTTCGTGCGCTTCGGCATTGCCAACAGCTATCTCGGCGTGATCTTCGCCCACACGGTGGTGGCAATTCCCTTCGTGATCGTCAGCGTCACCGGGGCGCTTGCTGGGATCGACCGCCGTGTCGAACGCGCCGCCGAGAGCCTCGGGGCGGGCCCTTTCACGGTGTTTCGCCGGGTGACCTTGCCGCTTGCCATGCCGGGCGTGCTTTCCGGCGCCGTACTCGCATTTGCCACCTCGCTCGACGAGGTCGTGCTGACGCTCTTCGTCGCCGGGCCGAACCAGCGGACGCTTGCCCGCCAGATGTTTTCCACCATCCGAGAAAACATAAGCCCGGCGATCGCGGCGGCTGCGTTCATTTTCATCATCGGAACGATCCTGATCGCAGGGCTGGTCATGTGGCAACGGGACAGGTCGAGGGCGAGCAGACCCGGCGCAGCGGAGAGGTTGCCATCCGCCAGCATGAGAACGGCTTCCGGCCGCCGGTAGCCGACGCGCCGGCGCTCGCGCGCGACCGGTTTTCCATTTGTAACCGAGGCATCACTCACGCCATGCTTGCGGCCCAAATCCGCGACCGTGCGGGAGCTTGCCGACCTGTATCGTCGCGACTTTGCTGAAATCATCAGTTCGGAATACTTGCACCTCGTTCAGCCCGCCGACAGTGACATAGGCGAATTGGCCACCCGCATTGCGTACGAAATAGACGTGGTTGGAGATCGGGCCTGTGTCGAGCGTCTTGGGCAACGAGAATGGGGGCGAGGCGTCGAAGACCTGGGTCTTTTCCGTATCCTTCAGCGTAAACCAGACCTGCTTGCCATCTGGCGTTGCCGCGATGTTCGGACCATAAGGACTTTCCTGTTTGATGGGCCCGACGATTTTGTGGTCGGCAACGGTGATGGTCACGGTTTCTGGATTGAACGACGAGCAGACGTAACCGTATTTTCCGTCGGGGCGAGAAGATCGTCATTCCAGGTCCGTTGGGAACAGTTATCCGCGTCTTCTCCTCATAGGTCTTTCCATCCAGAACACTGACATAGTTTTCACCGCGGACGGTCACCCACACCTCCTTGCCATCTGGGGTGAAGAAGGCCTCGTGCCGCGCCCGGCCGACTAGGTGACGTGCTTGACGGCATTGGTCGCCGTGTCGATGAAGGTAACGGCGTTCGATCCGATCGCAACGACGGCTAGGTTGAGTACCATGTCGGCGGAGTGACAGGCGAGACGGTTGTCGTCGCCCGGGTCCGCGTCGGCTCCCCCGGGAAATTGGCTGTCGCCCGACGGCAATTCTACGGCGTTTCTGCCCCTTCCGATAAGCGGTCAGTGGGCCTGACGCTATATCCCTGAACTGTCGAGAATAGCTGCCACAAGCGCCGCGACCTTCGCATCCAATGCTTCCGCGGGGGTGCGCAGGGCTGAATTCTCTCGATCGATTGCGATCAGTGACGATGGCTGGACGTAGGACAGCGTTGTGCCGCCGTCCGGGGCGTCCAGCACAAGCATTTCCACCGGAACGAACAATCCGGCCGAGATGTCTTCGCGGATCATCGTTATGGCAATCAACGGATTGCCATAGATCAGCCGAATCGCGTGCCGCCGGATGCCAAAGCGTGCGATCCAACCGCCGTGATCGATCTCCGAAAACAGCATGAAGCCGCTCTTGCCGACAAACCGCGCCTCGATCTCCCTGGCGTAGGCTTGCTCGTCAGGCGTCTCTACCGCCAGGCGCGCCAGGGTAGGTATATCGGCGTGGCCGACCTGGGCGTGGAACCGCCTCAGGACTTCATCGAACGGCAAGTCGGCCCTGTATACAAGCTTGGTTCCGGTGAAGGTCGTGGCTTCCATCTGCGCCGACATTTTGACCGCCTGCTAGTTCTGTTGTCCCTGACGCGTGGTGTGACCCCGGGCTTACCCTTGCCGCTTCAACTCATTGGGGTCGATCGGCATCTTGCGCAGGCGCTTGCCGGTTGCCGCAAAGATCGCGTTTGCAACCGCCGGCACGATTGCCGATGTGCCGCACTCGCCCATGCCGCCCGGCGATTCCGTGTTCTGGACGATATGCACCTCGATCGCGGGCACCTGGTTCATCCGGAGCATCTGGTAAGTGTCGAAGTTGGCCTGTTCGACGCGGCCGTTCGCAAGGGTGATCTTGCCGTAGAGCGCCGCCGTGATGCCGAAGTTGATCGCGCTCTGGACCTGCGCCCGGACGGTGTCGGGGTTGACGACGGTGCCGCAATCGACGGCACAGACGACCCGCCGGACGCGCACCATGCCGTCGTCCGCAACTTCGACTTCGGCGACATGCGCCATATAGGTCGCGAAGACGAACTGGAGGGAGGAGCCGCGGCCGGTCCGTTCCGGCAGCTTCTGGCCCCAGCCGGCCTTTTCGGCGGCAAGCGCGAGAACAGCCTTGCCCCGCGGCTCGCGATCGAGCAGGGCCAGCCGATAGGCGACCGGATCCTGCTTTGCCGCCGCCGCCAATTCGTCCATAAAACTCTCGGTCACGAAGACATTGTGCGACGGCCCCACGCTGCGCCAGAAGGCCGTGGGAATGCCCGGCGGCTCCTTCCGGACATATTCGACATGAACGTTCGGCAGGGCGTAAAGCAGGTCGATCGCGCCTTCGGTCGTGTCGGGATCGAGCCCGTTCTGGAACAAGGGCGGCGCCCAGCGAGCGATGACCGACGAACCCGCAAAGCGATGGTTCCAGGCGACCGGCGCCCCTTTCTCATCGAGGCCCGCGGAAAGCCGATCGTACCAATACGGCCGGTACATGTCGTGCTGGATGTCTTCTTCTCGCGTCCATACGACCTTCACGGGGCCGTCGACGTGTTTGGCGATCTCGACGGCGCGCGCGACGCCGTCCGCCTCGAGCCGACGCCCAAATCCGCCGCCGATCAGATGATTGTGGACCACAACCTTGTCGAGCGGCAGACCGGCGGTCTTGGCTGCTGTCGCCTGCACTCGCGCCATGGCCTGGCTGCCGACCCATATCTCGCAGCCGTCCTTCCGCACATGAACGGTGCAGTTCATCGGCTCCATCGTGGCGTGCGCCAGGAACGGAACCTGATAGGTCGCCTCGACCTTGGTGGCGGCGCCTGCCATGGCCTTGTCGACATCGCCGATGTTCTGCGCCACCGCGCCGGGACTGCGCGTTGCTTCCTCAAGCTCGCCGACGATCTTCTGCATGTCGACCGTGGCGTGCGGCCCTTCGTCCCATTCGATCGCCAGGGCCGCCAGACCTTTCTTCGCGGCTCCCATGTGGTCGGCAACGACGGCCACGGCGTCCTCGAGCTGGACGATCTGGCGGACGCCGTTCACTGCCTTGGCTGCAGTATCGTCAACGCTTTTGACCTTGCCGCCGAAGACCGGCGACTGCGCCAGGGTCGCGATCTTGATGCCCGGTAGCCGGACGTCGATGCCATAGACAGCCGTTCCATTGACCTTTGCCGGGGCATCCAGGCGCTTGGCCGGCGTGCCGATCAGCGTGAACTGGTCCGGTCGCTTGAGCTCCACATGGTCGGGGACAGGCATATGCGCCGCATCGGCTACCAGTTCCCCATAGGGGATATGTCTTCCCGTCGCCTCGTGTAGCACTTCCCCGCCTTTCGCGCTGCACGAGGCAGGGGCGACGTTCCAGCGCTGCGCTGCCGCCGCGATCAGCATGGTTCTCGCGACTGCACCCGCTTGCCGAAGCGGTTTCCACGCCCCGCGGACGGCGTTCGAGTTACCGGTCGCCTGCACGCCACCCAACAAGGGATTGCCGTAGAGCTTTTCGTTTGGCGGCGCATGCTCCAGCCGAACCTGCGGCAGGCCGACTTCCAGTTCCTCGGCGATCAGCATGGGGATCGAGGTGTAGGTGCCCTGCCCCATCTCGACATAGGGCATGGTCAGGACAACATGCCCATCACTGCCGATGCGGATGAAGGCGTTCGGCACGAATTCATCCGCATCGGCTGCCGAGGCGGTGTCGTCGGCAGATGGTAGTCTCGGACTGAGCAGGAGGCCCCCGCCAACGACCGCTCCCACTTGCAGGAACTTCCGTCGTGAAAGACCCTCGGCAAAGGGCCGCCGATGCAGGGAGGTGGTTTCGGAAGTGAAGTGATCGATGGTCATGACCGGCACCTTCTCAGCTCGATTGCGCGGCTTGCTTGATGGCCTCGCGGATGCGGACATAGGTTCCGCAGCGGCAGATGTTGCCCGACATGGCGTCGTCGATGTCGGCGTCGGTGGGGTGCGGATTGCTCGCCAGGAGTGCCGCGGCAGACATGATCTGGCCCGACTGGCAGTAGCCGCACTGAACGACCTCCTGGTCGAGCCAGGCCTTCTGGATCTTCGCGCCCGCAGCCGTCGAGCCGATTGCCTCGATCGTCGTGATTTCGGAGGATCCAATGCTGTCGAGGCTGGTGACGCAGGATCGGGTGGCCGTGCCGTCGATATGCACGGTGCAAGCGCCGCAAAGCGCCATGCCGCAACCGAACTTCGTGCCCGTCATGCCCAGGATATCGCGCAGAACCCAGAGCAGCGGCGTGTCGCCGTCGGCGTCAATGGTGTGTTTTTCCCCGTTGATGCTTATCGTGGTCGCCATGGCCGACTCCCCTCGGTTCGTCATCCCTCGGTTGGTTCGAGGAACAAAGGTAGGGCGCTGGAGGGTGCGGTAAACGTCACGAAGGCCGCTTTTCTGAAGATTGTTCAGACTTGCGTGCGGGCCGTCGCCGGCGACCTCCTCGACACCGGCGCCCCCTCAGGCTTGTGGCTTGGGCGCAGCGCGCCCGACGCCAGGCGTGGCTCTTGCAAGAACTGCGTAATGGCGTCGATCGTGGCCGTCGGGTTTTCTTCCATCAGCCAGTGCCCGAACGGGGGATAACGACCTCGTGGACATTGCTGGCGGCAACGCGCATGATCACCGCCATCAATGGGCCGAATGACTTCTCCCCTCCGATCGCAAGGATCGGCATCCGCAGCGGACCCTTGGCCAGAAATGCCCGGTTGTCGACAGTGTCCTGATCAAACGCCCTGAACTGCTCGAAGCCGGAATGCATCGCCCCGGGCCTGGCATAGAGCGCGGCATAGTGCGCACGCGAAGCTTCGTCGAAGCTCTTCGGATCGGCCGAAAACTCATTCCAGAAGCGATCGAGATAGATGCGCTCGCGCCCCTCGATCAGCCGTTCCATGTCGGGGCCGCCGAAGCGGAAATGCCACAACAATGGGTTCTTCAGGATCTCCTCCCAGGGGCCGATGCCTGGAATTGGCGCATCCATGAGCACGAATTTTGTCACTCGGTCGGGCTGCTCGGCCGCGAAGGCATAGCCGACCATGTTGCCGATGTCGTGGGTGACCATCTCCACCGTGCCGATCTTCAGCGCGTCGAGCACGCCGGCGACATCCCCGCCTTGCGTCTTCTTGTCGTAGCCACCGGCCGGGTGCGAAGAGAGGCCCATGCCGCGCAGATCCGGCACGATCACGGTGTGGTCGCGCGCCAGCCGGGCGGCCAGCGGCGCCCACATGTCGCCGGTTTCGCCATAGCCATGCAAAAGCACCACCGCCGGCCCGTGGCCGCCGAACCGGACGAAGATCTGTGCCCCGTTGGTGGAGATCGTTTCGGCCCTGAAGCCGGGTGGGAAGGGCTGAACCTGGGCCAGGGCGGGCGTGGCGAAGAGCATGGCGCTCAAGATCGAGGTTCGGCGAGAGTGCTGCCGACAGCGTGGATGTCCTCATTCACTTTCGCTATCGACGCCTCCACAGTGGTGCGAGATTTCTCCCTGCGCGCGACGATTTTGTCGTGGGCTTCCTTTTGCGCCGCTGCAATATGGTCTTCGGCTTCTTTCGCGTGGGCAGATATCTCGGCCAAACTTTCGGAAAGCGGTTTGCCCATGGTCGTTCTCCCTGGTTGGTTTACAGTCCAAAGGAGCAGATGTGGCGCGCCGCGTTACCCCTGAAAGAGCCGGCACCGTTCAAAACCGTGTGCCGACCATTGGCGCGTGCGCCGATGCCGTCATCATTCATCCCCTAGGCGGCTGCCGCCCGAGCCTCGACGAGGAGTTGGCAGGGAACTGATCGGCTTGCGCTCACAAGTCGTCGACGTCGATCACAGCCTGGGCGAAGGCCTGTGGCGCTTCCTGAGGCAGGTTGTGCCCGATGCCACCGGTAATGGTCCGGTGGGCATACTTGCCCGTGAACTTGCTTGCGTAAGCGCTGGGCAGCGGGTGCGGCGCGCCATTGGCGTCGCCCTCCATGGTAATGGTCGGCAGGGTGATGACCGGGGCCTCGGCAAGCCTCGCTTCCAAAGCATCGTATTTTGGGTCACCAGCGGCCAGGCCGAGCCGCCAGCGGTAATTGTGGATGACGATGGCGACGTGATCCGGGTTCGTCAGGGATGCCGCGGTGCGGTCGAACGTGGCGTCGTCGAACTTCCATTGCGGCGAAGCGAGCTGCCAAATGAGTTTTGCGAAATCCCGCCGGTACTGATCGTAGCCGGCCTGGCCGCGGTCGGTGGCAAAATAGAATTGGTACCACCATTCGAGCTCGGTCTCGGGCGGCAACGGCTTCTTGCCGGCTTCCTGGCTGCCGATCAGATAACCGCTCACCGAAACCATGGCCTTGCACCGTTCCGGCCAAAGTGCCGCTATGATGTTGGCCGTTCGCGCGCCCCAGTCAAAACCGCCCAGCGTCGCCGTCTGGATATGGAGGCCGTCCATAAGGGCGATGGTGTCGACGGCAAACACGGACGGCTGACCGTTCCGGAATGTTTCACTTGAAAGAAACCGGGTCGGGCCGTAGCCGCGCAGATAGGGAACAATCACCCGATATCCGGCCGAGGCCAGCATGGGCGTTACATCCACAAAGCTGTAAATGTCGTAGGGCCAGCCGTGCAGGAGAACGACCGCGGGGCCGTCGGCCGGACCTGCCTCGGCATATCCGACGTTGAGTTCGCCGGCATCGATCTGCTTCAGCGAACCGAATGACGTATTCGCTCCCGGAGCCGGCGAACCCGACGAGCTTCCCCCGGCAGTCTGCGCTTCCGCTGGGCCGACTTTGAGGAGTTCGGCGGCAGCAACGGTCAGGGCCGCAGCGCTCAAGAAGCGGCGGCGATCTTGATCGATATTGTCCGAGGTCTTGATCCTAGCCATCGTGCAGTCTCCACTATTGGTCTTAGCTCAGCGAGGAACTGAGGTGGGTTGGACACGCTCACTGCAGCCGCTGCATACGCCCGCGCTTCACGCTTTGCCGTCAAGGTGCATAACGGTTGAAGACAAAGTCGCGAGACCGCAGGCGGCCGCGCAGGCAAAGGCACCAACTCCAAGCAGTGTGGAGATAATCCGTCTCACACCGTGCCTCCAACAATGCGAAATTGAAGTCACATGCGATCGAAATTCGGCAACGAGCGCGTTCGCTGTCCGTCGCGAGCAATCGAGTTGCCAGAACGCCGCCCGGCATTGAAGAGTTCCGGCCAGTGCCGCAATCACCGTAGTCGAAGGTCGGAAAAACATGAGCCTGGCCATTTGCACGGCCACCGTTCGACCGACCGGATCGCACCATTATCGACGGCGCCGCGCCGGAGTGGAGGGCGCCAAAATGGTCCAGTTCTAGGGAACCTTCTCGTTCGCGATACGTTCGCTCGCAACATCCGATTGAACAGGAGGATGACTATGCCATCAGTTCAAAATCCGACTCGACGAGAGGTTCTGGCCACTGCCGCGGCGATAGGCGCAGCCAGCGTGCTGCCTGGGCAAGCGGCTGCCGCTGCGGACAACAACGTCGTTCGGCCTTTCCAGATCTCCTTCCCAGACGAAGACCTGGCCGATCTTCGCCGCCGCGTGCAGGCGACCAAATGGCCCGACAGGGAGCAGGTGGCGGACACGACGCAAGGTGTTCAGCTCGCGACGATGCAACAGCTCGCACAGTACTGGGCGACGCAGCACGACTGGCGCAAGTGCGAAGCCAGGCTGAATGCCGTGCCGAATTTCATCACCGAGATAGACGGGCTCGACATCCACTTCATTCATGTGCGCTCCAAGAACGAAAACGCGCTGCCGATGATCGTCACGCATGGCTGGCCTGGCTCGATCATCGAGCAGATGAAGATCATTGCGCCGCTGACCGATCCTACGGCGCATGGCGCGAGTGCCGCGGATGCCTTCGACCTCGTCATTCCCTCGCTGCCCGGCTATGGCTTTTCCGGCAAGCCGACGGCTGTCGGCTGGAATCCTCCGCGTATCGCGAAAGCCTGGGCCGAGCTGATGCAGCGCCTCGGCTACGCGAAATACGTGGCGCAGGGCGGCGATTGGGGCAATGCCGTTACCGAGGACATAGCCTTGCAGCAGCCGCCCGGGCTGCTCGGCATCCATACCAACATGCCGGCCACGGTTTCGCCCGAGATCAACCAATCGCTGGCTGCTGGCACGCCACCCGCCGGCCTCACGCCGGACGAGCTCAACGCCTGGGACCAGCTCGACTTCTTCAACAAGAATGGCGTGGGCTATGCTATCGAGATGAACAACCGCCCGCAGACCCTTTACGGGCTCGCCGATTCCCCCGTTGGCCTGGCGGCATGGATGATCGATCACGACGACCGAAGCCAGAAGATGATCGCCCGCGTCTTCGCCGGCCAGAGCGAGGGCTTGTCGAAGGACGACGTGCTCGACAATGTCACGCTCTACTGGCTGACGAACACCGCGGTCTCATCGGCGCGGCTCTACTGGGACAACGCGCACCATCCAACGGGCGGTTTCTTTGACATCAGGGGCATCACGATCCCTGTGGCCGTGACTGCCTTCCCGGACGAGATCTACACCGCTCCGCGAAGCTGGGCCGAGAAGGCGTATCCGAACCTGATCCACTACAACAAGGCACCGAAGGGCGGCCACTTCGCGGCCTGGGAGCAGCCCGAGTTCTTCGTGTCAGAAATGCGCGACTCGTTCAGGCCGCTGCGCCAGTCGAATTGAAATGGAACGGCGCGTGTCAAATGGGGCGCGCCGTGCTCGTTCCCCCAGACCACAAGGATGACGCGCCCGGATGCGGCCGCGCTCGTTAGCGAGCGGTGGGGTTTTCATTGATCGAAGGAGGAGTTGAGATGAAAATACTCACGGCTGTCCTCGCATTGGCTGGCTTGTTGCTGACAGGTTTTGTGGCAATGGCGCAGCCGCCCAAGCCGACCATCGTGCTTGTGCACGGCGCCTTCGCCGACTCTTCCAGCTGGTACGGTGTCATCGGCATACTGGAGAAGGCCGGCTACCCCGTCGTCGCCGTCGCAAATCCGCTGCGCAGCGTGAAGGGCGACGCCGACACCGTCCGTAGTCTGCTTGCCACCATCAAGACGCCTGTCGTGCTCGTCGGACATTCCTACGGCGGCATGGTGATCAGCGCGGCGGCGAACGGTGAGGCGAACGTGAAAGCGCTAGTCTATGTCGCGGCCTTCGCGCCGGATGCGGGAGAGAGCGCCGGCGGCCTCAATGTCAAGTTTCCCGGCAGCCTGATCGGCCCCGACACGCTGGCACCGCCGGTGCCCTTGGCAGGCGGCGGCAACGATCTCTATGTCCGACAGGATAAGTTCCACGAAGCCTTCGCGCCCGACCTGCCGATGGCCGCTACGAAATTGGCGGCGGCGGCGCAACGACCGGTCACCGACATTGCCTTCGGCGAAGCGGCAGGCGAGCCCGCCTGGAAGACCATCCCGTCATGGTTCGTCTACGGTGACCACGACACTGCGATTCCGCCACAGCTGCATGCCTGGATGGCCGACCGAGCCCATCCGCGCGAAACCGTTGTCGTCAAGGGCGCCTCGCATGTCGTTATGATTTCGCAGCCCAAGGCTGTGGCGAAAGTCATCGAAGACGCGGCAAACGCACCTTGAAGCAACAGAACGGTTGCAAGGAGACGGACAAAAGGGCGCATCGATGATCGCTATCACCGCGAAGCTGCTATGAAGGTCATTTCCATGATTCTCCATGCTGCCGCCGATGACCGCCACCGCCCTCGAAATCCTCAAGACCGCCTACGGCTATGATGCGTTCAGGGGACCGCAGGAGCGCATCGTCGAGCATGTCATTGCCGGCAACAATGCCTTCGTGCTGATGCCGACGGGCGGCGGCAAGTCGCTCTGCTACCAGATTCCTGCGATCGTCCGTCTCGGCATGGGGCTCGTCGTTTCGCCGCTGCTGGCGCTGATGGCCGATCAAGTGACAGCGCTGCGGCAGGCTGGGGTGCGGGCGGCCGCGCTCAACTCCGACCTTTCGCCCGACGAGCGCCGCATCCTCTGGCGCGATATCCGCGCCGGCGCGCTCGACCTTCTCTATGTCGCCCCCGAAACACTTTTGCGGGCGGACGTGCTGGAACTGCTGGACGGTGTGAAACTGTCGCTGTTCGCCCTCGACGAGGCGCACTGCCTTTCGCAGTGGGGGCATGATTTCCGTCCTTCCTATCGTCAGCTCGACGCGGTCGTGGCGCGCTTTGCCGGCACCCCGCGCATGGCGCTGACGGCCACGGCGGACGAGCCGACGCGCGCGGAAATCCTGTCGCATCTCACTATTGCCGAAACCGACGCCTTCATCGCCGGATTCGACCGGCCCAACATTCGCTATGCCATCGAGGAAAAGGACAATCCGCGGGCACAGCTCAAGGAATTCCTCAAGCGGTACGAGGGCGAGAGCGGCATCGTCTACTGCCTGTCGAAACGCAGGACCGAGGAAACCGCCGCCTGGCTTCAGGGCCTCGGCTACGATGCGCTCGCCTATCACGCCGGCATGGACAAGGCGGCGCGCGAGGCCAACCAGATGCGGTTCCAGCATGGCGAGGCGGTCATCATGGTCGCCACCGTCGCCTTCGGCATGGGCATCGACAAGCCGGACGTGCGCTTCGTCGCCCATATCGACCTTCCGGGCAGCATCGAGGCCTATTATCAGGAAACCGGTCGCGCTGGGCGCGACGGCCTGCCGTCCGACACGCTGATGCTCTACGGCTACGAGGACATCGCGCTGCGCAGTCGCTTCATCGAGGAGTCGGAGGCGCCCGACCAGCGCAAGCGCATGGAGCGGCACAAACTCGATGCGCTGCTGGGACTGGCCGAGACGGCGGGCTGCCGCCGACAGGTTCTGCTGTCCTATTTCGGCGACCATAGTGAACCATGCGGCAATTGCGACACCTGCGCGGAGCCGCCAAAATTGTTCGACGGCGCCATTGCGGCGCAAAAGGCACTGTCGTGCATCTACCGCACCGGCGAGCGTTTCGGGCAAGCCTATATTGTCGACGTGCTGCTGGGCGTGGAAAACGAGCGCGTCGCCCAGTTCGGCCATGACCGCCTCTCCACCTTTGGCATCGGCACCGAGCACGACAACCGCACATGGCGGGCGATCCTGCGCCAGCTGATCGCGCTACGCCTCATCGACGTCGACCTCGCCGGCCATGGCGGCCTGTCGATCGCACCCGCCGGCCGCGACTTCCTGCGCGACAAGCCCACGCTGATGCTGCGCGTACCGGCGCCAACGCGCGCCAAGCGTGGCAAGGTCGCGCGCAGCACGGCCCAGTCTGCTGCCCCCGACGCGGACCATGACCTGTTTCAGGCACTGCGGCGCAAGCGCATGGAAATTGCGCGCCTGCAGAACGTGCCGCCCTATGTGATCTTCCACGACAAGACCCTGATCGAGCTGGCGGCGGCGCGACCCGCCTCGCGCGCCGAGATGGCGAACGTACCCGGTGTCGGCGAAGCCAAGCTCGACCGCTACGGCCCCGCCTTCCTCTCGGTGATCGCCGAGCACGCATGACGAGGGGGCACGATAGCGATGCTGGCCGTTACAGGCGCCGGGGCCGTGGTTGGTTGGCGTCATCGGCCCCGTTTGCGAGAACATGGATCGAGAACCAGCCATCGCTATCTGTCCAGACTTTGATGGGCCGCCAACCAGCCTCACGGGCGAGCGCCTGGAAGGCCTCCACGGTATATTTATAGCTGTTCTCCGTGTGGATCGTCTCGCCTTCCGCGAAATCAAACGAATGGCCGTCGATCGACACGCGCTGAGCTGTACGGCTTACGAGATGCATCTCGATGCGCGAGTGCCGGCGGTCGAAAAACGCCCGATGCTCGAATGAACCGAGATCGAAATTGCCGTCGAGCTCTCGGTTGATACGGGCAAGCAGGTTGAGGTTGAAACGGGCGGTCACGCCGGCAGCGTCGTTATAGGCGGCGTGGAGGACGGCCTCATTCTTTACGAGGTCGACGCCGACGACCATCACCGCGTCCGTGCCGAGGCTCAGGCCGGCATGATGAAGGAACCCGGCGGCGTCCGGTGGATCGAAATTGCCGATCGTGGAGCCTGGAAAGAAGCCGACCCGCGGCATCTTCCGAACACTCGCCGGCAGGTCGAAGGCTCTCGTGAAATCGGCGGCGACGGGCAGCACATTCAGGGACGGAAATTCGAGCCGCAAGGCTTCGGCCTGTTCCTGCAGAAACTCGGCGGCGATATCGACGGGCACATAGGCGGAGAGCTCTCTTGCCGCACGCAGAACGATGCGCGTCTTGGCACTCGAACCATTGCCGAATTCGACGAGGGCCCTGCCTGCCGGCAACAGCTTGGCGATTGCCTCGGCGTTCTCGGCGAGGATGCCGCGCTCTACCCGGGTCGGGTAATACTCCGGGAGCTGCGTGATCTCCTCGAAAAGACGCGAGCCGGCCATGTCATAGAAATATTTCGAGGGGATGCGCTTCGGCCTTGCCTGGAGGCCCGCCACGACATCGGCCGCGAAATCGAAGGTCGCCCCGCCCTCCATTTCGGCCGGGCGGACTTTTCGTGCGGGAGCAGCTGTCATTGCCGCATTGTCGGGATGATCGACGAGGCGCAGTCCGGTGAATTGCCAGCGCGCCTGGGGGCAGAAGAAGTTGCGATAGCTATATCGGGCGTGACCTTCCGGCGTGGCGAGCGAACTGCCGCGCAGCACCATCTGATTGACCATGAACTTGCCGTTATACTCACCGAGTGCACCGGGCGCCGCACGATAGCCGGGATAGGGCAGATAGGCGCTGCGCGTCCACTGCCACACCTGGCCGAAGGCATCGTCGAGCAGGCCGCTCCGCGCCGCCACTTCCCATTCCGCTTCGCTCGGCAGATGCTTGCCGGCCCAGCGGGCAAACGCGTCCGCTTCATAATAGCTGATGTGGCAGACCGGCAGGTCGAGATCGACGGG
The DNA here is from genome assembly GCF_040045035.1 of Mesorhizobium sp. KR1-2. Classification (NCBI taxonomy): domain Bacteria; kingdom Pseudomonadati; phylum Pseudomonadota; class Alphaproteobacteria; order Hyphomicrobiales; family Phyllobacteriaceae; genus Mesorhizobium; species Mesorhizobium sp. KR1-2. The sequence continues at coordinate 196,155 of NZ_JBDZDS010000007.1, read as the reverse complement.
CTCGAGACCGGCGAATGTCAATCTGAACCAGGCGCCGTCGACCTCGCGCCAGTAGCCAGGCGCTTTCCACCCTTCCGCCTGGACCGCCGTCCAGCCGTCCGAGAGCCAGAGCGTCGGCGTCTCATAGCCGCCATCGGCCATGAAGCGCATCCACTCACCATTCGTGACAAGCCGACGCGCGATCCGCACCGGACCGACCAGCACCCGATGCGCAGGACCTTCATTGTCGTAGTAAAAGCCGGCGCCATCATATCCGATTGTGTAGACACCTTCCGCGAGTTCGGCGAATGCGCGGGCCTTGCCCGCAGTCACCGGCCAGCGCCAGGCGGAATCATATGTCGGCAGCACCGGATTTTGTGCGAAGGCATGCAGGATGTCGGTCAGCATCAGTTCCTGATGCTGCTGCTCATGATGAAGCCCTATCTCCAGAATCGGACGTATCGTTGCAAACAGCTCATCGTCGGCCGCGGTGATGAGGGCGCGGACAGCCGCGTCGACGTGCTGTCGGTAAGCGGTGACTGTCTCGACATCCGGGCGGGTGATCAGTCCCCGTCTCGGCCGCTCGTGACGCGGCCCGGCGCTGACGTAATAGGAATTGAACAGGAAGGGGAAGCGCCCATCGAAAACGCGGTAGTTTGCCGAATATGGCACTAGCAGAAACTGCTCGAAGAACCAGGTGACATGGGCGCAATGCCATTTGATGGGGCTTGCATCGGGCATGGACTGAACGACCTGGTCCTCGGCGGAAAGCGGCGCGGTGCGCCGCTCGGTCTCGGCCCGAACTGCCTCATAGGCTCCTAGCCAGGCGGCGCGCGACGCTGACGCTGATAGCTGCAGGATGGGCGCCGATGTGCTCGGCGGATCGGATCGCTTCCGTACGCGAGACCTCGCGGCAGGCATCAACACCTCCGGCTCGGGTGAACGCTTCGGGGGTCAGCACGATTGCAATGGCTCCCGACAACATCCTGTCAGGAGATGGGCCGGCGGCGGTGCACGTGGCTCCGCCAGCGGGATTGCGATAGGGCAGCCGGGCAATCTGTCAGCAATGTGGCCGTTCTCCTCACGAGAGCGTGAGAGGTTTGAATAGCCCCTAGATTTGTGGACGCCTTCTTCCCTAATCTTGAGGCAAGGAGGCCATGATGGGGACCGGAAATTTCAGTGATGATTTCAAACGCGATGCTGTGGCTCAGATCACCGAGCGGGGCTATCCGGTAGCGGAGGTTCCGCAGCGTCTGGGCGTGAGCCAGCATTCGCTCTATGCGTGGAAGAAGAAGTTCTCGAGGCCTTCAGGCTCGGGCGACGCGGATCAGGCAGCCGAGATCCGGCGGCTGAAGACGGAGCTGGCACGCGTCACCGAGGAGCGCGACATCTTAAAAACGCCACCGCGTATTTCGCCAAGGATGCAAAGTGAGATACGCGTTTGTTGCCGAGCATCGCCCGCTGTTTTCGGTGCGGGCGATGTGTCGTTGCCTGCGCATCCAACCCAGCGGCTTCTATGCCTGGCTGAACAGCCCGTTGCGCAAACGCGCCCGGGAAGACGCGCGCCAGACCGGACTCATCGAGACGGCGTGGAAGGACAGCGGCCGGGTCTACGGCTACCGCAAGCTGCACGATGACCTTCTGGAGCAGGGCGAGATGAGTTGCCCAAACCGTATTGCTCGCCTTGCAAGGCTTGCCGGCATCAAGGCCCAGATCGGCTGCCAGCGTCGGCCCGGCTCCCATGGCGGCAAGCCATCGGTGGTCGTCGACAACACGCTGGCCCGGCAGTTCGATGTCGAAGCCCCGGACAGGGCGTGGGTGACGGACATCACCTACATCCGGACCATGGAAGGCTTTGCCTATCTGGCGGTCGTGATCGATCTGTTCTCTCGCCGGGTCGTCGGCTGGTCCATGCAGAGCCGCCAGACCACAGACGTCGTGGTGCAGGCTTTGCTCATGGCGGTGTGGAGGAGAAAGCCGACGTCCAGGGTGCTCATCCAGTCCGACCAAGGCTCCCGGTTCAGCAGCATGGACTGGTCGTCTTTCTGAAGCACCACAATCTGGAACACTTGATGAGCCGACGTGGAAACTGTCACGACAACGCCGTGGCCGAAAGCTTCTTCAACCTGCTCAAGCGTGAGCGGATACGCCGCAAGACCTACAGGACCCGCGACGAGGCCAGACAGGATGTGTTCGACTACATCGAGATGTTCTACAACCCAAAGCGCAAACATGTGAGAAACGGGATGCTGTCACCCGTCGACTTCGAATGGCAGCGGAAAATGTAACCCGAGGGCGTCTACAAAACGCGGGGCTTTTCACCCCAAGCCCCGCGGCCCGTGAGGCAGGAAGTGGTTTTCCGGCCACGGCGAGTCCTTCCGCCCGCTATCTTGGGCTATTGGCTCGCCGTCTGCGCCAGGCTGTCCGGCGGGATTGACCCGGCTCCTTGCGCGCGGCTATTCCAAGCCGGCCCTCTTAATGTCGACTGTTACCTAAAGATGCAGAGGATGGAGCCAGCCCTATGAATACCTACTACGGTCTAATTGGCGCAGGCGGACATGGCCGGGAAGTCATGCCGATGGTGCGTTGGGCGCTCCAGGATGAACTGGCTAGCGGGAACGTCGAAATCCTATTCGTGGTAGAGGGGCAGGAGAATGAGACTGAGGTCAACGGGTACCGGCTGATCGGGCTGGAGGCCTTTCTCGCGCTAAGCGGCCACAAGCGCTTCAATGTAGCTATTGGTGATTCCAAGGCTCGCCAGAGATTCGCAGACGTCTGTCGCGCGAGGAATGTGGAACCATTTTCGATCTTTGCGCGAAGCGCGATTCTGCTCGACAAGAATGAAATCGGCGAAGGTTGTATGGTTTCAGAGCAGACGATCATCACCTCCAATGTGAAGATCGGTCGATTCTTCCAGGCGAATTGCCAATGCAACATCTCCCACGACTGCGTTATCGGGGACTACGTGACTTTCGCGCCGGGTGTGAAATGCAATGGAAACGTGACGATTGGCAACCACGCCTATATCGGTGCTGGCGCGCTGATCAAACAGGGGCGATACGACAAGCCGTTGATGATCGGCGAGGGAGCAGTCGTAGGGATGGGGGCAGTCGTCATCCGCGACGTCGAGGCCTACACGGTTGTAGTGGGCAACCCGGCACGGCCGAAGGTGAAACGATGAGGATTCCGGAGCAGGATCGAAGTTATCTGTCCTGCTGGTTACCTATAACCATGAGGGTTGCGTCGGCCGAGCGGTCGAGTCGCTTTTCAAACAGGACTATCTTGGCACGATCGAACTGGTGATCGCCGATGATGCGTCAACGGATGCGACATTGGAGCTGATCAGGGCCTATGAAGGGCGGGATCCCCGGTTCGTCTTCAAGTATCTCCTCCACCCTCCCCGCGATGGCTGGCGAGTTGCTGGGCCATGAACTTGAACTTGCGAATCGTCGCAGGAGGCAGGGCCTTCGCGTCTCGGCCCTTGACCCGTCGCTCCTCCTCGGCATTGATGATCTGGTCGAAGCTGATGGCCGTCACCGCCTCAGCCGGAGGTGCGGCTAAGGGGGCCTCAAAGACCGGGAAGCGGGCTGCGTTCTGGTCTGGTCCATAGTCACCACCGCCACGTTGTTCCAGCAGCAACGCAAGGTCTCGCGCTGCCTTTTCGAATTGCTCCAAGAGCATCTGGCGTGACGCGGCATCAACGACAAGGTGGTGTTCCGATAGCGCACCGTCCACCCATGTTCCCAAGCGGTCCTCAGGGCTCCGTCGGCCGATCATGAGGGCACCATAGGGGCTAGCCCGCTTCCGTTCCTCAATGGCGTCCCACTCGCGGGCGGACTGCGCCCACATGGCTGATTCGCCGGGGTCGTCCTCCAGCGCCTTGCGCATGACATGGTAGAACTCGCCCGCCAGTGCCACCGCTTGGCGCAACGTCAAGGATACAGGCCGCTCCTCAAAGGAAAGCCAGATGCGGTCGAACTCGGCTTGTGCCTCATTCGCTCGGCGCTTGGCTTCGGCAACGTCCTTGGTGTCCAGGGAGACCGTCAGCTCGTTGCCGATCTTGGGTGTGGAAATCCGACCGTCAATCGTCACGGTCACGCGCTTGCCCTTCGCCACCGTGATCAGGAAAACCGGCACACGCTGCCGATACCAGTAGACGCCCGTTCTCGGGTGCTTGAAGGGACGGGGCATAAAAAGAACCATGTGGAGCACATGTGTGTAGCACAAGCGGCACCAGAAAGCCTTGCAAATCCAGATACTTCTGGGAAATCAACGGGGTGGAATGGTGCTGCCAGAGAGGATTGAAAATTAGATTTTCCCAATAAAAACAACATCTTAAAAATCGTTTTGTAACATTGTGACGGGCGGCATTTCGGACGCTTGAATGCATTGGATTTCCATTTGCCGCCGCTGCCGAACCCCCTGCGACACAAATAGGCTTCTCGCCATCTGTGGAACACAAAGCGAACATGTAGAACACGATCAACGGTGATGGTAGCTTAACCGCTCAACGTGAAGGTTTAGCGGGGTCAACTGACATGAACTACATCCCTTCTGTGAGCATATTCCCACCGCACGACATTGAAACGATGAATGAAGACGATGTTGCCGGGGAAATCGTTCGGCCGTTTTGTCGTGCCCTTGGATACACACAAGGCAATCCAGAAGCGAACCTTCGAAGCCAATTCTCACTCCAATATGACAAGGCTTTTCTCGGCCACCAAGACGGCAAGAAAGACCCCGTTCTCCGAGGAAGACCGGATTTCATATGCGAAGTCATTTCATACACTCGATGGGTGATTGAGGCGAAAGCTCCTTCGGTTTCACTTTCGATAGCCGATAGCTTTCAGGCCCACACCTACGCAACACACCCTGAGATTGCAGCGGAATACTATCTTCTTACAAATGGTCGAGAGTTTCAGCTTTTCCGCGTCGGCAAACCAGATGAGGCGGTATGGTCATGGAGAAAGGAAGATGTTGATGAGCTTCTTCCCGCCCTCAAAGGTTTTCTCGGCCCAGAAGCCATGAAGAAACGCGCAAATGTAATAATCGACAAAGGAAAGCCGCTGGCCTCCGGGTTCGGCTCATCAATGGAGATTATTGGCGGACATATCGTATATATAAACAATAAGGCTAGCTTTACCGATGTATCAAGCACTAATGGATTAGTTAATACAATAAGTGGGAACAGAATATTTAGAACAGATGATGGATTAGTTTCGGGAGAAGTTAGTATCAATTCCGCATTTGCGGAAATGGATGCTATTTTTGAGGCGTTTAATTTTTTTCCGTTACGTTTTCACACATCCGAAGAATATCTTTCAACGGACCGGAATACTCCCACCTTAATGCAAAATCTCATCACGGTGCGAATGATGCCGGGCATGGAGTTTCCCAAGACACTCCTATCTCCCGGAGGGGTTCTGCCATTTGAGGTGAAGGCGACTGCATACACGGAAATTCTAGGCTTCGTTGATGGAAGTGACCTGAAAGGGACTTTCGTCATGGACTGCGCTTACGAAATTCCTGCGGGAAGCAGGCTTGGCTTCCCAACAGATTTAAGCCTTCTAACCGAAGGAACTTTTGAAGCTAAAGTTCGATAGAGGTCTGCGCCGCCCTCACATGCATCAACTTGCATCTTCGTGCATCTGTGCCGGCCTTTATCTTATATCCGGCACTCACCACCTATAGCTTGCCGAAGCCACGCATAGGAAAATTTGATGTCTGAAATTATTACCTGTTTGCACTGCAAAGCAAAATATGAAGTGACTTACGCCAGCATCATGTTTCGGGATCGGGACAGTGAAGACTGCGATTGTTGCGGCAAGCACCTGATGAGTTGGAATGGCTCAAGCATTCCCCGCTTCCGGCTTGTAAGCCGGCCGGAGGATGGCAAAAGTCCGCCGAGGTGAGCGGCGGGCTTCTGGTCGGGAACTTAAACCAGCAACCAGCCGAACGCGCCAAGCGCGAGGATCGCGACAAGCGTCAGCAACACCAGTCGGCCCGACCAGCCTATATTTGGGGTGTGTTCGGGCCACTTGTCGCCGGGCATCTACGTTCCCCGTATCAGGTCGTGGTCATCAGGCGCTACGCTTGTATCGCCGATCCGACGATGCAGAGCGTCGACAGGATGCCCGTCAGCTATGCTCAAGCCGTTTGTCCCATTGATCCGGCCTGCGGTGCTTTCGATGTTTGAGGAAATATCTGTAATCCTCCAAACGCTCCCTTGTGTCAGCCTCGAGGAGGTTCACCGATTTCAAGAACACCTCCAACTCATCCGGCTTCGGCTCATATCCAATCCCCTTTCGCTTATCCGCCGAAAAAAAGTCGTTCCACTTCTGGCGTTCTTCGTCTTGTAGATTCCCACCAAGTGACCTTGTCACATACGTGGCGTAGTCGAAGTCAATATAGGGATACTCGACGGAAACGACTTCCGAAATTTTTTCTTCTCTGACGCCAAGATTCCTAAGGGTAGAAATAACATTCCCCCTCATGTTGTTTTGATTTTCTGGACTTGTTCCACCCCATCGCCCATGGGATTGCATTGACCAGAGAATATTCTTCGAAAATTCCTCAGCGAGAAAATGCAGCTGAGAGACGGTTGCTCTCGCCTCTTGCAAAATTTCCCTCATTTCGCCTTCTAATCCGCTGCCGGAAAGCTTGAACTTTACTACGTCATTAAACCTAGAAGCCAAAAGACATACAAATGCTGCTACAAGGGTAATAACTTGTCCATCCCTTCCGCTTATCACTAGATAGGCGAAAATAATCAGGAACACAGCAGAGAATAAATAGAATATATTTCGCCATCTGGCGTCAGTCATTGAAATCTCCCCCCCCCCCTAAGCACCGACTCAAGGGAATACTAAGCGCGCTTCCAACCGCCAGCAATTGCGGCTCACTCACCACGGCGGGACATTGGGAAAGAAATACCCCGCCGCAATGAGCGGCGGGCTTCCGTTCGGCCGGCGAAGATCGGGACGGCTATTCCGTCGCCATCTATGCGGCCTCTTTCATGTCTTCTGCCCTGGCGCGACCTTCAGCAATTAGCCCGTCAATCTCTGCCTCATGAATGGTCCGGCGAGCCTGTAGGTGCCATGCCACAAACATGATTTCGATCCAGTGCGCAGCGACAAACCGGCCCGTCTCCCGCCGGATCATGTTGAAGAACTTCTTACGCTCGCCTTCGGAGCGGAGAACGATGGCAAGCAAGCTTCCGATCTGCTCCCTGTCACCGCCCGCCGTGCGGATGTCATACGTGGCGGGGTCAAACACTTCTTCCGCAATCGGCCCGGCAAGCACCTGAACGCCGAAGCCAAGCACGAACTCCTTTTCGGCCTTCGTGATCAACCGCCGCTGGGCAATGATCGGGCCCAGCACATGGGAGGCAATCGCCATGCAGACGGGATCACCGGCGTTGCAACCTGCATCGGCCGCAATGGGATCGTTGCGGATGAAATCAGGGTCAATGGAAACCCACTTCACCGGAAGACCATTCTTCCGCGCCGCAACGGTATGTGCGGCCTCATGGACGCACGTCTTAAAGCGCTCGCGCCTTTCCACGTCGAGCGAAGCAAGCTTAATCATGATGATTTGTCCTTTCAGGATGGTTGGAAGGACCACCCATGTTTCACACAAAATGTTGGTTTTCCATAGGTGAATGGAGGAAAATATACCTATTTACGCCGTCACCAAGATTGACGGCCCGGTATCCTCGCCGGTGTAGGCGGATGCCGGCCAGACGTTGCCGATCTCGCCAAGCGCCTCGATCATGAGCGACCGCAAATCGTGCGGCGAGCCCGGCGCGTGGTCTTCAGCAATGCTCACCAGCTGGTCGAGCATGGCGTGATAGGTATGCGAATGAAGGTAGGCCTGCGGGATCATGTCATTCCTAACGTGTGGTGTTGCCAGTGCCGCCGAAGCAGCACGCAAAGACTCGCACGCCGGAATCATCAGACGCAAGCCAGAAAATGCGCTAAGTCATTGATTTTATTGTAAGTAAGCACTTACTTACGACAGCGTTGCTGCCCTAATAAGCGGCCCCTCATGGAGTATGCCGAACCATGAGGGGCCTACCGGGTCGGCATGCTTAAAACCGCCCGACAATTCGATTATAGCGGTCACGCAACTGGACTGCGGTCGATTGTTCTAGAAGATCGCGTTTTCCTTCAGTGCCGCCGCGATCCTTTCTTTTGCCCGCTGGCGACGCTCTTTGCGCTTCCGGCTTTCGTCCTTTTTCTGCTCGATGGTCATGGCCGCGCGAAGATCGGCTTGTCGCTCGGCGTTTGACTTGGCGTCCGGCGAGGTCTGGCCGCGAGGGGCGCGCGGTCGGAACGGCCGGCCTTCGGCTATAGCCTTCGCTTGGCGCTCTGCCTTGCGCTTGGCGTTGTAAGCCGCCTTTCCTTCGCCGGCCCGGTGCGCGTCCCACTCATCAAAGACCTGCGCAGTGTGCCCCTTTTCCTTGTTCTGCTGCTTGTCCTTGGCGTGAGCTTCCTGCCACGCATCGACCACGGCGCGACGGCTATCGGCCGGCGTCTGTCCGTAACGCTTATGGTCGTCTCCGGTAAGGTCGAAGTCGGAAAGACCTTCAATCAATTCCTCAACCGTGGCTGGCTTCGGCTTCTCGGGATCGATCAACTTCTGTTGACTATCGTCTGCCATCGATCTATTCTGTTTATGGTTGAAAGAACTTGCGCCCCGGTTGGATTCCTGCCTGCCGGGGCGTTTCTTTATGCCGCGCGCTCGATCAGGCTGGCGAGGTCATGCGTGAGGTCCGCCGAGAAAGACGGGGCATCCGCCAGCTTCTTCGCGGTCGGGCCGTGATAGGGAATCTGGACCTTAATGCCGGTGCCCTGCTTCGTTACCGCGAAACTCTTGCTGGCGTCGAAGGGCTGCAACTCCACGATGCCGGTGCCGCCGTTCGCCACGCTCCGAAGCGTCTCAACGATCTTGCGGGCGGTGTCCACGGCGACGGTCGCCGGCTCATTGTCATCGATCTGAATGCTCACCGCATCACCAACGCGACGGACGATCACGCCGGGAATGGCGTCGGGGATCACGCCGGCCGCAATCTTCTCACGGATCATGTGCGAAACCGCTTCGGCAACGGAAAGGTCGAGCGCGGCGGCGATAGCCTTCAGCTGCTCAAGGCGGCGAGGCTGAAGGCGGACGGTGATAGGCTGCGAGGTCATAACTGCTCCTGTGAAATGTCAGATACACATACACGCGTGTATGTGTATTGTCAATAGCACTCACTACAGTGTCCGTAACGCTTCTGGCATCCGGTGAGGTGAGGTGTCCGTAACGCTTATTGCCCGTCTATGTGCTACATACCTGTAGAAATACAGATAAACAGATACAGATAAAAAGACGCGGATTCGCCATAAACGTTACGGACACATGAAGCCAGAGGCGGCACTACTCGGGGCCTGCGGCCCCTCGCCTGCGCGGCCCCTGCGGGGCCTTGCCGCTCGCTAACGCGAGCGACCAGTGAAACCGCTTCGCGGGTTAGCCGGAGGATGGTTAGGGTTCTGGTCTTTCTGTCTCGGTCCCCTTCCGGGGTCCGGCGCAACAGAAAGCCCTCATCAAGAAAGGGAGGGCTCCGGTCGGGTCGCTTCGCTCCCGGCCGTCGCCTATCCCGGTATTGAACGGGGCCGGGTTCCGCCCGCAAACCTACAGGGAGACTCACCAGCACGCGCTACGGGTGCCGAAGGTGTTCGGGAACTCCCGGCGCGCTGAAGCCCCTCCACGGCCTTCCCAGAGTCAAACAGCGAGGGCAAAGCTCTCGGACAATTCGGCCGTTACCACACATACGCCATTGTCGGCCGTGCTCGACCAGTCCTTGCACGTCCACTTGCGGGCGCATTCCTCGCCGTAGGGCTGGAAATAGAACGGCCGATTGCCGCCCATGCGCTCGAAGAATTCCACGATCTCGCGCATCTGGCCGTAGGTGAGCGCCGCCCACTTCAAGGACGTGGCGCGGCGAATATGGTTCAAGCCCTTCGGCGTCGGCTGGCTGTAGCCGTCGCCGAAATCAGCCTCCCAAAGGTTCACGGTCGGCTTGTGCGAGGTGCCCGGCGACGGGCCGACAGGCGGGGCAAAGGTCGGGATCGGCATGTCAGCGGCTCCGGGAATTGAGGAAGTTGCCGGGCCTGCTCTGCCGGCGGATTTCGTCGGCCACCGCGCCGCGCATGGTCTGTTCCATCTGCTTCGCCATCTTCGCGGCAAGGTCGGCGTTCTGTTCGGGCGTGCCCGCGCTGCCGTTGATGGTGATCGGCGCATTGATGGAAATCGCCTGCACGGCCGGGGCGTTGCTGTTCGCCGGCATATGGGTGCGACGGATGGCTGGCGAGTTGCCGACATAGCCGCCCGCCGCGAAGCCGCGAAGCGCGCCCCGGTGAAGCGCCTCAAGATTCGCAACGCCGATCCGGCTGGTTGCCTCCTTGCTCATAACGAATTCGCCCTTGTGGACGACGCCGGCCGGCTCATACTTGCCACCCGCCCCGGTGAAGCCGCCACTTGCAAAGCCGAACAACGATCCGAGCAAGCCGCCCCCGCCGCCAAACAAGCCGGCCAATGGCCCCTGCCCAAGCAATGCAGCTTGCGCAACAGCTTGAATCAACGTGTTTAAGAGGTTGTCGAGCGCCTTGTTACCCGTTTCGATGGCGGGGATTAGGTCCATAAACGCCCCGGCCGCCGTTTGCCGGAAGAAATCCGCCGCCTCGGCCGCTTGCTCGTGCGCCATTGTCTGGGTGTGGATCGCCGTTACAAGCTGTTCAATCTGCGCGCGCTGTTCCGCCGTTGCCGCCGCGCCTGCCCTGCGCAGGGCATTGGATTTCGCCTTTTCGAGGTCGGAAGCGCCGACAAGCCGAAGTTCTTCCGACAGGTTCTCAATGAGCCTTTGAACGGCTTCGGCTTCCCGTAGAGCCATTTCGGCCGCTGCATTTCGCGAACCCCGGCCGGGCCTTTCAGGCTTTTCAGGCTTTCCGGGGATGATCGTCGTCTCGGCCTTTTTCGCGACCCCGCCATACCTCTTTTGCAATTCAGCGATTAGCGCCGCATCTGCCTCGTTCAGGGCGGTTTCGGCACCCGTCTTGAAGGCATCGCGGATGCGCGCGTCAGGACCAAATTCCCGCCCTGCGGCACGGGCAAGGTCAGGATCATGAATGGTCAAGTCGCTATCGAGCAAGCCGAGCCCGGCCATGCCTTCCGTTATGCCACGAAACAGGCCGGAATTGCCGATCTCTTGCGACTTCTCATAGAGACGATCCAACCATGTGATGGCCGTGAGGATTGCGGATTTCGCATTGACGTCGAAACGGTGCCACGCGCGGTCCCATTGGTCATCGAAATCGTCGGCCTTCTTGAGCAAATCCTTGTCGATCGTGCCGCCGGCATCTTCGGCGGCCTGTGCCATGTCGTCGAGTCCCTCTTTGCCGTTCTTCAGGGCATTGACGAAGTTCGCGTCACCCCGGCCGAATGCCTCGGTAACAAGCAGTAGCCGTTCCTGTTCGGAGCCAGCATTCTTTACGAGTTCGGCATAGTCGCGAAGCAGGCTTTCGCTCGACCGGATGTTGCCGTTCTGGTCACGGATCGCCACGCCGTTGGCCTTGAGAATATCGGCCAGCTTGCCGCCCTGGGTGGCGGCGACAGCGATATTCTTGTTGAATTTGTCCATTCCATCGGCGAAGGCCCCGGTCTCGACGCCCGCCAATTGGAAGCCGAATTGCAGTTCCTGAAAAACCTTCGCATCCATACCGATGCGCTCAATGGTTTTGTGCAGGGTCGCCAACTCGGAAACCGTGCTTTTGACACCGCGCGCAAAGCCTTCCAGCCCGCCGACAAACATGCCGCCTACCAGCCCGCCAGCGAATGCCTTGCCGAAGGAACCGATCTTCGTGCCGATCCCGGCTAGATGGTGATTAATGCGAGTGGCCGAGCGCGCCATATTGGCTTCCATGCGCTCGCCGGCCTGTTTGGCACGCTGTTCGATGGACCTAAAACGGCGGTCGGTCTGTTGCTGCGCGCGTTCGAAATTGCGCAGATAGCGTTCAAACTGCGCCTCAAAAGTAAGCTTAAGCTGCTGGCCGTCATCCATCTGAAAATTCCTATGCTGCTTCGGCCATGAGCCGGTCGAGTTCGTCGGGGTCCATGTCGAGGAAGGACTTGCGGTTATCGTTCGCGGCGGCGCGCGCCACGGCCATGACGGCAGCAACAGCACCGTCGATACGGTCGGTCTTCTTGCCCTTGTGCATCCGCACAAGGCCGGTGTCGTTACGGGATGCCACGACGCTATCGAAGTGATGGCGAAGGACGGGGTGCCCGTTGTGGCGAAGTGCCCGGCCGTTCACGACGCGCTCAAGGGTGCCGATTGCCGGCCCCATGGTAAGCGGCCCCTGTCTGAATTCGATGGCCGGCAAGCCGTCATCATGAAGGCGCTGCATCGTCATGCGGGCTAGGTGCGGGTCAAAGGCGATCTCGCGCACGTCATAGGTGGCGCAAAGCTCGCGGATATGGACCTCGACGGCTTCGGGCTGGATCACCGGCCCTTCGATCACCGTAATCAGGCCATCGTCGCGCCACTGCTCATAGGGCACGCCGTCGCGGGTCGCGCGCCCCTTCAAGTCGTTATCGTTGGCAGCGGGAACGTAAAACCACGGATGCACGGCGATGGTGCCATCCGGGTTGCGCCACGCCGCGACAACGGCGGTCAGGTCGCCGTTAACCGACATATCGACACCGATAAAGCACGGCAGGTTTTCCATGTCGGAGAGGTCGAGCGGGATCTTGCCGGCGTCATAGGTCGCCATGTCGAAAAGCGGGTCGCGGCTGTTCCCAAACCAGCGGTTAAGGTGGAACTGCTGAAACTCGAATGCCTTCGCCGGGTTCGCCTGTGCTTCGGCCGCGTCCGAACGCAACTTTTTGATGTCGTGGAAACCGTGCTTCAGGCCGGGGTTATAACGATGCCAAACGGCTTCATCCCGCCAATCCTCATCGCTGCCGATCTCGAACATTATCGGCAGGAACGCCGGGTTGTCGATCTCGCCAAGGGCAACGGCGCGCGCATAGTTATAGCGTTCGGCCGCAAGGCTTTCGTTGCCACGGCCGGCCGTGGTGGCGACAACGGTCAAGCCGCCCTTCCGCTTCGCCATGCCGGACTGAAGCGCTTCCCAAAGGTCACGGCCCTTCCAAATGTGGATTTCATCGGCGAGAACAAAGGTCGGCGTGGTGCCGTGCTGGGCCTTGCCGTCCGACGACACGGCACGAAGAGTCGAGCCGTCGAGCTTGCTCTTGATGGTCCGAATACCGGCGTGAGGGTCATAGATGCGGGTCGCGGCGACAAGGCGCTTGTCCATCTCGACCATGCCGGCCGCTTCCCTGAAGCCGATGCCGGCCTGCTCGCGGTCGGAAGCCGCAAAGATAATCTGCCCGTTCGGAACCTTCTCCGGGCCAAGCAGGTGAAGCAGCGACAACGCCGCGGTGAGGCTGGTCTTCCTGTTCCCGCGGGGAATGTAGAAAAATACCTCGCGCACGACGCGCTCGCCGTCTTCATCGCGCGGGCCGTAAATGCGGCGGATAATCCGTTCCTGCCACTCGATAAGCTGCAAGGCGTGCTTCGGCGCGGTGCTCGCGGAATGCTTCAGAAGGCGAAGGAAGCGCACCGCCCGCTCGCCGTGCTTAAGCGGGTCGTCAATCGGACTGCCGTCAAACAGCCATGCGGGATAGGTGCTCGCCATCACGTCACCGCGAGCGGGTTATCGTCGTCATCGTCATCGGTGCCGGCAGCACCGACGCGAGCCCGCGACGTAGGCGTAAGGCCGTATTCGGCGGCAAGCTGCCGGGCCGTCTGCATGTAGCGGATTTGCAGGCCGGCAAGCTTCAGGTCGGGCAAGGGCAAGGTCTTTTGATGCTCGCCGATCTGGAAAGCAGCGCCAAAGGCCGCACAATAAGCTTCGACGCCGGCAAGATCGGCCTTCGTAACGATGCGCCGGGCGATCAGCTGCGGCACGACGCGCTTCCATTCCGCGCGCGCATGGTCGGTGAACCACTTCGGCGCGGGCGGTGCCTTGGTGAGCGCTTCACGATCCGGGGACAGTGCCGGCTTGACGCCGCGAAGGTGGGTCACGATACGCCCACCGCGCGAAGCTCAAGGCCGCGCCGCCGGCCGATTTCGGTGATTTCCTTCAGGTCATAGACCTTGCCGGCATAGGACACGCGGTCGGCCGTGGTGATACCGGCGAGGTAGCGGGTGCGGAAGACGATGGTGCCGTTTTCGGCCTCGCCGAAGCCGGTGAGAAATTCAGCCGTGGATTGCGTCACGATCTCCGCGCGCACCGTGGCAATATTCAGCCAGGCCGAGACAACCGCGCCCGTTTCCGAAACGGTTTCGGTTTTGCGTTCAATGACAATGGAGCGGTCGAGCTTGCCGGCGCGGATCATACCAGCCACCTAATCAGGGCTTCGACCGACAAGACGCCATGCCCATAGGCCGGGTCGGGGTCGCGCGGATATATGGCGTTGGTGACGCGGAAATGATCGCAATAGCCGCCCTCTACCCTCAAGCGCTTGTCGAGGGCATTGGACACGGCGAAGGCGATTTCCTTCGCGGCATCCTCCCCGGCGTCGAGGGTCCAGATATGAAGGTCGAGGTTTACCCATGCGGCCCGCTGGGCGGTGTAGTCGTGGCCGTGCAAGGCCGTGGTGCCGTTCGCCATGATGATGCAAGGCGTATCACCCGGCCGCGTCGAGCCGGCCCGGATGTTGGCAGGCTCTACAAGCGCGGCCACGGCCGGCGTGGCAATGAGCGCGGCGCGGATAGCAGTCTGAAGGGCAAGGGTCGGTTCAATCATTGCCGGTTCCACTCCCTTCGGGCGGTGCGGCCGAAGGCGCTGGCGGTGCTGCGCGTCACCTTGCCCTTAAGCAGGCGATAGCCGGTGAAAAAGAACGGCTGAGCTTCCGTCTCCGAAGTGCCATGCTCGACTAGGTGCGGATACCGCACCTCACTGTTGCCAACCGTGACGATCACCTGATTTTCACCGGCCACGGTCGAGCCGCCCGGCTGGGAGTAAGGCGAGGTCGTCTGGCCGGGTTCGGTGACGGCGATGCTATCGGCAAGTGCGCCGGTATCCTTCGGCGCAAGCTGCTTCTGGACGGCGGCAACCTCATGCGCGCCCTTGATAAGCTGCTTCATGGCGGCTTCCTTGGCCGCCTGCTTCACACGCTCCATGGCCGCGAGCGTTTCCTTCAGGCCGTTAGACGCCATCGGTTACGGCCTCCCCAAACCAGCTTTCCCGGTAGGCGTCGGCGATGCTCATCACGCTGTAAGGCGCAAGCTGCATGGTCACGCCGAAGCCAACGGCCTCGCGCTGCTCATAGTGGAAGGCGACCAGCTTCAGCACCGCGAGCTTCAGGTCGCCGGGCAGCGGATCGATGTCGGCAAGCGGCTTGCCGATGTGATTGGAAAGCTGGGCTTCGGCCGCATCGATATAGAGCGAAATAAGCTCATCGTCGGCCGTTCCATCGATATTGAGGTGAGCTTTGGCGAGCGAAAGGCTAACGATGCTCATGCGTTTTCGGCCTGTTCTGAAAAAGTTATTTCGGGAATCTCTTGCGCGGCCCTCCCCGCGCCGGTCCCCTCGAAGGGCGGGAAATTGAAGACCACCCCCGCCCTGCGCTGCTTCACGGTCGGGATGCAAAGCGCCTGCTCAAGGGTCCAGCCATCATCAAGGCGCGCGCGGATCACGTTGCGCTCGACGCCGGACAGTTCGGAAAGCTCGCGAAGCAGGTAGCGGGTGCCACGGAATTCATAGAGGCGGGTCACTGGTCGCATCCTCCTAAACGGCGGATCACAACGGCCTCGACGCTCCCGAAGCGGTGAACCATCTGATTGATGGCGTTGTAGGTGATGCCGAGTTCTTCCGCCCATTGACGGCGCGTGAGGGAGCGGCCGGCAACGGTGTGAGGCTGTCCGACACGCTTAGGCATGTGGGGCGGCGTCGGTGCTGCCGGCTTGGCTTCGGCAGGCCGCTTGACGAATGCGGGCTCGACAGGGATTGCCATGGTGCCCTGCACATGGGCGCGGTCTGCCGTGCGCTTGGCGTCGAGCCGGGCATAGACACGCTCGCGGACGGCGCGGCATTCGGCCTCGAATTCCTGCTTATCGATAAGGCGGGCACGTTCGGCGGGCGTCATGGGCGCGGCCTCCGGGTGCGTTCGCGCGCACGTTCCTGCCGCTGGATAGGTCCATCGTGGCAGGGCTGGCATACCGGCATCCAGTTGCTACGGTTCCAGAACAGCGAGCGGTCGCCACGGTGCGCAATGATATGGTGGACGATGGTTGCCGGGTTGCCGCAACGCCGGCAAGTAGGATGCGCGGCGAGGTAGGCGGTGCGCTCGCACTCCCAACGGTGATCGTAACCACGTTCGCGAGCAGACGGCCGGCGCGCATCATGGCGACGGTTACGCTCGCGAGTTGCCGTGATCTGGCACACGCAACGCGCGCCGTAGGCGACGATAAGGCCACAGGAACACAAATGCGGCGGACGGGACATTAGCGCTTCCCTCCTGCAATCTTGGCCTTGAGGGCGCGAAGGCCGGCCCGGTCAAATTCAGGGTCAAGACCTTCCGCAATGTTGCGGGCGGCCTGTTCGGGGTCCGGCTGCTTGTCGTTGGCTTCCTTATCGGACGTGCCGTGAAGGGCCTTCAGCTTCTCGAATAGGCCCGCGACGGCTTCCATGATTTCGGTCGGCGTGGCGTTCCACGCTGCTTCCGGCGTCCAGCCAAGCCAGCCGGTCGCCTTGCGGTAAAGCTCGCGGTAGACCTTCGGCCACGGCATCGGCTTGCCGCTATGGTCGGCCTTGGCGTCGTCATCGGGTGCCGGGGCGAAACCAGTGACAAGGGCGGCAATCTGCGGGCCGACGGTTTCGGCGACGATCTTCAGGGGCGTGCGGCCGATCTGGTCTAGGAAAGCGGTCGCCTGCTGCCGGTCAATGGCCGCGACGGTGATCAACTCGCGGATGGTGCCGAGATGGAATTCGGCAAGGCGCTGCGCGAGATTGGCAAAACCATCTTCTCGCGCGAAATGGGACGCGGCCCGCAAAGACGGGCGCAAGCGCACGGACCAGGAACCGAGCGCAAGCGTGATCTCGTCATATGCGGGCCGCAAAGTCATGGCGATTAGGCCGCCATCTTCAGCTTGATCAGGGCTTCGCCCATCACAACCTTGCCACCGACGCGGCGCCGGCCACCGAAGACCACAATGTCCTCGCCGAACCGGGTGTTGTAGTCGGCGAAAGGTTCGAAGGCCACGCGATCGGTGATCAGATAGCCACGATTGAAATCGCCGAAGATGATCGGCGTGGCGTCGTCTTCGGCGTCGGGCATGTAATCGCATTCATAGACCGGCTTGCCGAGCAACAGGCCGGGCTGGCCTGCCTGAAGGCCGGGCTGCCAAAGCAGGTTGCCGTCGCTATCGCGAAGGCCGCGCACCACGCGCATGGTCCTGCGGTTCATGAGCCAAGCGCCATTCAGCGCATAGGCCGACTTCACGCCATAGAACACGTCAAGCAGGGCATCCGTGTCGATTGCCGCCGCCTCGATGTCCTCGACTTCCGTCGAGGTCAGCACGCCTTCCGCCTGCGTGGTGCCATTGCCGGTCACAAACCACTGGTTTTCAAGCGTGCCGAATTCGGCGGCGATATGGGCCTGAAGGAACGCGCCGAGATTGACGGCGCTATCCTCAAGGGCGGTGCGCGAAACAGGCGTCATCACGCCCATGGCGAAATTCTTCACGTCGATCTGCTCGAACGACGGTTCGCTTTCCGGCTTCGCCTGCACTTCCGTCACGCTGCCGGGCTGGACGCGGTTGACCAGACGCGGAATCTGAAACAGCGCGCTGCCGACAGTAACCACGCTCGCAAGCTGCCGAACCGGGGAAACGGGCCGAAGCTTCTCAAGGATCGTGGTCGAGAAGTCGTCCCAAACCAGATTGCCAGCGGTGCCGGGCGCGGCGACGGTGAGCGTCTTCTTCTCCAGAAGCGCCTGCCGGACTTCGGTTTCAAATGCCTTCAGGTTGTCATTGTCGGCGGACGGGTGATTGTTGTTCGCGGCGACGGGACGATTGGCCTTCGCTTCCAGCTTGTCCATTCGCGCCTTCAGGGCGTCGAAATCCTTCTTTTCGATCACCGGATCGGCGTTGCCGGCCGGCGCATTCTCAAGTTCATCTTCCATGTGGTTTTCCTTTTGGGTTGCCGTGCCATCGGCGGCTTTGATCGAAGTGATTTGCGCGCCCGGATGGCACGGGACCGCGACAACTGAGATTTCGTGAAGGTCGAGCGCCGTAATGGTCCGGCCGCCGCGATGGGGCTTGGCGTTCTTGGTGACAAAGCCGATGGAAAGGCCGGTGACGGCCTTTGCGCGGATCATGGCGCGGACTTCGCGGGCGCGCTCAACGTCCTCGACCAGCAAGCGACCCTTGACGGTCAATCCTTCGGCCGTTTCGGTGATGGTGTCCCAAACGCCGATGGTCTGCGATTGGTCATGCGCGAACAGCATGGGTATGGTAGCGGGCGCGGTGATCGCACCCTTTTCGATCACGTCGCCGACACGATCCGGGGAACCGAACGGCCATGCGATGCCGGAAATCTCACCGGTATCATCGACGGTGAGCGCGGCCTTGATTTCAAGGAAGTCGGTCATTCCGCGTCCTTCGCATAGGCTTCGGCGATACGGGCGCGAAGGATTGCCGAGGCCTCGCCGGTCGCTGCCGCCTGTCGGAAATCGTCCTGGGCGTCGGGTTCGGGCTCGCCGAGCCAGACAAGACGAAGGAGCGCGACTGCAATCGGGAAGGACTCAGCAAGCGGGCGCTTGGCGGCATAGGCGTCGGCGAGGTCGGCGGCTTCCTTCGGCGAGCTGCCGCCGCCGATCAGCGCAAGGCGGATAATCTCGACAACCTCCTCAAGCCGGAAATGGCCTTCGGGGATACGCTGGCAAAGGGAACCGATGCCCGCGCCGGTCTTTCGCTGAAGCTCAAGAATCTGTTCGAGAGGGAGGGCGAACGTCTTTTCGCCGTCCCCGAAAAAGGCGGTGTGCTTCATGCCAACACCGCAAACGTGATGCCGAGCAAGATCAGCGAAGCCAGCCAAGCGGCTTCGATAGCAACATAGGTCTTCATGCTTCCTTCCTCGCCGGAACCGTGGCAGGCCCTGTCGTCGTGGTCGTGGTGTAGGGATTGGCGAGCTCGTCACCGCCTTCGATGGCCGGCAGGTTCATGGCGGCGCGGACTTCGTTCGGGGTCATGGCGCGCATGGCGACCAGCTTGCCGAAGATTTCCGCCCGGCCCGCCGCGTCGGCGCGCTGAAGGTCGTCAATGACGAATTCGAAATAGAGGTCGTCCTGTTCGTCTTCGGTCAGAAGAACGGTCGCATAGGCGTCCTGCCAGCGGTCGAGCCAAGGCCGAAGGCAAAGCTGAAGGAAGCTCGCCGCCATCTGTTCGGCGTTGCTCCAAGTCGCGCGCTCAAGCTGATAGAGCATGTGCGGCGGCACGCCGAAGATGCGGGCAATTTCGTTGATCTGCTCAAGGCGGTTCTCGATGAACTGCGCATCGGTGCTAGGCATCGTCTGCGCGTCATACTTCCAACCATCGGGCAGAATGAGCGGTTCGCCGCTGGCATCGGACTGCCAGCGAAGCCAAGACTTGCGCAGGTTGGCAGCGGTGTTCGCGCCCGTCTCGCCGGCCTGCGGCTTGTCATTGGTCAGCGTGCCGGACGGGCGCGCGCCGGAACCGAAGAACTTGGACGCATGGCGCTCAAGCACCATGGCAACGCCGATAGCATCCTTGCCGAGCGTGACCGGCGAGGTTGCGCCGAAGGCCGGCACATAGAGCACGTCGCGGTAGGACAGGCGCACTTGCCGGCCCTTCGAAGGCTGCACAAGGTAATAGGGTTCGCCGTCATCCTCGAAACGCGGCTGGACAGTGCCGGGTGCGAGCCGGTGAAGTTCTGCCGGCTGGTCGCTACCGACGCGCACAACCTGCGCATATCCCGCACCGTGCATAAGGGCGTCGGCCGTGAGGTCAACGCGAAGCTGCCCGGCGCTGGTCCAAGGGTTCGCCCAGTTATGCACAAGGCGATTGCCTGGGCGATCCTTGGCCGCTTCCTTACTGTCCCCTGCCTCGCGATAGAGCTTGCACGGCAAGGAACCGATGGTTTCGGAAATCAGGCGCACGGCCTGAAAGACGGCCGGAACGCGCAAGGCCGTGGTCGCCGAGACGGTGACTCCGGACGCGGACGGCACGACGCCGAACAAATCGAAGATGGCAGGATCGGACAGAGAAATGGACTTCTGTTCCGATCCGAAGCCGAGGGCCTTAACTACGCGGCCGAACCCATTACGCAACGTAAACAACCTGTGAGAACAAAACTTGAATAGATTCTCTCACAGGTTGATTCTGGTGTGAATCCCTAAAATAAGTAAAATTGATGGTTTATTGAAAAATGATCATTTTTTGTGATCTAATTTGTAGCGCGGAAGGCGGTCTATCGCCGCCTTTTTCGCTTTAATCGTCACATCGCCGTAGTTGTCGCCGGCCGTCTTCGATGCATGGCCTTGGATGGCGTCTAAGGTGCGGTCTGAAATCCCCTGCTCGCGGCCTACGGTCTTGAAGCGGTGCCGCCAGCCATGGTTAGGGCTCACGCCTTCGGGGATCACTTCGAGCGTCTGAAGCCATTTGCTAACGCGCCCGGCGATGGTTTGCGCGGCCGTAAGAGCGTCTTTCCCTTTCTTCTGCGGATAGAAAAGTGGCCCGTCCGCTGCGGCCTCGACAAACTTCACAAAGCCGAGGTCGATCAATTGCGGATGCAAGGGGACATCGCGATAGCCGCCGGCCTTCACCGTCCCCGCTGCCGGCGTAATGCGCATAACGTGGGTGTCGCCCTCTTTGCGGAAGTCCTGCTTGCGCAATTGGGTGATCTCCGCGATGCGCGCGCCAGTGAAGGCGCATAGGATCGGTGCCCATTGCTTCGCTGCCGTGGTCTGTGGTGCTTCCCGGTTCGCTGGATTGTCAGGGACGGCCGGAAGATAGCTGCGAGATGCGCGAAGGATCGCAAGGGCCTCGCTATCGGTAAAACCTTGCTCGCGCTCCAGCTGCTTCTTCGGGGCTTCCTGCCGGACCTTTTCGGCGACATTGATTGGCAAGCGGTCGTTCTCGACTGCCCATTTCAGAACCGTGCGCAACGATGCGAGATGCACCTTGCTTACGGTGCTCGCCGAATGGGTCTTTAGCCGCGCGTCTCGCCAATCGAGGATATCTTGTTTCGTGAGACGGCGGGCATCTTGGTGGCCGACGAAATCAATGAGGTCGAGCAAGACGGGTTGCCAACGCTTATCGGCTCCCCTGCCCTTGCCGATAGCTACGCGGCTCTTGATGTAGTCATTTAGCAGGACCTTAAGTGGCACGGGCGGCAACTCATCGGCCACCGGCTGGGCCTCCGCAATGAGCGGGTGCGACGGCTTGCCGGTAAAGTCGCCCTCGTCGCGTTCGGCAACGCGGGATAGGGCCTCGTATTCGGAAATGCACATGGCGCGCGCCAAGGTGCGCCATTCCTCGGAACCAATTTCCGCCGTGGTGTTGCCGAGTCGGCGAAAGCGCTCGATTCGGCCACCGACGACTTCGGCCAATTCCGAATCGCTCAAGCGGCCGGCCATGCCGTCGCGAAGCTTTGCGACCAGCAAGTCATCTATCAGACCGAGGCGAGCATAGCGTGGATCGGTGTTGCGCAGTTCCTCGTCAAAGGCGAGCCGGGATTGATAGTTGCGAAGTGCGATTTGATCCGGCGCTAGGGGATAGCGGCCCATCGTTACCTCACGCGCACCGGCTTCGGCGGCCCGGCGTTCGCCAAGGCTGATTTCATGCTGAAGCAGCGCAACCGCGCCCGGCAGCTTCTTCAAAGCCTCGCGATAGTCAGGGCCGAGTGGGGTTCGGAGTTCGGTTTTGCCGTTCATGAACGGCCGAAGCTCCTTCGGAATCACCAGCCGGGCGAAATATCGCCCATCGCGATTGAGCAGATTCCGAACTTTGCCGGCCATCGATTTCCACCTGATTTGTTACGTGTTTTGTAACATCAGAATGGACGGAAAGCCTTGTGGGTCAAGGGTTCTAATGATTTCAAGGGGATGAAATGGTGCTGCCAGAGAGGATTGAACTCTCGACCTCTCCCTTACCAAGGGAGTGCTCTACCACTGAGCTACGGCAGCGCCCCGAGTGCGGCGGACTTCTGCCACAGGAATTCCGATAGTGCAAGTTATGTCTGACGCTTCTTTGCGATCTTTTTTCCCGGACACGGCTCGGCCACAATGATATGTATGTCGTTCGCTCTTCACGATCGAACAAGGGGACACGTTCGGGCCGGCCGCCATGACTGCGAAAGACACCAAATCGCCTTCCACGGCTCATGAACAGCGGAAGGCACGTCTGGCGGAAGAGTTACGCGCGAATCTCCTGAAACGAAAAGCGCAGGCCCGCTCACGCCGCACCGGAAACCCCGACGACAGGCCGGAGGGAATATCGGCGGCGGGCAAGGACGAACGAAAATGACGAATCTTCGTTAGCCGGACGGCAACTTTCGGTCGAATGAGCCGTTCTTGAACGGCATTTCAGCATGGTCTAGACGGACCGCAACGATAAATCAGACAAAGCCGGGCATTTCCCCGGAGAAATGATTCGCATGGATCGCATCAGAATTGTCGGCGGCAACCATCTCGAAGGCCGCATTCCCATTTCGGGCGCCAAGAACGCAGCTCTCCCTCTCATGATCGCGTCGCTGCTGACCGACGACACGCTGACGCTGGAGAACGTGCCGCATCTGGCCGACGTTGAGCAGCTCATCCGCATCCTCGGCAATCATGGCGTCGACTATTCGGTCAACGGCCGACGCGAGCGCCAGCACGAAGGCTATTCGCGGACCATCAATTTCACCGCCCGCCAGATCGTCGACACCACCGCCCCCTACGAGCTGGTGTCCAAGATGCGGGCGAGCTTCTGGGTGATCGGGCCGCTGCTGGCGCGCATGGGCGAGGCCCGGGTGTCGCTGCCCGGCGGCTGCGCCATCGGCACGCGCCCGGTCGACCTGTTCATCGATGGCCTGCAGGCGCTGGGCGCCGACATCGACGTCGACAATGGCTACGTCATCGCCAAAGCCAAGACCAACAACCGGCTTCAGGGCAACCGCTACGTCTTCCCCAAGGTCTCGGTCGGCGCCACCCATGTGCTGATGATGGCCGCCTCCCTCGCCCGCGGCGAGACGGTGCTGGAAAACGCAGCGCGCGAGCCCGAGGTGGTGAACCTCGCCGAATGCCTGATCGCGATGGGCGCCAAGATCTACGGCGCTGGCACCTCGACCATCACCATCCAGGGCGTGGAGGCGCTGTCGGGCGCGCGCCATCAGGTTATCCCCGACCGCATCGAGACCGGCACCTATGCCATGGCCGTGGCCATGGCCGGCGGCGACGTGGTGCTCGAGGGCGGGCGGATCGACCTGCTCGAAAATGCGCTCAACGTGCTTGGCCAGACCGGCACCGAGATCACCTCGGTGGAAAACGGCATCCGCGTGCGCCGCAACGGCGTCGGCATCGATCCCGTCGACGTGGTGACCGAACCCTTCCCCGGCTTCCCGACCGACCTGCAGGCGCAGTTCATGGGGCTGATGACCATGGCCAAGGGCAAGTCGAAGATCACCGAGACGATTTTCGAGAACCGCTTCATGCATGTGCAGGAGCTGGCCCGACTCGGCGCGCGAATCACGCTCGCCGGCCAGACGGCGATCGTCGACGGCGTCACCAAGCTCAAGGGCGCTCCGGTGATGGCGACCGACCTGCGCGCCTCGGTGTCGCTGGTGATCGCAGGCCTGGCGGCCGAAGGCGAGACCGTCGTCAACCGTGTCTACCACCTCGACCGCGGCTTCGAGCGGCTGGAGGAAAAGCTGTCCGGCTGCGGCGCAATCATCGAGCGCATTTCGTCCTAGACGCGCATCCACATCCGTCGAATGGCGTTTCGGTTGCGCGGGCGGCAAAGACCGCATAACACAAGATCGACGCCCTTCGCTCGGACGCTGACGCGGAATGGACCAGCTAAAACTCGTCGCACTCGACGAACAGGATCTGAATGTCGTTTCGGCGCACGTCCAGGACGCCGTGCTGAAGATTGGCGACCTCGAATATTCGACAGTGGCCAAGCACTTCATGCTGACCATGAACCGTTTCGCCTGGGAAACCAGGAGCGGCTTCTTCAAGCCGCGTTACCAGCGACGCAAGAGCGTGCTGGACTTCAACCGCGTACTCGCCGTTAAATCCATTGGAATTCCGCGCGAAAAGCCGGATGAAGTGCTGTCGCTTCTGGCGATACGCTTCCATGCAAAGGGATCGCCGGCCGGCACCATCGAGCTCGACTTTTCGGGAGGCGGCACGATCGCCCTCAAAGTCGAGTGCATCGAGGCGCGCCTGGCCGACCTGGCGGGCGCCTGGGAAGCCAGTTCCCGCCCCATTCACAAAGTCTGACGAGTTTTCGATTTCCCCATGGCCATCACGCTCCGCACATCCGACACCGATTTCGAGACCCGTTTCGCGGCGTTTCTGACCACCAAGCGCGAAACCTCGCCCGATGTGGAGGCCGTGGTGCGCGACATCATCGCCACCGTCCGCGAACATGGCGACAAGGCGCTTGTCGACTACACGCGCAAATTCGACCGCGCCGACCTCGACGCTCTGGGCATTGCGGTTTCCCGTGAAGACATCGAGCAGGCCTACCGCGACGCCGATCCCGCCACCGTCGAGGCGCTGACCTTCGCCCGCGACCGTATCCGCTCGCACCACGAGCGCCAGCGCCCCAGCGACGACCGCTATGTCGACGCGATCGGCGTCGAGCTCGGCTCGCGCTGGACAGCCGTTGAGGCGGTCGGTCTCTACGTGCCCGGCGGCACCGCCAGCTATCCAAGCTCCGTGCTGATGAATGCCATGCCGGCGCGCGTTGCCGGCGTCGAACGCATCGTCATGGTGGTGCCTGCCTCGGGCGGCGTCATCAACCCGCTGGTGCTGGTTGCGGCCGATCTTGCCGGCATCACCGAGATCTATCGCGTCGGCGGCGCCCAGGCCGTCGCGGCGCTGGCCTACGGCACCGAGACGATTCGCCCCGTGGCCAAGATCGTCGGCCCCGGCAACGCCTATGTCGCTGCCGCCAAGCGGCAGGTATTCGGCACCGTCGGCATAGACATGATCGCCGGCCCTTCCGAGGTGCTCGTCATCGCCGACGGCGACAACGATCCCGACTGGATCGCCGCCGATCTTCTGGCGCAGGCCGAACACGACGCCTCCGCCCAGTCCATCCTCGTCACCGACGACGCGGTCTTCGCCGTGGCGGTGGAGGAGGCCGTGCAGCGCCAGCTCGAATCGCTGCCGCGCGGCGAAACCGCTGCCGCGAGCTGGCGCGATTTCGGCGCCGTGATCCTCGTCGAGAATCTGAACGAGGCGATCCCGCTGGCCAATCGCATCGCCGCCGAGCACCTGGAGCTTGCGGTCGCCGATCCGGAGGCCATGCTGCCGCAGATCCGCAACGCCGGCTCGATCTTCCTTGGCCGCCACACGCCGGAGGTGATCGGCGACTATGTCGGCGGCCCGAACCACGTTTTACCGACCGCGCGCTCGGCCCGCTTCTCGTCGGGCCTGAACGTGCTCGACTTCATGAAGCGCAGCTCGATTCTGAAGCTGGGGCCGGAGCAGCTCCGGGCGCTGGCGCCGGCCGCGATTGCGCTTGCCAAGGCGGAGGGGCTGGACGCGCATGGGCGCTCCGTCGCCATCCGCCTGAACCTGTAGAGCGAGGGATGCACCATCTCGACCGCTATCGCTCAAGACTGATCGACGTCGAGCTCGACGAATCGATTGGCCGCTCGACGCCCGACATCGAGCATGAGCGGGCGGTGGCGATCTTCGACCTGATCGAGGAGAACAGTTTCCAGCCGGCAAACGACGAGGGCAACGGCCCCTACCGGCTCAAATTGTCGCTGATCGATTCGAAACTGGTCTTCGCGGTTACGCGCGAGAACGGCGAGCAGGTGGTGACGCACATACTGTCGCTGACGCCGTTCCGGCGGATCGTGAAGGACTACTTCATGATCTGCGAAAGCTATTACGAGGCTATCCGCACCGCCAGCCCAAGCCAGATCGAGGCGATCGACATGGGCCGCAGGGGGCTGCACAACGAGGGTTCACAGACACTGCAGGACCGCCTCTCCGGGAAGATCGACATCGATTTCAACACGGCACGCCGCGTTTTCACGCTGGTCTGCGTGCTGCACTGGCGGGGTTAGCCCTGACTACCCTGCCCCGCTCCATCCTGTTCGTGTGCGGCATGAATGTCGTGCGCTCTCCCATGGCCGAGATTCTGGCCCGTCGGATGCTGCCGCCCAAGACTTTCATCGCCTCGGCCGGCGTGCGCGTGGGCGAGCGCGATCCGTTCGTCGACGCGGTCCTCGCCGAAGAAGGCCTGTCGCTGAACGACCGCCAGCCGCGCACGATGGAAGACTTGGAAGACGACTATTTCGACCTGATCGTGACGCTTGCCCCGGAGGCCCACCACGCGGCGCTGGAACTTACCCGCTCCATGGCCGTTGAGGTGGAATATTGGCCGACTGCCGATCCTACCACCGTAAGTGGAACCCGCGACCAGATCATGGCCGCCTACCGGGACATGCGTGAGCGGTTGAAAGCGCGGATCGCCACGCGGTTCGCGCCAGAAATGACGCCGAAAGGTGTATGATTAAGCGTGTTCACAAAGTGGCGATAATCATATAGGTTCCGCCGAAATTCCGGCCCGATGTCGGAAATGCAATCCTAACCAAAGGTAGAGAATGCCGAAGGAAGAAGTCCTCGAGTTTCCAGGCACCGTGACGGAACTGCTGCCGAATGCGATGTTCCGCGTAAAGCTCGAAAACGAACACGAGATCATCGCTCATACGGCCGGCCGCATGCGCAAGAACCGCATCCGCGTGCTGACCGGCGACAAGGTTCTTGTGGAGATGACCCCGTACGACCTGAGCAAGGGCCGTATCACCTATCGCTTCAAATAGGCCGGCTCGCCGTTGCTTCAGCCGACAGGTTTCCGATGACCGCACTTCAGAAGCTTGTGCTTGCCTCGGCTTCGCCGCGCCGGATCGAACTTCTCCAGCAGGCGGGCGTCGAGGCGGATCGTCTGCTGCCTGCCGATGTCGACGAAACTCCGCTGCGCGCCGAACATCCTCGCTCGCTGGCCAAGAGATTGTCCAAGGCCAAGGCCGAGAAGGCGCACGCCTCGCTGAAGACGGAGTCGGATTTTTCCGGCAGCTTTGTGCTGGCCGCCGACACGGTGGTCGCGGTCGGCCGTCGTATCCTGCCGAAGGCAGAATTCGTCGACGAAGCTTCGAACTGCCTCCGGCTCCTTTCGGGCCGCTCGCACCGCGTCTATTCCGGCGTCTGCCTGATCACGCCTGACGGCAAGGTCCGGCAGCGGCTGGTGGAGACGCGCGTGCGCTTCAAGCGGCTGGGCCGCGAGGAACTGGAAAGCTATCTCGCCTCGGGCGAGTGGCGAGGCAAGGCCGGCGGCTATGCCGTACAGGGGCTTGCCGGAAGTTTTGTCGTCAAGCTTGTCGGCTCGTACACCAATGTCGTTGGCCTGCCGCTGTACGAGACCATCGGCCTTCTGACCGCAGAAGGCTTTCAGGTGCATTTCGGCTGGCTGTCAGGGCCCCGCGCATGAGCACCAAGGACACGGGCAAGGTCACGCCGTTGCGGCCGAAGCGCGCCTGCCCCGAATGCGGCAAGCCGTCGGCACGCGACACCTATCCGTTCTGCTCGTTGCGCTGCAAGGAAGTCGACCTCAACCGCTGGCTCTCGGGTCGCTATGTCATTCCCGTGCGCGACGACGAGGAAGACGACGACAAGCCGGAATGACGCCTGGCCTCTGGCACAAGCGCGCTTTATTTCGAGACCATCAACCTCCTTCACCCGACGCCTGCTTCCGATAGCGCTTTCGGGAGCCACGGCCCGCGCCTGACAAGAAACAAGGCGCCAGGCGCGCGATTCTCCGTCTCGATCGAATCCGACCACGAGATTCGGGTGGCCTGCACCGCCCGACGAGAGATTTTTTGCCCAAGTCGCCCCTTCCCTGCCCGGATCAACGCCGGATCAAGGCCTTCTCGACGTCGCAGTTGGAGCGTCAATTTCTTGTTTTCGCCCGATTTTTTGTGCTGACGCCCCGGTCTTCGCCAGATTGCGCCCGCGCTGCGAACGTCAATCTCGATTTCTTTCAACAATCGACGCTCAAGTGCTGGACAGGCGAAAATCTCATGCTATAACCCACCCGTTTTCAGGGGTTGCCAAGCTTCTGACGACGCAGAAAACGAGGATTATTCCTTGTTCTCGCAACAGGCCCAGATAGCTCAGTTGGTAGAGCAGCGGATTGAAAATCCGCGTGTCGGTGGTTCGAATCCGCCTCTGGGCACCATTTATTTCCTGAAAGTTATTTGTTTTCAGTTAGATGCTAGAATTCGTCAGATCAGCATCCACCTTCTGATCCACCCAAGGCGCTTGGTTGGGTGCGCTTGTCTCACTGCATCTCAACGCGGTGATGTTTCCTCGAGGCAGGTCCGCAGGTTGTCGAATGGCCATCCTTGGTCCTAGCGCAAATATTCTGGATAGCTTTTGTTTCGAAGAAATCGCGAAAATGAAATCCGGATAGACATTGACTCGCTTCCAACCCTGCAAACCGTATTGGTGGCGGACGACGATGCAGTGTACCATTTCAGGGATTCTTCGCTATTTAGATAAACAGCTACAGCCTGCTCGTCCTTGTTCAGCTTGTTCTAATGCACGGGCACAATCAGACTTTGCCGACAAGACGCCGTTCTCCTACGAGCGCGAGCGGCAACCGAAGCCCAAGAGCGGGCCATGGCAGGTTCAACTCGACGGATTTCTGGATGGCAATCGCGGCAAGGCGGCGCGCGAGCAGCTGACGCTGATCCAGCGGCCCGTTGTAGTAGCGGCGCAGCAGCCCTGTAATATGGGCCGGTGAAGTGTGCCGAATGTCCTCGCCCCGGTGAGGCGGGTTCACCCAATCGGCGTCGCCAAGCACCTTGACTACATGATGCGCAACTCGCCTCGCACGGTATGCTGTGTCGTCCATTTGGCGGGCTGTCCATGACGCTGTTTTCCGCTTGTCCGCCCGCTTCGGTCTCTGCCCGGTCTCCGGGCTGAACAAATAGCCAAGGCGCTCAAAGTCTACTTCCTCAAGGAATATTTGGCGTTTGAAGAATGCTGGCAGGTTCGCATTGATCAAGTCATCGAGCTGATCGCCGCCCAAATGCAATCTTACGGATCGGTTCCTCGCCAAGGTGAACTCGATGTGGCAGCCAATGTCACCGTGCCGCTCGTTGGCCAGCTTCTCGCGACGAAGGTATACCTTCAGGCCAAGGTCAGCGCCGTCGTCCTCGAAATAGATGGTGAAATCGTTGTCTATGAGGCCACGGCGTTCTAGCTGAGTTGGCGTGCGCTGGTTGCCGTTCTTGTCGCGGTCGATGGCTGTGAGGTAGCCCTGTTGTTGATTGCGCTTCCCCATGACCTTGAACAGCGCCGCGCGCTTTGCCCTCGCTCGGCTCAGGTCGTTGCCGCAATTGTAGTCGTCGGTAGCAATCTCGGCGCTCGTAACCCAGTAGTTGCCAAGGTGGCGCTCATACCGTTTCAACAGCTTCAGCGGCTGCTTGTCGGGCAAACAGATCAACCTAATACGGGTGCTGCGCTTGCGCTTGACCTTTTCATGGTTGAAAGCTTAGCCGCACGCTTTCAGTTCCTCGATCGGCAGGGCCCTCTCCAGTCCAGCCTTGTCCACGTGCGCGGAAATTATGATCTGGTCAAACGTCGTCCTGAACACGCCAACGCCGGGTACGGTGAAGCCGGGTCTCACGGCCACGCGCGCGGCCTTCTCGCTGTTGCTCATGCTGGTCATGGCGCACCAAACGTCGTCTAGCCGCACGCGGGCGCGCTTCTCGGCCGGTGCTGTTCGTTGGCGGGGTGCAGTCTTGGTGCGGGTAGCCTTTTCCCGCTCAATCACGGCTCGGATTTCGGCCTCAACCCATCTGGTGCGGCCACCAAGCCTCATTGGCTTTGGCAATACGCCCTGCGTCACCCACCTCCAGATTGATGACGTGGCCACGCCAAAGATTGCGGCCACCTGATTGACGGCAGGAGTATCTCAATAGATCGCATTACAATTCCCGCGCCATAACCAAACACCTCGAGATATTGGAGTGCATCGAATGAGCAAGGGCGAGGAATTTCCCGGCTGCTTTGGGAGGGATGCCCCTCGCCTACTGCCTTGTCCGATACATGATCGGGATGCGTCGGTGGCGCGACTGATCCGTCTTTCGAATCCCCTGGCCCTCGTGAAGAGTTTCAGATCGGATTTTGGACATGCCGGCTCGATTCAGCAGATCAGCGATGTCGCGATGCTTGTCGCCCCGGGGGTCAACCGGATTCGGCGAAGGCGATCGGCGCATGGCTGCTGCGCAGCCTTCCCGCTAGCTATCACTGCTGTCACAGACACCTGGTTTTAGCCAAGGGTGACAGAAGGAACTTCTCGGGAATGGTCAAGATCCGGGAATGGTCGCATCGGCGCCACGGCAACACGAGTGATGATCCGGTTAGTCGTGGAGGTGGGCCATGTTTCGTTTGATGGCGCTGCGGTGGCGTCGATGGGCGGTGAGTCCCAAAGGCAGTCTCTAGGCGACGGCCGGCGATGCGAATGTGGAGGCCAACGAACGGGGCAAGGGCATCGACAGGGCGGACAAAGGGCGTCAAGCGGGATGAGCGTGTCGGAAGGGCAAGCCCGTCTTGCTTGGTTCTGAAATGGCCAGGCGGTGGAAACCGGCGTGGCGACGAGGGAGGTGCGCCGCGTCGAGACGGCACTGCTCGCGTTCTCAGGATGGGTGAGGCCTGGGCCGAGACAGCCACGATGGTGAGGTGTGAGGATCGAGCGACGCTAGGAACGAACCTTGTCTCCGAGAGCAGGATGAAACCCGCGATCATACCCTCTCTCGAAGCGGGGCAATGCATTTGAAATCCAGCAAACGGTAGGGAAACGTTTGCGACGCGGCCGCGTTGCACCTACTTCCACCCCGGCTGACGTGACAAGGAAATCGTCCCCCTCCGCCTGGCTGGAGGGCGGGACTTTTTTTTGGGGGGGATATACGGTCGGTCAAGTTCTCATCAGAGCACGCAAGCGACAACGAAGCCTTGATAACCCGAGGGGCCGAGAGGGGTTGGTTCATGCCGTGCGCTGCCGCAATGACCTTTCTCGAATTTTTCGCTGCGCTCGGATGCGAGCATTGTGGAGATGGCACCGCTCGTCGCAGCACTTGCCTCGCGACCTTCGGGCCGCTTACCTCCCTTTACGTATGCCTGGGACTGCGCTTGGATCCAAGCCCTTCTGCCGATGGAGGGCGGGTTCTGAAGAACTGGTTCCCAGCAGGGAACTCGGCAGGGTGGCTGACAGGAAGTTCCCAGCTGGGAACTCTTATCCCCGGCCTCATTTGCCCAAGCATCCCGAATCGGATTAGCAAAATAGCTACGGAAAAAAATCGAAATATCGCGATTTTGCGTAGTCAGGGCA
Organism: Mesorhizobium sp. KR1-2; assembly: GCF_040045035.1. Classification (NCBI taxonomy): domain Bacteria; kingdom Pseudomonadati; phylum Pseudomonadota; class Alphaproteobacteria; order Hyphomicrobiales; family Phyllobacteriaceae; genus Mesorhizobium; species Mesorhizobium sp. KR1-2. Next base: position 164,492 of record NZ_JBDZDS010000007.1, on the reverse strand, counting down.
TCGTTAGCAAGCTGTTAACCAATCCGATGCTTTCTCAAAAGGGTGTTGGGGCACGGAGAGAATCGGGTGACTAGAAATCTAAGCAGTCTGCAGTTCATGCAGACATTCTCGAACAAGCTCGAGACGGCGCTGAACAATCTGGCGCTTGCACAATATCCGCCGGATGCAAAGCGGACGATGCGGAAGTTCGCCTCGTCGGAAGTCGCCGCCCTCCTAGGCGTGACGGAGGCCTATATCCGTCAGGTGTCGTTGAAGGGGCAGGGGCCCGAGCCCGAGGTCACCCCGAATGGCAGGCGGCTCTATACGCTCGACCAGATACTCGACCTCAGGATCCACCTTGCCGAAAAGGGCCGGAAGAAGTCGATCAATCCCCGCCGCGTTCCGGGCGAGGAGTGCCAGATCATTGCGGTCACCAATTTCAAGGGCGGATCCTCGAAGACGTCGACGACGATCCATCTCGGACATTGGCTTGCCTTGCGCGGCTATCGCGTGCTTGCGGTGGACATGGATCCCCAGGCGTCGCTGACCGGCCTTCATGGCGCGCTGCCCGGCTTCGACTACAGGGAAGGGGACACGCTCTATTCGTCGATCCGCTTTGATGAGCCGATCCCGACCCGGGAGATTATCCATCAGACGCACATCGCGGGTTTCGATGTGATCTGCGCGGGGCTCGAGCTGACCGAATTCGAAACCGCCGTTGCCATCGAAATGAGGAAGACAGGCGGAACGGGCTTCCTGTTGCGGGTGTCCCAGGCGCTTGAACAGATCGCCGATGACTATGATGTCATTCTGCTCGACTGCGCGCCGTCGCTTAACTTCCTGACGCTTTCCTCGCTCACCGCGGCGACAGGCGTCCTGATTCCGGTTCCCGCGCATATGCTGGACGTGGACTCGACGGGCAAGTTTCTCGAGTTGGCCGCCTCCTACATGCAGATCCTGGACGAGGCGGGTGCGGGCGCCCAATGGGACTTCGCCAAGTTCCTGATCACCAAGTTTGAGCCGAACGACCACCCGCAAGCCAATATGCAGGCGCTCATGCGTCAGGTTTTCGGCACGGACCTGCTGCTGAACGCGGTCATCAAGTCCACGGCCGTTGCCGACGCGCTGACCTGGAAGCAAAGCCTGTACGAAGTGCAGAGAGCGCGTTTCTCGGCGCCTAAGACATATGATCGGGCGATTGAATCGATCAACGCGGCCAACGCCGAGATCGAAGCCCTCATCACTGCAGCTTGGGGGCGTGAACAATGAGCCGCAAGGATTCGAAGGGCATGTTCGCCGCGGTTCTGGGGCAACTCGGGACCGACGAAACGCTTCCGACCCCGGCACCGAAGAGCTCGTCGCCGCATTTGTTGAAGGTCGCTGCCGGCGTCCGCCAGATGCAGGAACGGAGCGAGCTGGCCGAAAGGCTGCTCAAGGATGGCGAGCAGATCGTGGAGCTCGATCCCGATCAGATCCTTCCGTCCGTCATCCATGACCGCTTCGAAGGCGCCTATGACGACGCGGTCATCGCCGAGCTTACGGACTCCATGCGGGAGAGGGGGCAGATCGTTCCCGGCCTGGTGCGACCGGTGCCCGGTCGGGCCGGCACGTTCCAGATCGTTTACGGCCGCCGCAGGCTGGCCGCGGCGAAGAAGTTGGGCCTGAAATTCAAGGCCGCCGTTCGCGAACTCACCGACGAACAAGCCGTCATATTCCAGGGCGAGGAGAACTCTGCCCGCGAAGACCTCTCCTTCATCGAGAAGTGCTCCTTCGCGCTTGCTCAGGAGGCGGCCGGATATCGGCGGGAAACCATCTGCGCTTCGCTGTCGACCGGAAAGTCGCACGTATCGGAGATGATCAAGATCGCGTCGTCCGTGCCGAAGGAAATACTCCTGGCGATCGGCGCCGCACCTGGCATCGGGCGAGGCCGCTGGGAGGATTTCGTCCGGCGATACATGCTTGATGGCAATGCCTCCCGCGCAGCGGATCTTGTCCGGGAGGACAGGTTCCGCAGGGCGGGCTCGGATGAGCGTTTCAATCTTCTGCTGTCGGAACTGGCAGCGGAGTCGGACGGAGCTGTGAAGCAGAAGGCGGTAAAGCCTGCCTCCAAGACCTGGGCTCCGGTGGACAAGTCAGTAAGCGTAACCGTCAAGCAGACGGGGAAAGCGGTGACGCTCGCGGTAAGCGAATCGCACGGGAACCGCTTCGGTACATGGATTTCCGAGAATCTGGACGACCTCTACGAGGCATTCAGAAAGTCTGGGAGAACACCAATAGGAGACTAGAAGCCGCAAAAGAAAAAGGCCCCCGAACGGCACGCCGTGGAAGCCTCTCTCTAACCTTAAGCAAGTTGAGAATCGCATTTCCACGAATCACTGTCAAGAGTCGCAGCGTCGGTTCGGCGAGTGGATTTCTTTTGCCTCATTGAAAGGCGAAGAAAATGAATGTGGGGACTGCTGTAACCACGCCCTTCGGGGCGAGGCCGATGTCGCTCGCCATGCTGGCAAATCAGATCGATTCACGCCAGATCGAGCCTGGCAAGGCCGTGGACAAGTGGCAACTTTATCGTTGGCTGTGCGAGGCCAAGACAATCATCGGCATCGGCGATCGCTCGCTGGCCGTTCTGAGCGGGCTGTTGTCCTTTTATCCCGACAGCGAACTGTCGGAGGAAAACGGCCTGATCGTTTTCCCGTCGAACACGCAGCTCTCACTGCGCGCCCATGGGATGGCCGATGCAACCCTTCGCCGTCATCTGGCCGCGCTGGTGGACTGTGGCCTGATCACGCGACGCGACAGCCCGAATGGCAAGCGATACGCCCGCAAGGGCAGGGGAGGGGACATCGAGGAGGCTTTCGGCTTCTCCCTTGCCCCATTGCTTGCCCGTGCCGACGAGTTCGCTGCAGCGGCGGAACAGACCCGTGCGGACAGCGCGGCTCTCAGGCTTATGAGAGAACGGATCACGCTTCACAGACGCGATATCGGCAAGCTGATCGATTTGGCCCTAGAAGAGAGGATTCCGGGGGATTGGGGAACACTTTGGAGCCGTTTCCGTGCGATCGTGGAAGCCATTCCCCGCCGCGCCCCGCTCGCCGAACTGGAGGCCGTCGTCGGCGAGCTGGCCACACTTCGTGAAGAAGTGGATATGCTGTTGGAAAACCATAAGAATTCTGCATACCCGAGCGGCAATGAATCCCGAAATGAGCGGCAGCATTCTAATTCAAATACCGACTCCATTTTTGAACTTGAACCTGCTTCGAAAAGAAGCGGGGCGACGCTTGCACCCAGAAACAAAACGGCAGAGCCGCCGAAAGGGTATCCTCTGGCATTGGTGCTGAAAGCCTGTCCGGAAATTGCTGATTATGCGGTCGACGGAATTGGGGACTGGCGCGACCTGATGGCAACTGCAGCCCAAGTGCGCGGCTATCTGGGGATCAGCCCATCGGCCTACGCGGATGCGCTGGAGGCCATGGGTCAGGAAACCACGGCGATCGTCATTTCCTGCATCTTGCAACGGGCGCAGCATATCAACTCGGCCGGCGGCTATCTGCGCGTTCTCACCGATAAGGCCAGGGCAGGCGAGTTTTCCGTCGGGCCTATGTTGATGGCGGCGTTGAAGGCTGCCGGCAGCTCAGTGAGGATGGCGGGATGACACTGCAAACCGGGTCGGCGCGGGCGGAACGCGGGACACGACAAGGGATTGTGGTGCGAAGCGGTTCGCCATATACTTTGCACAGAAAGCACGTCGATAAATATGACAGGTGAATGCAAATGGCCCACGCGTTGAAGCTGCCGCCGTCCAACGAGCCGCTTGTGTTGTCCTATATGGATCAGGCCGGCAAGATCGCCATTGATCGGGTGGCGACCGGGTTCGGCATGTCGAAAAGCCAGGTGGCCGAAACAGCTGGGCTGGCCCGGGAGGCGTTGTATCGTTCAGAACGCAGTCGTGCCGCCAAGACGCAGAGCCGCCTTCGCGAGATGCTCGAGATCATCAGCCGGATAACCGTCTGGGCAGGTGGCAAGGAGCAGGCGATGGCCTGGTATCGGGCTCAACCTTTGCCGGCCTTTGGCGGTCGCACTGCGGAGGCGCTTGTGAAGGACGGCAAGGCTGCTGCCGTGCGAGACTACCTTGATCACATGGCCCTCGGGGGCTTCGCTTGAGGTTTGTCGGCACCTGCTATCGTGCGCATGATCCAAAATGGTCGTTCAAGCCGATATCCGGTGAGGGCGCCGCGATTAGGGGGGCCCGTTTCAACCCCAAGGGTGTGCCGGCATTGTATCTCGGATTGAGCATCATGACGGCGATCAAGGAGGTCACTCAGGGATTGGCGCACCGCATGGATCCGTGCGTCCTGTGCTCCTACGAAGTCGATTGCGAGAACATCGTCGATCTCACGACGGAACAGGGCAGGGCGGAAGCCAAGATCTCCATCGACGAGATGGAATGTGCCTGGATGTTCGATCTGGCAGAGGGCGAGCGACCGCGTTCCTGGTCGATCCACGACCGGTTGATCGCTCAAAACATGGCCGGCATTCTGGTGCCCAGCTTTGCGCCGGGCGCGGAAGCGGCGGACAACAACCTCGTTCTCTGGAAATGGGGGGCCGACCTGCCACATCGCGTGACAGTCATCGATCCAAGCGGGCGGTTGCCGAAAGATCAGCTGTCCTGGCGTTAAGGCCGGCCATGGAAATTCATAGGCCCGCCGCTTTGGTGAGATTGACGCGAAAGCGGTCGCGGCGGCGCTGATATTTGCGTGTCATTTCGGCGCTCGCATGGCCGAGCTGCTTTTGCACGTAGCGCTCGTCGACTTCGGCCGAGGAGGCGAGGCCGGCCCGCAGCGAGTGACCGGCAAATTTTTGTACCCGCTCGCCCTCCGCCAGGTCTCCGCGAACGCCGGCCGCCAATGCGGTCTTCTTGACCAGACGGGCGACCTGCTGATCGGTCAGCCGATCTGGCCTGACGGCCTTGCCCTGACCGGTTACCCGCCGGAACAGTGGACCGTGGCCGATTTTCGCCAGCTTGAGCCAGGTTTGCAGGGCGACGACAGGGCAGGTGGCGTCGGAAGAGCCGCGGCCAATCTCGACCTCGCGCCAGCCGGTCTTGCCGCGCAGCGTGACGAGAAGGCCCTTGTCGAGGATCTCGACCCAGCCGCGGCCGTCTTCGGTCTGGTCACGGCCGCAGTCGAGGCCGATGATCTCGGAGCGGCGCAATGCCCCGGCAAAGCCGAGAAGCAGCATGGCGCGGTCGCGCAGGCCGCGCAACTCGCCCCGGGGAAGCGTTTCCAGCATGGCGATCAGATCTTCCGGCAGGATCGCTTCCTTCTGCCGGGGCGGGGCGGCGTGGGTGTTGCGGATGCCCGCCATGACCGTGGCGACGTGGCGGTCCTTGCGGTCGAGCGGTTGCCCGCGCTGGGCAAAATTCCAGGTTAGCGACGACAGCCGGCGCTCGATGGTTGAGACCGAATTCGGCTTTTTGTCGCCGGTGGCGGTGCCGGAGGCGCAAGCGGTGATGTAGAGGCCGACAAGCTGCGGGTCCGGGGGCAGTGGCGCGAGACCCTGCCGGCGGCACCAGCTCGAAAAATGTTTCCAGTCGGAGGCATAGGCGCGGCGCGTATTGGCCGAGCTTGCCGCCTCAACATAGCCACGCGCGCGGTTCGCCAATTGGTCGAGATGGCCGGGCAGGCGGCCGGATGCCGGCTCCCCGACAACTGGGAGGGCAGGGGTGGAAGCAAGCTCGGCAGGATCGACCGATTGATCCGGTCGCCTCCTCCCCTCGCCGTCGGTTGCCCAGCCGGCGCCGTGCATAGGCCGACCGCCAGCGCTTTTGTCGCGTTCCCTATCGCCAAGGTCACCATCGGCGCTGCCGTTGCCACCAAGCTCAGCCGTCGCGCCGGTCCGGCTCGCCAAGGCTCCATCGGCTTCAATAGACCGCCCCATCGCCGTGACGATGTCGATGATGTCCGGCAGATCATCGGAACTGGTAGCCTCGGCCTCGAACGGGTGGTCGGGGGACATCTGGTAACGCTTCCTGTGCTCGAGCTGATCGATGGGGCGGCGGTTTTTAGCGATTTGGGCACCGAGAATGGCGATTTGCGAGGATGTTGGCAAGAGGAATGATAAGCCGGCATTATCGCTCATTGTGTTAGCAAGACAAGCTGTGCGTTTTGGTGGACAGCAACTGGTGATTTCCGCACGACGCATTTAAAATGCCCACGCATGAGGGGATCCGATCCGGCACTTGCCACCACTCTGCAGCCGCCCGCCGTGCCTGGCTGGGCGCGCCCGCGCGGGCCGGTCACCGACGCCGCCGAGGCCGCGTTTGCCGCCGGGGCGGCGCTGCATGAGCTGGACAATCTGGTGCGCGCAAACCCGGCCTGGGCTGGCGCCTGGCGCCGACGCTTGGCTTTGAAATGGGTACTGTAAACTTAATTCGTGTTGGTCGAGAACTGAGCGGCCGGCTGGTGTTCAAGCGGCTTGGAGGCGAGCGACGTGATTCCACATGCGCATCGCTGTTTCCCGCAGCTCGGGATGGTGCTGAGATGCCATGTCATGGCGGGAAGGTGGAAGAGGTTGGCGATTGGATCGTGGATGGAGACGAAGCGCTGAAGCCGACTTGCTGACTTGAAACGTTTCATGATCCGTTCTCTTCGGCGGATCGGCGGATCGGAATTCTCCGCCCCGAAACTGACCCAATTCATCCAAAGCTGACAGCCTTGGTTTCCTCGCTGCATGTTCAGTTGCCAACATTGATGACGGTTCTCCGAACTGGCCATTCGAGGCTGTACCGGAGAGCATCGACCGCGTTGCGTTGGAACTGGCCAGCCTATCCGGCGTTTCGGAGAATTCGATGGAACGACGGCAGTCTCGACATTGTCGAATGACGCGCCTCGTCGCAGACCCTTCCTAGCCTGAACATCTGAATTGGCCTCGAGAAGCATGACAGGTCGCACATCATCACGTCAGAAGCAGTTCCCACCAATCAAAGGAGACGACAGTGGCTAAACCAAGTATCGTTTTCGCTCATGGCTTGTGGGCCGACGGCTCGTGCTTCAGCAAATTGATCCCAACGCTGCAGGCCGAGGGTCACGAAGTGATGGCATCACAGCACGGCCTCGACTCGCTTGCGAGCGACGTCGCCGCCGTGAAGGCTTGCCTAGACCGGGTCAGCAGCCCGGTAATCCTGGTCGGGCATTCCTATGGCGGTACACTCATCACGCACGCCGGGACTGATCCGCGCGTCGTCGGGCTGGTCTATATCGCGGCCTTGGCCCCAGATGACGACGAGACTTCGCAAAGCCAGCAGGCAAAATTCCCGGTGACGGATGTGTTTGCGCATATCGAGGTGACTGACGGACGCATTTGGCTCAAGGCCAGCGGAGTTCCTTACTTCGCGGGAGACCTGCCCGAGGCGGAGCAGAAGCTCGTCTATGCGACGCAGGGTGTGCCAGTGCCGGACCTGTTCACCCAGAAGGCCGAAGGCACGGCATGGAAGACAAAGCCGAGCTGGTTCATCGTGGCCGCCAACGACCATACCGTCCATCCCGATCTGGAACGCTTCGCGGCAAAGCGAATGGGAGCCGCCACTTTCGAAACCGAGAGCAGCCACGTTCCAATGCTTTCCAACCCCAGCTTCGTCCTTGACGTGATCCGTAAGGCCGCAAACGCGGTTCAGTAGAGCTGCCCGCGGCTGTTGATCGGGGGGCTGAATGGACATGGGAGAGACCGTCGCGATGCGGTCCCTCTACCTCCGCAAGCCGCTAACAGAACCTTTGGGGAAGGAAGCGCGGCAGTCCTGCGGCCGCGCTCTCATGGTTTTTTGCTGTCAGCCGGCCTTGGCAGCCGCGATGCCGTCGAGTTCGTCCATCGCGTCGGGCGGCAGTTCGATATCGGCCGCGGCCAGATTTTCCCGCAGATGGACACGCGAGGAAGTGCCGGGGATCAACAGGACATTGGGTGCGCGTCTGAGGAGCCAGGCAAGGGCCACTTGCAGCGGCGTTGCCTTCTACTATTTCGTGCAGGTTGTGGATCGCGGCGGTTTCACCGCGGCCGGCCGGGTGCCCCGGGTTCCCAAATCGACGCTGAGCCATCGTATGCAGGAGCTCGAGGCCAATCTCGGCGTCCACCTCCTCAACCGAACGTCGCGCCACTTCAGCATGACGGACGCCGGCCAAGATTTCTATCGGCATGCGGTGTCGATGTTGCATGCGTTGAGGTCAATCACAGGCCACCTCACCATCCAAATGATTGGACGCTGAGTTCGTATAGTGCCGGCTTTCCGCCCCACCGGCCAGACGATACTTTGATAGTGTTGGCGCCACTTCAGACCTGAAAGCCCAATGATAACTGCTTCGGCAATGCAAGGTGGTTTCATGGAATGTCGACAGTTCTTGCAGGCAACCGTAGTCAGGGCCGCAGCAATCATGTTTGGCGCCGCTCCCTCGCCAGCCGCCGAAATCCAGATGTCCGAACCTCAGGAGGATGAAATGTCTGGTCAAAACCGTCCATATGAGCCCCTCACCTCGGAAAACGCCGCGCTTGTCCTGGTCGATCATCAGGTTGGCCTCATGACGGGCGTGCGCGACATCTCGACGGGCGAGCTCAAGCACAACGTCGTCGCGCTGGCCAAAGCGGCCAAGGCGCTCAAGCTCCCGATCGTCGTGACGACCACGGCGCGGGACAGTATGGGGGGGCCGACCTTCCCTGAGTTGGTCGAGGCGTTGCCGGGGGTCACGATCATCGATCGGTCGTCGGTCAACGCATGCGACGATGCCCACGTGGCTCGCGCAATCGAAGCCACTGGTCGCAAGAAGCTGATCTTCGCCGGCATATCGCTCGAAGTGTGCGCCGCGCTGCCGGCGATTACCGCCATCGGTAAGGGACTGGACGCCTATGTGGCTGTCGATGCTTCCGGCACCTTCAGCGAGACGAAGCGTCAGGCGGGTCTTCTTCGCATGGCTCAGGCCGGCGTCGTTCTGTCGGATTACGCCACCCTCATGGTCGAGATACTGAAGGACAACGCGCGGCCGGAAGCCGGCGAAGTCTACGGCGCGATGGATATGCCGTGGGCCAAGCTTGTCGGTCAGATCGCTCACGCCTACGGCAAATGATCAGCCGCGACTCGCCCGCGCTTGCTATAGCGGCGGGTTTCGAAACGCTTACGGCGAATAGCGGGGGAGGCATGCTTCGAACGCATTCACTCTCCTGGTGGAGACGCTGCGATTTCGGGGGTGACAGAGTGAGCGGATGCTTGATGCGATCGCGCCTGTGACCTGCTAACGAGCGCCGGAGAGGCCCAAGGGCTTCGTCAAAGCACCTTACCGCCGCTGAAAGGCCGCGACCGGATGAGATCAATCAGCGCGCGGAGCCGTGACGGTATGTGCCGACGTCCCGCGAAGTAGAGGCATGGCCCAGGATAGGGCGGCGTCCAGTCCTCCAGCAGCGCCATCAGCCGGCCCGCAGCAATATGCTCTGCGACGACCGGCTCGGCGAGATAGGTCAGTCCGACCCCGGCCAGTGCTGCCTCCACCATCAGGCTGCTTTCGTCGAGCGTCAGTGCGCCGGGCACGTCGATCAGCATGGTCTCTCCCCGGCGCTCGAATTCCCAGCGATAGAGCTTGCCACTCGCCATACGCGCGCGGATGCAGCGGTGGCGGTTGAGGTCGGTCGGCACCTTGGGCACGCCCCACGCCTCGAAGTAGGCGGGTGCGCCGACCACCAGCGAGCGGATCTCCGGCAGGATCGGCACCGCGATCATATCCGGCGGCACGGCCTCGGCTAGCCTTATGCCCGCGTCGAAGCCTTGGCCGATCACATCGACCAGTGCGCCCTCGGTGACGATTTCCAGCTCCACGCGCGGATAGCGGCGGGCATATTCGAGAAACAGCGGCGTCAACAACATCCGCGCCGCGCCGAGCGAGGTGTTGATGCGCAGCGTGCCGGAAGGCTCCGCGCCGTGCTCGCCGGCATGTTCGATCGCGCCATCAATCGCTGCGAGCGCCGGCGCGATCTCCGCCACGAAGCGCTCGCCTTCGGGCGAGAGAGCGACGCTGCGTGTTGTCCGGTTGAACAGGCGCACGCCGAGCCTTTCCTCGAGCGCCGCTATTGCGTGGCTGAGTGCGGAGGAGGACATGCCAAGCTCCCGCGCTGCCGCCCGGAACCCGCCAGCCCGCGCGACAGCCATGGCCGCTTCCAGTTCAATCAGGCTTGCCTTCGCCATTGCGCGATATTTCTCATCAGATTGTCCAAGTTTGACCTTCTTATCAGATCAATTGACGTGCGTCATATGACACTCCGTTGATCTTCAAATACGGAGCCTCCCATGCGCAATATCGATACGATCTATGTCGACGGCGCTTTCGTCACGCCGCTGGGCGACGAACGCTCGCCCTTGTTCAACCCCGCGACCGAGGAGCAGATCGGCGCCGTCCGCCTCGGCGATGCGCGAGACGTGGATGCCGCCGTCATTGCTGCCAGGCGCGCTTTCCCGGCCATGTCGCGCACGTCGAAGGCCGAACGCATCGCCATGCTGAAAAGGCTTTCCGCCGCCGTCGCCGCGCGCGCGGCCGATCTCGTCGCGACGATGGCCGAGGAATATGGCGCGCCGGGCTATTTCACTGGTTTCGCCGTGCAACATGCGGCGTCGGTGTTCCTCGACATGGCGGAGACGCTCGAAAGCTACGAATTCCGCCGCACCATCGGCCGCGCCGAGGTGGAGATGCGTCCGTCCGGCGTCGCCGCCGCGATCACGCCATGGAACAGCAATTATGGCTTCATCTGCTCCAAGCTCGCCACCGCGATCGCCGCCGGCACCACGATCGTCATCAAGCCCTCGGAGATGAGTGCGCTCCAGACGCAGCTTCTCGCCGAATGTCTTCACGAGGCCGAGCTGCCGCGCGGCGTGCTCAACATTGTCAACGGCACCGGCGCGGTGGCCGGCTCGGCGCTCAGCGCGCACCCGGACATCGCCAAGATCAGCTTTACCGGCTCCACTGCCACCGGCCGGGCGATCCTCGCGGCGGGGGCACGGACGATCAAGCGCGTGACGCTGGAACTGGGCGGTAAGAGCCCGACCATCATCCTTAGCGACGCCGATCTGGATCACGCGATCCCGCAGGTGTTGATGACGGGTTTTGGCAACAGCGGGCAAGCGTGCATCGACGGCACCCGCATCCTCGCTCCCGAAGACCGACTCGACGAAATTCTTGGGCGGCTGAAGGCGGGGGCGGAGGCGCTCAAGGTCGGCCCGGCCACTGATCCGGCTGTCCAGATCGGCCCGATGGTGAGCCTGAAACAATGGGAGCGCGTCCAGTCGTATATTCGCCTTGGACTGGAGGAGGGGGCCACCTTGCTTACCGGCGGGGAAGGGCGGCCGGATCATCTCGATCGGGGCTGGTTCGTCCGCCCGACCATTTTCACCGGTGTCACCAACGACATGCGGATTGCGCGCGAGGAAATATTCGGTCCGGTGCTCTGCGTGATCCCCTATCGCGACGAAGCCGAGGCGATCGCGATCGCCAACGATACGGATTATGGGCTGGCCGCCTATGTCCAGTCGTCCGATCCGGAAAGCGCGCGGCGGGTTGCCGGGCAGATCGAAGCAGGCCGCGTCACAATCAACGGTGCGCCGCACGAACCGCTCGCGCCCTTCGGCGGGTTCAAGCAATCGGGCGTCGGCCGTGAGTTCGGCCCGTTCGGGCTGGAAGCCTTCCTCGAACCCCACGCAATCATCGCGTGATTGCCTTGCGCTCCCCGTGCCGCACGGGGAGCGCAACCGCGTGGATCTTTGTGGCTGTTACCGCCGCGCATATGGAGCAGGAAATCCCTGATCGTTCCGCCCGGGTAGTATTCCCCTCGCGGTGAAATATTGATCCAGGGCCTCGGGATCACCTGCTTTATGTGCGAGAGCTACGTATGTATCGGGTCTAAGCAAATACATTGCATCGCGAGCCAAGCCGGCCTCTTCGTATGTTGATTGCCATTCGAAGGTGTGCAGTGGCACGTTGCGTTGCGCGCACCATGATGTGAGGTCGTTGCTGGCGGCCCCGTAAACGTGGACCTGCCAGCTCATTGCGGACAGCGGCCGATAATTGTCGACGCCGCCTATCGAAACCCAGGGTAGGCGATCCCCACCATGCACCTCACCAATCGCTCCGCTGCTGATGGGGCTGCCGCGATAATTGATCATGACCTGCGATACTGTACGGAACATCCATTCGCGCCAGGCCTCAAACTTCGCCGCAGCGGGAAACACCACAGGGACGACGCGTGTACGCACGAAATCGGCGAACTTGCCTTCCGCAGTCACAAGCGTGAATGCACGGTCGGTGGTATTGACCAGCCTCCTGGCAAAAGGCTGGCGCTCTGCCTCGTAACTGTTCAAGAGAGCGTCGTTTGCACGGCCCTCCAGCACCGTTTTTAGCTTCCAGGCCAAATTGATTGCATCGCCAATGCCGGTGTTCATTCCCTGACCGCCGACGGGGCTATGAATATGCGCGGCGTCCCCGAGCAGAAAAGCGCGACCCTTGCGAAAATGCTCGGTCACGCGGTGATGCACACGATAGGTCGAGAACCAGTTCACCTTCTCGACATTGAGCTTGAGCTTTTGAATGGCACGGTCGCTGATGTCATCGAACTTAAGCGTATCGGCATGTTCGGCACGCTCGTCTCTGACCGTGCCGACAAGCCGGACACGCTTTTCGACCGCCAGCGGAAAGACGGCCAGGAAATCGGCTTCATCGAGATCGACGGCAAGATCGCCATTGATCGCCTGGCCCGAAGCTTCGACATCGGCGACGTAAAAGACCTGCTTGTAGGTTCCCCCGGGAAATCCTGTGCCCATGACCTGGCGCACCAGAGAGTGCGCGCCATCGGCGCCAGCGATGTAGGCTGCTTCGCAGCGTGTTTCCAGGCCGCTGGGTCCGCGCAGCCGCGCTACGATACCGGAACCGTTATCGCTGTAGTCCATCAGCTCCGTTCGCCGCTCAACAGAAACGCCCAGTGCTTCCAGTCGCGTGATCAGGAGCCGCTCATGTTCGTCCTGTGGGAAGATGTGCAAGAAAGGATAGGGCGTAACATCGGCCCCCACATCCTCAAATGACACGCGTGCTTTCCTTTTACCCTCTACCCAAAGGCCTACCGCGGGTACTTTGTGACCTTTCTCGATGACGGCGTCCGCCAGGTCGAGCTGGCGGTAAAGTTCCAACGTGCGCGCATGAACGGCAAGGGCGCGCGAAGTGGTCCCCGGCTCGGCGGCCTTGTCGATGATGCGGACCGTGGCGCCGAGCTTGGTTAGCCACAGTGCCAGCACCAGACCTGTAGGCCCGGCGCCGACAATCAAAACGTCGCTATGTGTCATGGTGCTCCCGGTCAGGTTTGGTTTCCGACTTCAGCGGGCGCGGATCGCCACCATTTCGCCGATGGCATCGCCGCCGGCAAACAGGGTTATGCCGTGGCCTAGGTCCGACAAGCCCCTTACGTCAGGTGGGAAGCGATGCGCTCGATGCCGTCGTAAAGCAGGGGTGGAACCGATCCGTGGAGCGGCGCTATGTGGGCAGCCTCATTAGCCAGCATTCCCTCAATCAAGCGGCGGTGCTGTTTGGAAATGCGTCAGCCGGCGAGTCGTTCCTGGACTTCGATAGCCTCTGAAGCTGTTCGTCACCGCAACGAGTGTCGCCGAAAACGCAATTTGCCATGCATCAGGCAGAGATCGTCGAAGGCGGCAGGACCGGCGAGCTTTTCGATGCGCCCACGAAAACCTACTCGCAAGAGCTTTTGGCATCCTGGCCGCATTCCCGGCCGCTCAGCCAATCGCTGAGAGATCCCTTGCTCGTTGCCGTCTCCTTCAGCTCTTGACGTCGAAGGCCGGATCGACGGGGATTTGCAGGGCCGTCACGATGTGGTTGGTCTGGGCGGCGAGCCCCATGACGGAACCCAGCTCGGCCTGCTGCGCGTCGGTCATGCCCTTGGCGCGTGCCGAAGCCGTGTGCGAATGGATGCAATACTGGCAGCCATTGGCGGTCGAGACCGCTATGTAGATCATCTCGCGCACCAGGGGGTCGAGCGCGCGCCCAGTCCCAGTAGAGGGCGCGCGCGCGTTTGGCGATCGGCCCGAATTCCAGCTTCCTGTCGTCGAAGGCGAAGATCGGCAACACCTTGCTCATGTTGCCGGTGCAGAAGATCTCGTCGGCCTCGCGGAAATCGTCCACCGACAGGGTGATCTCGTGCACCGTCACGCTGGCCTCGCGCGTGGAGCCGTCATCGTATTTCCTTTCAATTCCGTCGTATTCGTCTGCCAGCCGGGGTCAGTGCACGGCGGCATACATGATCTTTTCCTCGGTCGCTTCGGCGGGCGAGAACTCCTCCACGATGCGACCTTGCCGGCACACCAGTATGCGGTCGGAGAGATTCATGATCTCGGGCAGGTAGGAGGAGATGACCACGACGGCGAGACCGTCATCGGCCAGCTTGCGAATGGTCTGGTGGATTTCTGCGATGGCGCCCACATCCACGCCGCGCGTAGGTTCGTCGAAGATGACGAGCCGCGGCTGCTGAACCAGCCCCTTTCCGATCACCACCTTCTGCTGGTTGCCGCCGGAAAGCTCCACCACCCGCGCATTGTCGTTGATGGCGCGGATGTTCAACCTGCTCGTCCAATCGGCTGAAAGAGCCTGCATCTCCTTCATGCTGATGATCGCCGACTTTTCCTTGCCACCGGCCAGCAGGCCGCCGAACAGGTTCTTTGAGATCGACATGGTCTCGAAGAAGCCCTCGCTCTTGCGATCCTCGGAGATGTAGACGATGCCGTCCTTCACCGCTTCGCGGGGCACGTAGTAGCGCACCGGCTCGCCGTCGAGTTCGATGGCGCCACCGCGGAGGAAGTCGCGTTTGTAGATGCCCGAGACGATCTTGAAGGTTTCGGTGCGGCCCGAGCCTATCAGGCCGAACACGCCCATGATCTGGCCGTCGAAGATCGAGAACGAGTTGTTGCGCACGATCTTGCTCATCGACACATCCTGCACCGACAGCATCTTGCGGCCGGGCTTGCGCAGGGCGGTTTCGTCGCGGTGCTGGTACAACTCGCCCGAAAGCGTGCGGCCGACCATGGCGGCGATGATCGAATCCCGGTCGAAATTCGCCACCGGCCCGCTCGCCACGAGTTCGCCGTCGCGCAATACCGTGATGCGGTCGGAGAGCATCAGCGCCTCTTCCAACGCATGGCTGATGAAAACGATGGAGGTCCCTGCGGCCTTGAGCCGGCGCACGAGCGCGAAGAAGTGGCGCTTTTCCTCGGGCGTTAGGGTAGCGGTGGGCTCGTCGAAGATGATGACTTCGGCGTTGTGGTGGACAGCACGTGCGATCTCCACCATCTGCCGCTTGGCCGCACCCAGCGTTTCCACCATCGCGGCGGGGTCGACCGGGAAGTTCAGCGATTGGAGGAACTGCTGCGCCGAGATGTAGATGCCGCGCAGCCGGTTCAGGAACTTTTCCGAGCCGAGATAGAGATTCTGCGCGACCGTCATTGACGGCACCAGGCTCGTCTCCTGGAACACCATGGCGATGCCGGCGCCGAGCGCGTCGTTTGGCGAGGCGAAGTGCGCTTCCTTGCCCTTGTGGAAGATGCGGCCGGATGTCGGCTCGACCACCCCAGCGATCATCTTGGTAAGGGTGGACTTTCCGGCGCCGTTCTCGCCCAGCAGCGCATGGATCTCGCCGCGCCGCAATTCGAAATCGACTTTGCTGACGGCAGGCACGCCACGATAGGCTTTCGTGACAGCTTCCAGCCGCACGATTACGTCGGCAGCGAGCGCATCAGACATGGGAGCTTCCATTCAGCGTGCCTCCCTCGCAAGTTCCGTGAGGTCGATGTCGAGGACGCAATCGCCGCCTTTGGAGGCGACCCAGAGGCGCCCGCCCTGCTCGACGGCGCTGCATACGCCGTGCCGGTTTCCGTTGGCGCGGCTGTGCAGGCTGAACAGCGGCTGCATCTTCGCGTCCAGCCGCACGACCAGCCCGTAGGAGCGGCTGGGCGACCAGGGCTTGTGCACGCCCATGGTCTTGATGCCACCGCACTGGAGCGGCTCCATGAAGCTGCGCCCCGAGGAGAGCGCCGGCGCGATCCAGTAGGGAGCCGGCACCTGTTCCAGCATGTCGGCGCGATAGTGCTGTTCCTGCAGCACGAATTCGATCAACCGATTGCGCGGGGCGAACAGGCTGAGCCATGCGCCGCCGCCCGGCGCCGGCGCGAGGCGAGCCGGATAGCCGGGAAGCTTGTCCAGCAATACGGCGCGCTCGGCGCCCGCGACGCGTACCAGTCTGTGCCGCCAGCTTTCCGAGAGCACGATGCCGCCGTCGACGGGCAGCAGGCCGTAGGGAAAGGCCAGTCCTTGTGCTACGCGCTCGAAACCGCCTGCGCCGGCTGGCCGTTTCCAGACCGAGCCGGATGCTCCGTGCCGCAACAGGTCTTCCGACCACTGCGACGGTGCGCGCTCGGCCGAGCCGTTCGCGAGCCAGAGCGTTCCGTCTGGCGCATAGGCAAGCGCGGTGACGCAGCGCAAATCCGGCCCGGCCTGTTCCTCATGGCCCCCGATGTGGAGCCTGCCCGTCTCGAGCGCGACCGCAAGCTCGCCGAGCGGCGAGGCGGCAGCGGCGGTGATCGGCGCGTCGAAGCTGCGCAGAGGCGCGGGGGCCTTTCCTGCCTCGATCCGGTAGAGCGTATTGCCGCTGCTGGCCATCAGTCCGTCAGGCGATGCGGCCAGGTTGTCGGCCTCCGCAAGCGGCGTTGCCGAAGGCGTATCGTCCAGCCGCGTATTGGGCCTGAAGGCGCCGTCCAGCGGCGGAATGGTGACGGCCTTGCCGCGGAAGAGGTCGAGGACGGGATCGAGGATCATTTCGCGCCTCCCCAATAGGAGGTCATGCCGGTCCAGCTCTCGTCAGTGTCGGGTATGCGATAGCGGCCGATGCGGTTATTGAGGATACCGCCCACGAACAGATAGCCCTTGTGCTCGCGCATCGATGTCACCATCGGATGGGACGCGCCGGAAAGGTCGCCGAGCGTGTCGAGGATGCGCCCGTTCTCGTCGAACTTGACGACGCCGCCGGTGTTGATGTTGGGAAACAGCCAATCGTCCTGCGGCAGGCGGCGCGTCATGCGCTTGCGCATGTCGGGATGGCGCAGCGACAGGTCGAAGCTCGGTGTGCGCATGCCCAGCCACGCCATCCAGTAACCGCCGTCCGATGCGCGGTTGATGTTATCGGGATAGCCCGGCATGTCCTTGATGACGCATTCGGCCGTGCCGGCCTTCGGCCCTTCCAGCCAGTAGCGATGCACGCGGCAGGCCCAGCTCTCGGCGAAGAACAGCGACTTGCCGTCATGCGCCATGCACACGCCGTTGGTGTAGCGGTAGCCGTCGAGTAGCGTCTTCGTCGAGCCGTCCTTCGGGTCGTAGACCAGAAGGCGGCCGGTCGGCCGGTTCTCGATGGAATCGAGCGCCCAGTCGTGCGCGTCGTAGCGCTTGGTCGAATCCGTGAAATAGATGCGGCCGTCCGGCGCGATGTCGCAGTCGTTGGGGTCGCGCAGGCGCGCGTCGTCCACCACGGAGCTCCAGGAGCGCGCCGTTTCGGCCGAGAGCTTGGTGACCTTGCGGTCGGGCGAGATGGAGTAGAGCCCCATGGCGCCGACGCAGGAGATCAGGTTGCTCTCGCGGTCGAAGGCCAGCCCGAGCGGGAAGCCGCCGACGTGGGCGAACACTTCCGAGCGCTTGTAGTCAGGCGCCAGGAAGCGCACGATCTCGCCGTGGCGCGTGCCGCAATAAAGATGGTCGTCGCGGTCGAGGATGACGTCCTCGGGGCCTTCCAGCTCGCCGATGCCGATGTGGTCGGTCTCCGAAAGGCGATTGTCCAGCTCGTAGGGGGTCTTGGAGCCCGGTGCAGCCGACTGGGCCCCGCCCATCTTGAGATAGACCGGAGCGACATAGACCTCGTTCAGCACCTTGTGGCGGTTCTTGAGCCAGCGGATGTCGACGGTGACGGCGACCGCCAGCAGCAGGCCGAGAACCATCTGCGTGGTGCCGGTGCCGTAGCCCAGCCGGATCAGGCCGTTGGTCATCACCAGCACGATGATGGCGCCCATGATGCCCTTGACCACCGAGCCGCGCCCGCCGCCGAGGCTCACCCCGCCGACCACGGCCGCTGTCAGCGCCATGATCTCCAGGTTCTGGCCCGTGCCCGGTCCCGCGGCGGAGAGCCGGCAGGCGACGAAGAAGCCGCCCACCGCGGCGCAGAATCCGGAAAACACATAGGTGAAGAACACGGTCCGGCGCACCCGGATGCCGGCATTGTGCGCCGAGCGGCGGGAGCCGCCGACGGCTAGCACGTGCCAGCCCGGCCGCGAGCGCGTCAATGCGATATGGACGACCGCGGCGAAGATGACGGCCACCCAGACCGAGATCGCCAGGCCGAGGAAGGTGCCGTCGCCGATATAGTCGAGCACCGGCGAGGCGGCGTCGGACAGTTGCACCCGTGCGGCATAGGCGGTCACCAATATGTCGAAGAGGGCGCGGCCGAAGATCAGGGTGACCAGCGTGGTAAGGAAGGCGCGCAATCTCAGATACCCGACCAGATAGCCGTTGACGGCGCCGAAGGCGAGCCCGGTGAGAAGCGACGCCGCCAGCGCCAGCCAGATCGACTGGTCGAGGATGAAAAACACGAAGACGGACGCGAAGCAGGACAGGCCGAAGATCGCCGCCACCGAAAGGTCGATGCCGCCGCCCAGCATCACCACGGTCACGCCGGTGACGACCAGCGAGAACTCGCCGAGCTGGCGGGTCGTCGCCTGCAAGGCCGCCGGCTTGAAGAAGCCGGGGATCGCCGATCCGAAGATCGCCAGCACCACCACCAGGGCCAGGAAGGGGATGGCATTGTCGGTCCAGCGCTTGGTCAGAATCTCGCCGACGATATGGTCGGGAATCCGGTTGTAGCGCCAGGCGTGCCAGCGTTCGCGAAAGGACATCGTTGCTGCTTGTTTCTGCTTTGGAATGGAGGGTGGCCGGTCAGCCCGGCCACCTGACGTTGCTTCTGACGCGGGCGCCTAGTTCGCGGCGGCTGCCTCCGCCTGCAAGGCCTTCAGGTCCCAGCAGGTGTCGGGTTTCAGGTCGGCCTTCGTGGTCGCCTTTTCCAGCGTATAGATATAGGTGTGGGAAGTGCCGGCCGGCTGACCACTCTGCAGCAGGAACTTGATGATGGCGTTGATGTCCGCCGACTGGCGGGCGAGATCGGTCATCACCACCGCGCCGTAGGTGCCGTCCTCGAGCTTGTCGCAATCGGCCGCCTTTTCGCCGCCGCCGGTGGTCACCAGGAATACCTTGCCGTCGAGCTTGGCATCGCGGATGGCGGCCGAAGCGCCGGTGGCGTCGCCGTCCCAGAAGTCGATGATGCCGCAGATGTCGGGATGCTGCTGCAGCATCGTCGTGGTCACGTTGCGCGAAGTGGTGGCGTCCCAGTTGGAGTCCGGCTTGGCCACGACCTGGAAATCGGGATTCTTTTCCAGCACCTTCATGATGCCGGCATACTGATAGAGGCTCGACGCATTGGCCTGGTCCCCCTGCACCAGCCCGATCTTCTTGGACGAGTTCTCGCCGCAGCCCTTGATGACGGCTTCCGCTTCAAGCTGGCCGAGGCGGTCCCAGTCGGAGCCAACGAAGGCATCGGCGGGGAAGTTCGCCGGATTGTCGATCAGGATCACGTAGGTGCCGGCGGCCTGAGCCTTCTTCATCAGCTTGGAATAGGAGTTGAGATCCGGCGAATGGATGATCAGCACATCTGGCCGGGCATCGGAGGTGATTGCATCTGTGATCGCTTGGGCGCCCGCATCGACGACCCAATTCGGATCGCGCGTCTCGAAAGTGCCGCCCCAGGCTTCAACCTCCTTCTTGAGATAATGCGCCCAGCCCTGCGCCAGGTCGAATCCCATGGCCAGTGGCACCAGCATCACCCGCTTGCCATTCATGGAGTTGGCATAAGCGGCAGGGCCCGGGTCCTCGGCCACACCCTCGGCGAAGGAGGTTGCGGCGAATGCGGAAACAGCAAGCGCAGTGGCCGCCGTCAACAGGGCTTTCACGATCTTCATGTCACATTCTCCGGTTTGACGTCCTTATTGTTGCGTTGCGCCCGTGGAATTGGCCGCTGTCGTTGGGCATCAGATGTCACCCTGCTGGGCCGTCTGCTCGTCGCGCGGGTTGATGATGCCGTCCATGACGATCGCGCTGAGCAGGATCGCTGCCTTGATCAGGTTCTGGTAGAGCGTCGGGATATCGATTATGGTCATCGCGTTGAGCAGGATGCCTATCAGCGCGGCGCCGACCAGCACGTTGCGCACTCCGCCGCGCCCGCCCGACAGGCCGATGCCACCGATGACGGCAACCAGGACGATGTCGTAGAGCAGCGTCGAATTAACGACGCGGGTATTGATCGAATGCAGGCTCGCTGCCGTCAGCAGCCCGGCCACGAAGGCGATCAGCGCTGACAGCACATAGCGCAGCACCAGCATCGGTCGCACCGGCATGCCGAGATTGCGTGCCGCCAACGGATTGTCACCCGCAAAATAGACGTAGTGTCCCCATTTCGTGTAGCGCAGGAACAGGGATGTCAGGATGGCGAGCGCCGCGAAGATGAACACCTCGACGGGGATGTCGAAGTAGCGTACGCCGCCAAACAGTTCCACCCAGTGTCCCGGCGGAACCGCCACGGCATCCTGGGTGATGAGCTGGGAACGCACGTAGCCGAAAACGAATGAGCCGGTGGCCAGGGTCACGAAAATTGCTGGCACGTCCGCATAGGCGACCAACACGCCGTTCAGCAGGCCGATGGTGATGACGCCAGCCAGGGCGAAGGCGAATGCAGATCCGCCGCCAATGCCACCATTGATCATCTGCAGGTACCACGCGACCGACATCGCCATGATGGCGACCATCGACAGATCGATGCCGCGCCCGATGATTACGATAGCCATGCCGAATGCCAGGATGCCGAGGACCGACACAGATCGCACGATGGCGATCAGGTTGTCAGGCGCCAGAAAGCCGGGAAGGGAGACGGCGGCGGCCGCAAACAGGACCGCCGCGAGGATGAGAACGATACGTTCCTGGCTAAGGCCGTTCCAGCCAATTCTGTGCATGCCTTCCAATCCGTTTGACGAGCACGCCATCATCGGCATTCGAGACAAGAATGGAAGGTAGATGCCGCCAAACCCATCCGTCCAATGAATAATACTTCTCCAAATCTATGCGAGAATGGAATGTATTGTCAGACTGCCTCTAGACGCTTACGAGCCTCTTCCGGCTGTTTGGCCTGCTCGCGTTCGTTTTCGGTCTGGATGTGGGCGCGCAGTTCGTCGATGAAGCGCCGGCCATAGGCTGGAAGCGGCTCGGAATTGCCCCACATGGCGCAGATATCGAATTCGAGCAGCTCCCCACGCAGCGTTACCGGCTTGCGGATCAGCCCCTCAGGGAACGAGCGCGCCGAGGAGGGTACGATGGCGACGCCGTTGCCGCCTGCCGCCATCGCAAACAATGTATGCGGCGAGTAGCTTTCCAGGACAATGGAGGGCACGGCGCCCACGAGCCTGCAAGCTGCGTCGAAGACCTCCCGCGAGGCATGGCGTTTGTGCTGCGTAAGCACTGGATATTGCAGTACGTCGGCGATCTCGATCGGCGCGCCGGGGCCTTCCAGGAATTCGTCGGTCGCCAGCGCCATGAAGCCGAGCTTGCCCAGGAATAACGTTTCGAACGGATCGATCGGTGCCGAAGGGCGCGCGCTAATGGTCAGATGTACCGCGCCGCTACGTAGCCGGCCGGCGAGTTCTGCGCCGCCACCATCCTCGATCCGCACGTCGATGCCGGGGTGGCGTTGGCGCCAGGATTTCAGGAAGCCTGGAAAATAGCGCTCGATCAACTGCGAACACGCCCCGACCTTGAGCATTCCCGATTCGCCGCGCCCGAGGTCACCGGCCAGCATGCGCAGGCTGCGGTCGGCGAGCAGCACGTCATTGACCTTGGCAAACAGGGCCTCGCCACGCGATGTCAGCCGGACGTTGCGTCCCACCTTCTCGAACAGAGGCACGCCGAGATAGGCTTCGAGCGCCTGTATCTGGCGTGAAAGAGCTGATTGAGTGATGTTGAGACGTCTGGCCGCAAGGGTCAGGTTCATGAATTCCGCCGCTGCAACGAAGCCGGCAAAATTGCGGATATCCACCTGTTCGCCCCCCACGCCGTTGTCGATGGTGCTGGCTTGTTCCCCACCGACAGCACCAATCTGAATGTTAGTGCATCGAGGAGCACCAAACCAGCACGGATGGTGTCATTGGCTCGGTCGCAAATGGTTCGCTCCCGAGGCTGCCACAAATGACAGGTCGGTAGTCAGGACGGCCCGCAGCCGCGGGCCGAGCTTGGTGCGGTAGAGCACGAAGCCGGCCACCGGGACCAGCAGCATGACCCCGTAGAGTAGCGCCGTGTGATTGAACAGGATCGACCCGAGCAAGGGGATGGCCGAGAGATAGGGCAAGGCAATCGGCTCGAACATGCGATCTTCTGCGGGCCTGTGACCCCGCCCATGGCGAGGCGGTAGAAGTGCGAGAACCCGCGCGCGGCCAGCATCAGCGTGTCGCGCATGCGCTATGTCGGAGTCCTCATGATGCCCGGCCGTCCGTCAGCAGCTTGGCGCCGGCCGCGATGGAGCGCTCGGCCAGAGACACGTCACGGTCGCGCTGGCGCCTCGTGGCGAGTGGGCCGACCTCGGGTACCAGGTCCAGAGGTCCGCCAACGCGAACGGCCTCCGGCTTCGCCTTGAGCATGTCGAGGAACTGTCGTCCATGAGGCAAACAGCGTCGAGGATCGCCAGAGGGCCGGCGGGAAGTATGCTCAAGAAGTCAAATCGCAAAAGTCATCCGAAACTCTCAAGGCTTAGGATGAGCAGCGGCGAAGGCCCCAAACCTGCCAAAGACGAGATAGCTAGATAGCAAAAAACCTATCACTTTCGACCACCCCCATCCGATTGCTTTCATGGGTGGCTGGTTTTCTATAGATCGTACGCGACTGTCGGCCCTTCTCGAAGTGGGCCCGACGGTCTTTCGCATACGGCGCTACGGGAGACCGACTTTTGAACAAGGGCAATCTGGGCGGATGCTTGAGTGTCGCCGTCGATATTGGTGGAACCTTTACAGATCTGGTGGCCTTTGATCCCCGGACAAGCAAGGTCTTTCAGTCCAAGTCATTGACGACACATCACGAGCTTTCCCAGGGCGTGTGGGACTGCCTGCACAAGGCCAGTATCGAACATCCCGATATCGAGACGCTCGTTCATGGCTCCACGATCGCCATCAATATCGCGATCGAGGAAAAGGGCGCCAAGACCGCTCTCGTCGTCAGCAAGGGCACGCGCGACGTCTACAAGATCGGGCGGCAGAACCGTCCGGAAGCCTACAACTTCTCGTTCCGGCGCCCCGAGCCGCTGGCCGCCCGGTCCTCGACGTTCGAGGTCAACGAACGCCTATCGGCTTCCGGAGAGGTGCTGTCGCCGCTCGATCCGGCCGAGGTCGAGGCCGTAGCGGAGAAGATCCGCGAGACCGGCGCCGAATCCGTCGCCGTCTGCTTCCTGCATTCCTACGTCGATCCGAGACACGAGATCGAGGCCGGCAACATCCTGCGCCGCCTGCTTCCGGGTGTCTACGTCTCGCTGTCGCACGAGATCGTGCGCGAATATCGCGAATACGAGCGCACGTCGACGACGGTGATGAACGCCTATGTTGGCCCCAAGACCAGCGAATATGTTGCGCGCATCGAGCAGCGCCTCGATGAGGACGGCTTTGGAGGTCGCTTCCTGGTGATGCAGTCGAGCGGCGGCGTGATGTCGCCGGGCCAGGCCAAGAAGCTGCCCGTCGCGATGATGGAGTCCGGGCCGGTGGGTGGCGTGATCGCCGCCGCCGAGATCGGGCGCAGGCTCGGCATCGACGACCTGATCACCTTCGACATGGGCGGCACAACCGCCAAGACCAGCCTGATCCAGAAGGGCGTGGTCTCCGTTGCGCAAGGCTATCACATCGGCAGCTATGCCAGCGGCCACCCGGTGATGTTCCCGGTTGTCGACATCGTCGAGGTCGGCGCCGGCGGAGGCAGCATCGCGTGGATCGACGAGGTCGGCGCGCTGAAGCTCGGCCCCCAGAGCGCCGGGTCGGCGCCGGGCCCAATCTCCTATGGCCGCGGCGGCACCGAACCCACCGTCACAGATGCGAATGTGGTGCTCGGGCGCATTGGCGCGAAAAGCTTCCTGGGCGGTGACATGCCGCTGGACGAGGAGGCAGCGCGCCGGGGCATTGCCGAACGCCTGTGCCTGTCGCTCGGAATGGGTGTCACGGAGGTCGCGCACGGCATCATCAGGATCGCGGTCGCCAAGATGGCGCTGGCGGTCCGTGGCGTGTCGGTCCAGCGTGGATACGACCCGCGTGATTTCGCGCTCGTCGCCATGGGCGGCGGCGGACCTCCGCATGTCATCGAGATCGCCCGCGACCTCGGCATTCCGAAGGTGATCATCCCCAATCTGCCGGCGCATTTCTCCGCGCTCGGCATGCTCATGAGCGATGTCCGCCACGACTTCGTGCGCACCTACTATCGGCCTCTTGCCGACTCCGATTTCGCGGCCATCCGCGCAATCTACACGGAGCTTGGCGAAGCCGGCGCCGTTGCGCTCGCCGAAGCCGGCGTCGAGCCTGCCCAGCGCAGCTTCGAATATTTCATGGACCTTCGTTATACGGGCCAGGAATTCCACCTGCAGATCCCCGTGTTCGAAGAGGAGCTGACGAGCGGTGACGGCGCGGCCATTGCCGACCGGTTCAACGAAACCCACCAGCGGCGTTTCGGACATTCGGCGCCAGAAGAAGGGATCGAACTCGTCAACCTGCGTCTGACCAGCCGCGGCGAACGCGCCAAGATCGGCTTCCCGCGACTGGGCCGGACCGTGTCCGACGCACAGATCGGCACGCGGCCCATCTTCCTTGCCGACGCCTCGCGACCAGTCGACTGCCCGGTCTACCGGCGCGACCTGCTCGAGCCGGGCATGACGCTGCGCGGGCCTTGCGTGATCGAGGAATATGCCTCGACGACGCTGCTGTTCGAAGGCGACCGGGTGACGATCGCCGATACGGGAGAAATCATTGTGGACGTGATGCAGCCATGAACGCACCAGCCAATAGCGTGAAGCTCGACCCCGTCACGCTCGAAGTCCTCCGCAATGCGTTGCCGGCCATCTCCGACGAGATGAGCTACGATCTGCAGCGCACTTCCTACAACATGATGATCTACGAGATCCGCGACTATTGCACGGCGCTGCTCGACGTGGACGGGGCGCTCATCTCGCAGAACATCGGCGGCGTCTCGCATTTCGTCGCAGACCTTGGCGTGGTCGTCCGGGACGGCGTCGAGCGCTTCGGGCGCGACGGGTTCTTTCCCGGCGATGTGATCATGCACAACCACCAGGCGGTGGCCGGACAGCATCTCAACAACGTCGTGATCTACACGCCCGTCTTCCACGAAGATACCCTGGTCGCCTTCGCGGTCGTCCGTGCTCATTGGGCGGATGTCGGCGGGCTCTCCACCGGTTTCGGCGGCACCGGCGCCTACGACCCGTGGAGCGAGGGCCTGCAGGTCGACCAGCTCAAGATCTACGAAAAGGGCGAGCCCGACGCCAAGTGCCTGAAACTTATCCGGGACAACATCCGCTATCCGGAGGCGGCAATGGGCGATTTGCGCGCGCAGCTTGCCGCCTGCCGTCTCGGCGGATCGCGCTTCTGCGAGCTGCTCGATCGCTATGGCGTCGAGACGGTGCTCGGTGCGATCCGCACCATCTATGCCGAAACGGAAGCGAAATGCCGTGCCGCGGTCGCCGAGATTCCCGATGGCGTCTACGAGGCGGAGGCAACCGTTGACGCCGCCCGCGGGACGCCACCCTACCAGATCAAGGTCAAGGTGACCGTCTCGGGCTCCGACATGGAGATCGACCTGTCCGGCTGCTCGCCGCAGCGCGAGAACGCCGGCATCAACAGCCGTACCTATGCCGGGGCCTACATCGCCTACAAGGCGCTGACGGCGCCGATGGAGCCGCTGAACGAGGGGGCCTTCGGCGCGCTGAAGGTGGTGCTGCCGGAAGGCAACATGATGATGGCGAAGTTCCCCGCCTTCATGGCGAGCTGGGGCTCGTCGCTGCCCACGGTGGTCGATACGGTCTGGCGGGCCTTCGCCGAAGCACTGCCGGGCCGCATTCCGGCCGCGCACAGCGGCTCGCTCGGTGCGCCCTTCGCGCTCTCCGGCTTCGATCCCGGCCGCAAGACGGGCTTTGTCGCACAGAGCATCGAGGCCGGCGGCTGGGGCGGCTGGCCGGACCGCGACGGCGAGGACGTCTCGATGTCGGTCTGTCAGGGCGACGTGCGCAACACGCCGATCGAAACCATGGAGCTGAAGGCACCGCTCGTCGTGCTGGAACGCGCGATCTGGCAGGACTCGGCCGGCTCCGGCAAGTTCCGCGGCGGCCTCGGCGCGCAGACCACGATCAAGTCGCTGGTCGACAGCCGCTGGAACGCCGGCCCTCCGGGCCACCGTTCAAGCTGCGCCCCGTGGGGGCTGCGCGGAGGCAAGCCTGGCGTGCTCGGCCATACGCTCATCCGCACGCCTGGCCAGGACGGCGAAGAACTCTCCCTGGTGCCACGCGTGTTCGGCGTGGCCGGAACCGAGGTCGTCTACCGCACGTCAGGCGGCGGCGGTTGGGGCAACCCTCTGGAGCGCGATGTCGAGCGCGTGCTGTATGACGTCGTCGAGGGCTACATCTCTGTCGGCAAGGCGCGCGACGACTATGGCGTCGTCCTGACGTACAACGGCAAGGCCGTCGACATGGCCGCCACCGCCGCGCTGCGCGCGGAGATGGGACTGCAGAAGGCATCCTGATGGTCGATCAGCTTCCGCCTCTTCCTCTTGCGCTCAAGGCCGAATGCCTGGACAGGCGGCGGCGGGCCGTCCAGGAAACCCTGAGAGCGAAGGGGCTGGACGGGCTCGTCGCCTACGGCAACGGCCGCCACTCATTCCTGGCTTCGAATCCTGCCTGGTACCTCGCGGGCTTTCGGCAACTCGGGCCGCACATGGCCGTGCTGCTGCCGGCGGAGGGCGATCCGGCGGTCATCGTCGCCCCGACCTGGGATGCGGGCCGGGCGCAGGAGCAGATCGGGCTCCCGGATCTTGTGGCGGTGGAGCCGGCAGATTTCCTGCCGGCAGTACAGGCCGCGCTCGACCGGCTCGGCATGCGCCGCGGGCGCATTGCCGTCGCCGGCGGCGTCCAGCCGCGCCTGATCAGCGAGGCCTGGCCCGTCATGCTGCGCAATCCGGAGCTGGGCGATAAGCTGGTCAGCGATCTTTCCCGCATCCGCGATGAATGGTCGCTCGCCTGCGTCAGGAAAGGCGCAGCCATCGCCGAAGCGGGCTATCGCTTCATCCTGGAGACGGCACGTCCCGGCATGCCCGAATATGTGCTGGCTGCGGAGTCCGAGGCATATATGCGCGGCCTTGGCGCCGAAGACAATTTCCAGCTCCTCTCCGCTTCGCAGCACAATCGGGCCGCGCACCGGACCAGCGAGCGGCTGCTCGCCGCCGGCGACGTCCTGCTCGGGGAGATCACGCCCTCCGTCGATGGTGAATATGTGCAGATCTGCCGCACCGCCGTGATCGGCGACCCTACGCAGACGCAGCTTGCAGCCTTCGATCTGCTCGACGGCGCCCTGCGCAGCGCGATGGCGGCGGCCAAGCCGGGCGTCGCGGCGCGCGACATTGTCGAGGTGATGAACGCGCCCATCGTCGCCGCCGGCTACGAGCCCTACACCAAGCCGCCCTACATGCGCACCCGCGGCCACAGCATGGCTCTCGGCTCGATGGATCCGGAGATCGCCATCGACAGCGACGAAGTTCTCCTGAAGGGAATGGTCTTCGTGCTGCACCCGAACCAGTACCTGCCCGAGACGGGCTACATCATGTGCGGCGAACCTGTGATCATCACCGACGATGGCGCCGTCCCGCTGACCAGCCGCATGGGTCGGCTCGAAACCATCCCTGCGTGAGGCCTGGCAATGCTGTCAATGGAACCCTCCATCAAGCGCGGTCTCACCTTCTGGGATCGCGCGCTGTTGCCCTGGGACGAGTTCCACGAGCGCATCGGCACCATCCGCACGGCGATGCGGGCGGCGGGCCTCGAGGCGCTCGTCGTGTCAGGCAACATGTACGAGGACGCGGCACTGCTCTACCTGGTCGGCGGCAATGTCGACGGCACGATGGTGCTGACGCTCGAAGGCGAACCGTCGATCTTCACCGTCAGCGGCAGCCGCGAGAGCTTTTTCCTGCGCGAACTGACTTGGATGCAGGACGTCTCCTACCGCGGCGCGCTCGTCGGCGAGGCGGTGCGCAAGGCTCTGCATGAGCGCGGCGTGACCGGCGGCCGCGTGGGGACGGCTGGGCTGCAGGTTCTGGCCGCACGGCCCTATCACGATCTGATCGAGGCGCTCGCCCGTTACGAGTTGCATGACTTCAACGCAAAGCTGGCCGACATCAGGCGTCGTATGCGGCCGCGCGAGCGCACCGCGATGGCGCGCGCCCGCAGCATCACGGCCAAGGCAGTCGCCGCTGCCGAACGCGTTTTTGCCGAAGGCGCATCGAACGCCGCGGCCGTGATCGAAGCCGAGCGCGTGGCGCGGCTCGAAGGTGCCTGGGATTATCGCGCGCTCGCCAATATCGGCGCCGACGAGTTGCGGCCGCTGGAGCAACCCTCAGACGAACGCCGCGAGCCACTCCTGCTCTGGGTGGCCACCCGCTATCAAGGCTACTGGGCGGATCAGGCTGCCGGCCTCTCGTCCGCCGAGGGAGACAATTCCCGCAAGGCGGTCGCCGCGATGACAGCGGTTGCGCAGCCGGGTGTGACGGCCGGCGCCGTGGCCGAGGCTGGCCTGGACGCTTTGCCGGAAGAGGCTAGGCGATGCGCGCTTGCCTATGGCTTGGGCAGGGGGATCGGCATCGAGCTGAACGGCTGGCCGGTCATCGCTCACTCGTCGGATGACGTGCTGACGGAGGGGACACTGCTGTCCTTCCACGTCTTCGCCGGCGGGCCAGGCAGGCCGAGCCTCGCCTCGGCGCTGGTCGAGGTTCGTGCTGGCGGCGCCGTTCCGTTCGGATGAGCCTGTTGTGACGGAGGTTCGTATGATCCTGAAGCAATGGGCGGAAGAACTTACCGTCGACGCCGCTCTCCCCGACGCGACTCTTCGAGCAGTCGACCTCCACGTCGCCGATGCGGCGGTCGCCTTCTTCGCAGGGCTCCGGACTCTCGAAGGTGCCGCGCTCGCGCGGTTCTTTGCCGGAGATGATCCTGGGCGGCAGGCAGCCGCCATTGCCTCGATCATACGTCACACGGAGAGCGACGACATCCATGTCGCGTCCTGCATCACGCCGGCGGCAGCCGTCGTGCCGGTCGCGCTCGCCCTTGCCGGCGACGCGGATCGCGGCGCGCGCGCGATTGCGGCCGGCTACGGCGTCGGTATCAGATTGGGGCTGGCGATTGGCGGCGCCGCCGCGCTTGCGACGGGCATCTGGCCGACCTATTTCGCAGCCCCGCTGATGGCCGCCGCAACTGCATCCGCCTGCCTTGGGCTCGACGCTGAAAAGACGGCGTCCGCGCTGTCGCTGGCAGCGGCGGGCATCAGCGGCCGCATCGGGCGCGTGACTGCTGCGCCCTCTGGCCGCTGGCTGGTGTTCGGCGAGGCGGTGGCACGGGGCTGCAACGCGGCAACCGCGGCGGCCGCCGGCTTTCGCGGCGATCCGGGCCTGGTGTCGGAGGACTGGCTTGCCGCGGTCGCGCCGAGGGTCGCCGTTCGGCCGGAGGCGATCACGGCCGGCTCCTTGCCGGATGCGATCCAGACGGCCGGTTTCAAGCCATTCGTCGCCGCCCGGCAGACGGTCAACGCGCTTCACGCTCTCCGGGTGGTGCTCCAGCGCGACGGCATTGCGCCTGAGGCAATCGACCGCGTCGAGGTCGGCGTGCCGACGATCAATGCGGCGATGGTCGCGCGGCCAGTGCCGGAGGGCGACCGGCTCGGTACGATTGCCAATATGGGCATTCAGATCGCGGCCGCCGCCATCAGGCCCGGATTGCTCTACGACGTCGCCCGGCTCGGCGTTCCCGATCCGGAAATCGCCGCCTTCGCCAGCCGCGTCACGGTCGCCGCTGCCCCGGATCTTGACGCACTGTTGCCCGACGTCTGGGCCGCCAGGGTGCGCGTGACATCACGTGGCCGGACGATCGAGGAGACGTGCCTGTTTACGCCGGGAGACGATCCCGACATGGCCGAGCCGATCATTAGGGAGAAGCTGGCCCGGATGGTGCCCCAGGCTCACCAGGAGATTTGCCGCGCGCAGTTGGCGCCCGCGGCTCCCGACCGGCATGCTCGTCGCACCGCGCTGTGGCAGGCCATGGTCGGTTCGCTGCGCGAGGCGTAGGCGGCCTTTCACGCAGCTGACGTGGTGGGATCTGCCAGCCCAAAGAGCTTTGCCGCGTTGCCATAGAACAGCTTGTCCTTGTCGGCCTGCGACAGGCCGAGTTCCTCGAGAAGCCCGAGGGCGGCGGACGGGTCCCAGCAGGGATAGTCGGTGCCGTACATCACGTGGTCGATCCCGTAATATTCGATCGCGAATTTCATCCCGAGCGCGTGCGGTGAAACCGTGTCGGTATACATGCTCTTGATGTAGGTGCTCGGCGGCTTCGGCAGGCCGGCGCGCTTACCGTTCTTGTCGATGCGTCCCGCCTGATAAGGCAAGGCGCCACCGGTGTGTGACATGATGACCTTGAGGCTGGGATGCCGTTCGAGGACGCCCGAGAAGACCAGGCGCATGGCCGCGGCGCTGACCTCCATCACCCGTCCCAGCGTCAGGTGCAGCGCCCCGTTGTAGCCCTCGAGCATGTCGTGAAAGATAGCATCCGTCGGGTGGATGAACATCGGAACGCCAAGCTTGGCGACGCGGGCATAGAAGGGCTCGAGCCGTTCGGCGTCGATATGCGGATCGCTGCCGATGCTGCCTGGTACATTGACACCCACAAGGCCGAGTTCGCCGATCGCATGATCGAGGGTTTCGATCGCGGCCCCGGTGTCCGTCAGCGGAACCGCGGCCGTCCCCCAGAAGCGCCCGGCATGACTGCGCTGCGCGGCGGCCATCGCCTCGTTCCATTGCCTGGCATCCGCGATGCCCTGCTCCGGCGGGACGTCCGAAAAATGGATTGACAGCGGCCCGATCGAGCCGATGACGTCGACCTGATGGCCGAGCGAATCCATATAGGCCAGTTCCCGGTCGAGATCGAACCACTCCGGCTCGAGATTGAGAAGGCCGATCGCGCCCTCCTTGCGCCGGTAGTCGTAGCCGCCGTCCTCGTTGCGGAAAGCTCGCGGATAGCTCTCACGGGCGCAGAGCGTCTCAAAGAAGGACTTCGGCCAGTAGTGGAAATGCGAATCCAGAATGCGCATGGGATGCTGTCCTTCGGCTAGAACTCTGTCGGGACGGGCGTCTGAAGTTTCATTGCCGTCCCACGTCCAACTTGCGTTCGATCCGGGCGCTGTATCGGGACAGGCCGAAGCAGACGACGAAGAACACGACGCCGGCGAAGAAGTAGGCCGTCTCGCGAACCTGGTCGCCGATGATCCAGGCGGGGTCTATCAGACCGCTGTGCAGAACGCCCAGGAAGTCGAACATTCCCGCGATGAGGACAATCGTGGTTTCCTTGATGATGGCGACGCTGACATTGACGATGCCGGGCATCGCCGCCCGAACCGCCTGCGGGATGATTGTCAGCGCCATGGCCTGCCAGTGGCGGAGACCGAGCGCCATGGCCGCCTCGTACTGTCCCCTCGGCACGGCCTGGATGCCGCCGCGGATGACCTCGGCCATGTTGGCGGCGTTGAAGAGGGCGAAGGCGATCAGGGTGCGCACGAGCGCGTCGATGTCCATCCCCGGCGGAACGAACAGCGGGAACAGCACGATCGCAATGAACAGGATGCCGACGAGCGGGAGGCCCCGCATGAGGTCGATGTAGCATGCGGCGAAGGCCGCCACGACCGGCAGCTTCGAGCGTCGCGCAAGCGCCACCGCAAGGCCGAGCGGCAGCGTGGTGGCGATCGTCCAGGCTGCGATCACGACCGTGAGGAGCATGCCGCCCCACCGCGTCGTCGGCACGACGGTCAGGCCGAAGATGCCGCCGCGAAGCATGATGCCCGCAAAGACCGGGAAGACAATCAGGGTCGCCAGTACTGCAAGCAGCTTGCCCCGCCGCCACGGCAGCGAAAAGACGACGAGAAGTCCGAGGCCCGCAATACCGCACAGGACGACGCGCCAGAGTTCCTCGCGCGGGTAGGTGCCATAGAGGATCTGTCCGAAGCGTTCCTTGATAAACAGCCAGCACGCAGCATCCACGCCGGCGCAAGCTTGCGGCGAAGCACCGGACCAGACTGCATCGATGATGGCCCAGCGAGTCAGTTCGGCCAGGTTCAGACCCAGCCACAGGCAGATGGCCAGCGAGATTGCGATGTTGAGCGGCGTCGAGACGCACTGTCGTAGAAAGGAAATGAGCCCGCGCATGCCTACCGCTCCACCAGTTGCATGCGCTTGTTGACGACATTGCCGCCGAGCGAGATCAGCACGTTGAGCAGGAGGTAACTCGCCATGGCGATGGCCATCACCTCCACGGGCTGGCCGGTCTGGTTCAGCGTCGTGCCCGCGACGATGAGCATGAGATCGGGATAGCCGATCGCAGCGGCAAGCGACGAGTTTTTGAGCAGCGTGATGTACTGGCCGGTCAGCGGGGGAACGATCGCGCGAAAGACCTGCGGGATGATGATCTTGCTGTAGATCCTGGCGCGTGAAAGACCGAGCGCCATGCCGGCCTCGGTCTGGCCCTTGCCGACCGTCATCACGCCGCCCCTGATCAGCTCGGCGATGAAGGCCGAGCCATAGACGGTCATGCCGATGGCCATTGCGACGAATTCGGGAATGACCACCACCCCGCCGGCGAGATTGAGGCCGCGCAGTTCCGGGATCTCCCAGGAAACGGGACTGCCGAGCAGAACATGAAGCAGCGGCACGGCAATGCAGGCGATCGCCGTCGCCAGCAGGGCGATCGACGACCTGCCGCTGCGGATTCGATTGAGCCTCGCGCGCCGGAAAAGGAACCACGCAGCCAGCAGGGCCGCTGCGGCGACGAAAAGGAAGACCGAAAACCCGGGCCCGGCGACCGGAGCCGGCAATGACAGGCCGCGCTTGTTGAGAAAGACCAGTCCGAACAGGTCGAAGCTCTGGCGCGGCAGGGGCAACGGCCCGAGCACGGAGAAATACCAGAAGAAGAGCTGCAGCAGCAGCGGGATGTTGCGAACCGCCTCGATGTAGCCGAGCGCCACCAGCGACAGCAGCGGGTTGGTCGACATCCGCGCAAGCGCGATAAACAGGCCGAGCACCGTCGCAGCCGAGATGGAAACGACCGCAAGCAGCACGGTATTCGCGAAAGCGGCCAGGAACGCGCGCAAATAGGTGGCTGACGGGGGATAGGGAATGAGGCTCTGCGCGATGTCGAAGCCGGCCGTCCGCTGAAGGAAGCCAAATCCGACCGCTATGTTGAGCCGTTCGAGATTTGCGCTCAAGTTGGCGACGATGAAGGCGACGAAGATCGCCACCGCCGCAATGAGGCCTACCTGCACAAGAAAAGAATGCGGCTCCGTGAGCCGCATTCTGGTCAGTAGAGAGGGGGGTGGCGGAGGCTTCAACGCGACGTCTTCCTTGCCAGGGCCATGCCCGGTGTCAACGGAAGGGCGGCGCCATCATCACCCCGCCATTCGTCCACAGTGCATTCAGGCCACGCTCCAGCCCCAGCGGCGTCTCGGTGCCCAGGTTGCGTTCGAAAATCTCGCCGTAGTTGCCGACCTGCTTGATGACGTTGTAGGCCCATTCCGGCGACAGGCCGATCTTCTGGCCGAGATCATCTCCGACTCCGAGCAGCCGCTTGATCTCTGGATCAGTCGACGCCGCCCGGATCTCGTCCACGTTCGCCGAGTTAATGCCCCGCTCCTCGGCTGCAATGGTCGAGAAGACCACCCATTTCACCAGATGCGACCATTGCGGATCATTGTCGCGCACGATCGGGCTGATCGCTTCCTTCGAAATATTCTCCGGAAGGATGATGTGGTCCGTCGGATTCTTGAGGCCCTGGCCGCGAGAAGCCAACGAGCCGCGGTCGTTCGTCCAGGCGTCGCAGCGGCCTTCGTCATAGGCAAGCCGCGTTGCGTCCGTGCCGTCGAACGTAGCGATTTTGTACGTCAGCCCGTGCTCCCGGAAATAGTCCGCGACGTTGAGTTCGGTCGTCGTGCCCTGGGCTGCGCAGATGGTGCCGCCGTCGAGTTCCTTCACGCTCTTGATGCCGTCGGCCTTTCGCACCATGAAGGCCTGGCCGTCGAAGAAGACGGGCTGCGTGAATTCGATGCCGCCGCCGTTGTCGCGATTGAAGGTCCAGCTGAAGCGATGGGTGAGAACGTCCACGCCTCCGGTCGTCAGGGTGGTGAAGGCATCGCGCGGCTGCACGACCTTGAGCGTGACCTTGGCCGGATCGCCGAAGATCGCCGCACCGAGCGCCTTGCAGAAATCGACGTCGAAGCCGCGATTCTCGCCATCGGCGCTGGCGAAGGAAAAGCCCGGATTGTTCGGAGCTACGCCGCAGACTACCGAACCTCGCTGTTTGACGTCGTCAAGTGTACCGGCCTGCGCGCCAAGCGAGCCGGCGACGACCAGTGCAGCACCCAAAGCAAAGATTCCCGCACGCATTTTGACCCCCCCCC
Source organism: Mesorhizobium sp. KR1-2 (assembly GCF_040045035.1). Classification (NCBI taxonomy): domain Bacteria; kingdom Pseudomonadati; phylum Pseudomonadota; class Alphaproteobacteria; order Hyphomicrobiales; family Phyllobacteriaceae; genus Mesorhizobium; species Mesorhizobium sp. KR1-2. The sequence goes on along the minus strand of NZ_JBDZDS010000007.1, from coordinate 129,583 downwards.
GTCAATGATGCTGCGACGGCCGTTCCCAGGAATGCCGACGCAGTCTATTTGCTGATGCGGCTATCAAGCCATGTGCGCTTCGGCAATAGCAACGGCCCTGCACACTATTCAGATGATAGGCGATATGCTATCAATCCTGCCCTGCCATGAGCACACATAAGCATCGAAGGATAACGCTGAGGCGTCTCGAGGTCTTTGTTGAGATCGTCAACAGCGGCGGCTTCCGTGCGGCCGCCGACCGCTTGGGGCTGGCGCAGCCGTCCGTCAGCAACCATGTCCAGGCCCTGGAGGTAGAGGCGGGCGGCATGCTCTTCCGGCGCCGCCGCGGCAGCGGCGTGGAACTGACGGACCTCGGCAAGACCTTTCTTACACACGCCAAGCAGCTTCTCGCGGAAGTGGACAGCATGGCGGACAATCTCGACCAGTCGAGAGCCGAGGCCGAGCGCCGCGTCATCTTCGCATGCCAGCGGTCGCTTGCGGACTTCATGCCGCCGCTTGTGGCGGAGTTCGCACGAGACCATCGCGACATCGAGTTGATGACGCGCGTCGGACGCCAGGAAGAGATCGTCGACATGATCAAGGACGGCGCCGCCAATATCGGGCTCTATCTGAGCAACCGGGACATTCCCGGTTTGAGTTCAACGGTCATCGGACACGAGGAGATTGCCGTCGTGGCCTCCCGCAATCATCCGCTGGCCGGACGCCGCAAGATACCGCCGGCCGAACTCGACCATCATCCGTTCGTCGGCGCGCCGGCAGGCTCGCTCTTTGGCGAGAGCATTTTGCAGATGCTGGCGGGCATCGGGGTCCGTGAGATGAAGGTTGTGTCGACGGCAACCGAATATGAGTTCCTACGCGCGCTGGTGCTCGCGGACGTGGGGCTCTACTGCTGCCTGCGTAAGCGCGCTCGCCCGGAGATCGACAGTGGTGCACTCGTGATGCTCGATCTCGATGCGCCGCCGCTCATGATGGAGGTCAGGCAGATGTTTTCCATCAAGAGGCAAGTCTCGCCCTCGGTCGTCACTTTCGCGGAATTTCTTCGCCGACGACAGCAACACTATCTGCAGCCGCTTCTGTAACTGGACGCTAATGAACGGATCGCCTCCGCCATCGAATTGCCCTGCGGCTCAGTGACATGTGTGAGTTCTTGCCGAACTGCGACTTTGCGCCGGCAAACTTTCCACTCCGCGCGTTGTCCACAAATGTCGTCTCCCCGTCATCTGACCGAGACGTGAGCGTCATCCAGCCTCTCTAGAGGAAGCTCAGCGGGCGTCGTGCTCGCGAGATGTTCTTTTGGAGATCACGATGAAAAGATTGGCTCTTCTCGCGATGGCCGCCACGGCTTTCGCAACCGGCGCTTCGGCCGCCGAACGCACGAAGTTCGAGTTCTGGTACGGTCTGACGGGCGACCTCGGCGAGGTCGTGGCCAACCATTGCAAGCTCTTCAATGAGTCGCAGGACAAGTACGAGGCGATCTGCACCGGGCAGGGCGGCTACGACAAGGCCGAACAGAACACCATCGCCGCCTTCCGCGCCAAGCAGCATCCGACCGTCGTCCAGATCTACGACGCCGGCACCGTGAACTTCATGCTGTCGGGCGCGATCTACCCGGCCAACAAGTTCGCCAAGGACTACAACCTCGAGATCGACTGGAGCAAGTATTTCCCGGGCATCGCCAACTACTACGCCACCTCGAAGGGCGAGATGTGGTCGTTCCCCTACAACTCCTCGACCGCCGTCCTCTATTGGAACAAGGACGCCTGGGCCAAGATCGGCAAGGACAAGGCTCCGGCCACCTGGGCCGAGTTCAGTGAAGACCTCAAGGCGCTCAAGGCTGCCGGCGTGGATTGCGGCTTTGCCTTCGACTTCGACAGCTGGATGAACCTCGAGCAGTTCTCTGCCATCAACGGCATCCCGCTCGCCACGCTCGAGAACGGCTACGGCGGCCTCGGCGCCGAAATCGCCTTCAACAAGACAGCCTTCGTCGACCATATGAAGGACTTCAAGGCTTGGATGGACGCCGGCTATGCCCGCATTCAGACCAACCAGACCGGCAAGAACCTGATCCAGTCCTTCGCCGACGGCACCTGCGCCTCCACCACCTCGTCGATTGCCAACCACGGCACCGTGCACAACACGCAGGTCGCCGGCCTGAACTGGGATGTGGCGATGCTTCCGGCCATCGACGCTTCCAAGCGCACCAACTCCATCGTCGGCGGCGCTTCGCTGTGGGTTATGGAAGGCAAGTCCAAGGAAGAATACGAGGCCGCTGCCGCCTTCCTGAAGTATGTGACCGCTCCGGACACCGGCGAAAAGTATATCGCCGAGAACACCGGTTACATCCCGGTCACCACCGCCGGCTTCGAACTCCTCAAGTCCGAAGGCTTCTACAACGACCCGAAGCGTAGCGGCCGCGAGACCGCGATCGAGTCGCTCACCGCTTCCGACGTCACCCCGCTGAGCCGCGGCATCCGCCTTGGCAACTTCACCTCGATCCGCGCTGAAGTCCGCTCCGAGCTGGAAGCTGCCTTCGCCGGTCAGAAGACCGTCGAGGAAGCCATCGACGCCGCTGCCGACCGCAGCAACCAGATCCTGCGTCGCTACGAGCAGACCTTCAAGGGCAAGACCCTGCCCTGAGCCGGGTCTGACATCCGGTTCCTCGGAACGATTGGCGCCGCCTGAAAGGGCGGCGCCGCATTTGAGGCTGCAGATATCGGAGGCTTTCGCCCGTGGAAAAACGCGCCACCTTTTCAAATCTCTGGCTGGCGGCTGCATTCATCGCGCCGCAGATGCTGCTGATTTTCACTTTCTTCTATTGGCCTACAGGCGAGGCGCTCTATTGGGCGGTTTCGCTGGAGGCGCCTTTCGGCGGATCCAACGAATGGGTCGGCTGGCTCAATTTCCAGACGGTCTTTTCCGACCCGAAATACTGGGATTCCGTACGCGTTTCGCTGCTTTTCGCCCTGTCGTCCACTGCGCTGTCGCTGGGGATAGCGGTGCTACTGGCGCTGTTCGTGGACCGCAGGCTGGCGGGGCATCAGGTCTACAAGTTCACGTTCTTCCTGCCCTATGCGCTGGCAGCACCCGCGGTCGGCCTTGCCTTCCGCTTCATCTTCTCGCCCGACGCTGGTTTCGTGTCGGCCGTCAATCGCATCTGGCCCGGCCTCTGGAACCCGGCATTCAACGGCAATGACGCCTTCATCATGATCGTGCTGGCGCAGGCCTGGATGATGGTCGGCTACAACTTCATCTTTTTCCTTGCCGCGCTGCAGTCGATCCCGCGCACCGTCTCGGAAGCGGGAGCCATGGATGGCGCCGGTGTGCTGCGCCGCATGTGGGACATTCAGCTGCCGCTGATCACGCCGACGCTGTTTTTCCTCATCGTGATCAACATCACGGACAGCTTCGTCAATTCCTTCGGCATCGTCGACATCACGACCGGCGGCGGTCCCGCCCGGGCAACGGAAGTGATGGTCTACAAGATCTATTTCGATGGCTTCCGGGGCAAGGACTACTCGCTCGCGGCCGCCCAATCCATCGTGCTGATGCTGCTGATCATCGCGCTGACCTTCATCCAGTTCCGCTTCATCGAGCGGCGCGTGCACTATTCGTGAGGAGGCGCTGTCATGGTCGAACGCAATCCCATCCTCGACACTTTCACGCATGCCCTGCTGATCATCAGCCTCATCGCGCTCCTGATACCGTTCTGGATCGTCTTTGTGGCTGCCTCGCATGACTTCCACACGGTCAACCAGGTGCCGATGCCGCTTTTGCCAGGCTCCCATTTCTTCGAGAACATTTCGACTGCCTGGGAGCAGGGCAATTTCAGCCGCGTGATGCTGAACTCCATGATCGTGGCTGTCGGCGTCACCGGCGGCAAGATCCTGATCGCATCGCTGTCCGCCTTCTCGATCGTCTATTTCAACTATCGGCTGCGGACGCTGATGTTCTGGCTGATCTTCATCACGCTGATGCTGCCGCTGGAAGTCCGCATCGTGCCGACCTACGCGGTCGCCGCCGACGTGCTGCGGCCCTACCGCGAGATATTGAATCTCTTCGGCCTGTCGATCGGATTGCCGGAGTGGAACATGCTGAATTCCTATTCGGGCCTCATCCTGCCGCTCATCGCCACCGCGACCGGCACTTTCCTCTACCGGCAGTTCTTCCTGACCGTTCCGGACGAACTGACGGAAGCGGCCAAGATGGACGGTTCAGGCCCGATACGCTTCTTCCTGGAAGTGCTTTTGCCGCTTTCCAAGACCAATATGGCAGCACTCGCGACCATCATGTTCGTCTGGTCATGGAACCAGTATCTGTGGCCGCTGCTCATCATCACCGACCAGGCCCACTACGCCACGGCGACCATGCAGCTTCAGAAGGTCGTGCCTGGTCCGGTGTTCGGCGACCCGCCGATCTGGAACATCGCTATGGCGTCGAACCTCATCGTGCTCACGCCGCCGGTGCTCGTCACCATCCTGCTGCAGCGCTGGTTCGTGCGCGGCCTCATCTCAACTGACAAATAGGAGCGACAACGATGGCTGAAATCGTGTTGCGAGATGTTCGCAAATCCTACGCCAAGAACGAAGTCGTCCATGGCGTGAACCTCGACATCGCTACCGGCGAGTTCATCGTCATCCTCGGCCCTTCGGGTTGCGGCAAGTCGACCCTGCTGCGCATGGTTGCGGGCCTGGAAACGATCACCGCCGGCGAGATCGAGATCGGCGGCAAGGTGGTGAACCAGATGGAGCCGCGCGAGCGCGGCTGCGCCATGGTGTTCCAGAACTACGCCCTTTACCCGCATATGACGGTGGCCGAGAACATCGGCTACTCGCTGAAGATCGCGGGCGTTTCCAAGGCAAAGCGCCGCGCCCGCGTCGAAGAGGTCGCCGGCCCGCTCGGCCTTTCGGAATTCCTGGATCGCAAGCCGGGCCAGCTTTCGGGCGGCCAGCGTCAGCGCGTTGCCATGGGCCGCGCGATGATCCGCGAGCCGCGCGTGTTCCTCTATGACGAGCCGCTCTCCAATCTCGACGCGCGGCTGCGCGTTGCTATGCGCGTCGAGATCCGCAAACTGCACCAGCGGCTGGGCACCACCACGCTCTTCGTCACCCACGACCAGGTCGAGGCCATGACGCTGGCCGACCGTATCGTGGTGATGAACAAGGGCGTGGTCGAACAGGTCGGCGCCCCGAGCGAGATCTACAATCGTCCGCAGTCCACCTATGTGGCGGGCTTCATCGGCTCGCCGGGCCTGAACATGGTGTCGGGCACGGTCGATCCGGCTGCCGGCGTCGTGCGTCTGACGGATGGCCAGGAGCTTGCCTATGACCGCGAGCGCTGGCCGGTGGTGACGCCGGGACCCATCACGGCCGGTTTCCGGGCCGAGCATGTCGCGCTTTCGAATGTCGGCCTGAGAGGGTCGTTCGATTTTGCCGAGGAGCTCGGCTCGGCGCGACTCGTACATGGCACTGTCGGCGACCAGATGGTCGTGGCCCATGTCGGGGGCGAACTCCATTTTGAGCCTGGCGATCCAGTACAGTTCTCGATGGATCCGTCGGAGGTTCATCTGTTCGATGCAGCTTCGGGCCGCCGGCTGGCCGGTGAGAGCAGTCCGATGCCTGCTCGCAACGAGGCTGCCCGCGGCTTGGTCAAGGCCTGAGCCACCTACGGGGGCAGGGGCGCTGGGGCGCCCTTGCTCGCTCCCTCGCTTGCTCCACTTGTCAGCAAAGCTTCATACGCATGTCGGCTGGCTGACATGAGAATCAAACATTGTCCGGTCGATCGGCCGCCGTCATGCGGCCACTAGTTTAAGGATACATCCATGCTCCCCAACGGCGTCTTCGGCACCGGCATTTCGGCCCATAAGCGACAGGCAGACCTTTCCGACTTTGCCGATGAGCTCGACATGATCGAGGGGCTCGGCGTCGAGTCCATCGAGCTGCCGACCTACTGCATGGATATTGTCGTCGGGGGACGCATCCGCCGCCCGCAGCTGGAGGCCTTGAAGCGCGCCTGCGCAGGACGCGATGTCGGCTATTCGGTTCACGGGCCGCTGGGTATCAACTTCATGGACGATGCGTACCGTCTGCCGCGCCACATGGACGTGCTCCAGGCATCGCTGGAAGTGGCCGCCGAGGTTGGCGCAGAGCACTATGTGATCCATTCGGGATTGGCGCCGGTTCAGCAGTCCGCCGGTCTCGAGGCCGCCTATGGCCGCCAGCGCGAATATCTTGCCAAGGCTGGTGACATCGCCAGGCAGCTCAATCTCGTCCTGTGCGTCGAAACTCTGTTTGGCGGCTACGAAGGCAAAGTCCGTGCATCGTGGCCCTCGCGCCTTGCGGCCGAGCTCGAAGCGATCGCCCATCCGAATGTGATGGCGACGCTTGATTTCAGCCACGCCTATCTGCAGCTCGACTTCGACGGTGGGCGTGATCGCTTCGTTGAGGAGATCGCGGTGCTCGCACCTTATGCCCGTCACCTGCACATCCATGACAGCTTCGGGCGGCAGGACGACATCTGGATGTACGACGATGGCGAGCGTCTCGCTTATGGTCACGGCGACCTGCATCTGCCGGTCGGCTGGGGCGATATCCCTTGGGAGACGCTGATGGCCGAATGCCGCTTCCCCGAAGGCGTGCTGTTCAACATCGAGTTGAAGAATCGCTACTGGTACGCGGCCCAGGAAGCGGTCGACGCCACCAAGGCGCTTGCCGCCAAGGCGCAGGTTTATCGGACAGACGCCGCCGACTGACCCCTTCGATTTCGGCAGCCGAAGCTGAACGGTTGTGTTGCAAATTTGGGTGGAGACGCGGAAAACTCCACCCTTCCCCGGCATTGCCACGATTCTGGACGGTCAGAGCATCGGGCAGGTTTGCCGCCGCCTCGGCATCCGTATAGGCGACAACAACCCATCCTGACTGCCCGAAGGCTTCCCCATTTTTTGACCCCGGTCGCGTGCGCGCCGGCTTTCTAAGAGGACTACGTGCACGGTACCCCTCTGCAGGCCGTGGCAATGGGTTCAGGCTTTGTGTGTATGTGCACATTATTCTGGCTCCAGAATGTGGAAATCAACAATAGACACGCGTTGAAGACACTGACTACGTTGCTCGCCATCCAGCGAGGAAATGATCGTGCTTCAATCACGCCCTGCCAGACCAGACGGTTCGCTTTCGGTTTCCCGTCCGGCCCCCCTGTCGGATGACGATTGCGTAGCCCTCCTGCAATGGATGTTGCGTCATGACACGACTGCTTTGCAGGCTAGGGAAGAAGGATTCGTCGCCGAACTCGCCAAGTATCTGGCAGAACGAGGAATTGCGTCCAGGATAATCCAGGGGGACGAAGGGCGCGCGAATCTGGTGGCGAGTCTCGAAAGCGGCCGCCCCGGCCCCCACCTGGTCTTTTGCGGGCATTGCGACACCGTGCCTCTTGGCGACCGTGTTTGGCAAAAGTCGCCATTCGGCGCAGAGATCGAGGGTGGACGGATACATGGGCGCGGTAGCTCGGATATGAAAGGCGGCCTGGCTGCCCTCATCGCAAGCTTTCTCGATTTCTCCGCATCGAACGACTGGTCAGGGCGGCTTTCTCTGGCCGTGACCTATGGCGAGGAAACCGGTTCTGAAGGCGCCAAGCTGATGGCTGGTGACCGCAGTCTCGATCCGTTTGACGCGATGATTATCGCCGAGCCGACCTCGAACCGGGTGGTGCGTAGCCATAAAGGGGCGTTGTGGCTCGCCTTCACGGCCATGGGCCGCACCGGGCACGGATCCATGCCGCAGATGGGGCTCAACGCTCTAGAGATGGTTATCAGGTTCAGGGAGGGGCTGCTCAAGCTCGATGCGCTTACCGCATCCGACCCGTTACTGGGCCGGCCGACCATCTGTCTCACCCGCCTGCATGGCGGCACACAGGTGAACGTGATTCCGGACCGAGCCGTCGCAGAATTCGACATGCGTACGCTACCGGGGCAAAGCCACGAAGATGTCCTTGCCGAGGTTCGGGCTATCGCACGCGAAATCGAAGCTGATTACGCAGGTGGGAAAATCGTCGTGGAGGCGCTCAATTCCTTGCCAGCGCTCGCAACCCCCGTGGAAAGTCCGCTCATTCACGCGGCGCTGGAAACCAGGCGCGAACTGGGGATGCCGGCAAGCGAAGCCGGTGGTGCAAGCTACTTTACCGACGGTTCGGTGCTTCAGGCGCCCGGCACCGACATATTGATACTCGGGCCCGGCGATCCCGGTGAGGCGCATCAGACGGATGAGAGTCTCGACCTTTCGGATTTCCTTGCTGCCCGTCTCATCTATACGGGCATTGCCCGACGCTTTCTGTGTTCTCCCGAATGACAAGGGAGAAGGTTTCGCGCCGCTCCTGAGAGTCAGGGCTGCGTTCTGTTCCAAGTCCCCGTTAAGAGGGACCAACAAACTTCCAAGAGGTGTTCTATTGTCACTTGACCGTCGTCAATTCCTACAGATTTCTGCTGCTGCAGTCGGCGCCGGGGCGCTGAGCGGCATTCCCCTTATGGCTCAGGCGCAAGCCAAGGGCGGTGTACTCAACGTCGTGGTTCAGCCGGAGCCACCCGGCATCATGATCGGCATCTATCAGAACGTGCCTTCGCAAATGGTCGGCGGCAACATCTTTGAAGGATTGCTGCGTTTCGATGCCGATCTCAACCCTCATCCACTGCTTGCCGAAAGCTGGGAGGCAGCGCCGGACGGCATGTTCTATTCCTTCAAGCTGAAGGAAAACGTGCTCTGGCATGACGGCAAACCGTTCACGTCGGAAGACGTGGTTTTCAGCGTCGACAAGATGCTTCGCGAGACCCACCCGCGCGTTCGCAACTTCCTCAAGGCAGTCGAAAGCATCACCGCCGACGGGCCGTACAAGGTGAACTTCAAGATGAAGACCACCTTCGCACCCTTCATACAGTCCTTCGAGGTCGGCTCCATGCCGATGCTTCCGAAGCATCTCTATGAAGGCACAGACTACAACACCAACCCGGTCAACAACGCTCCGATCGGCACCGGGCCGCTGAAGTTCGACGAATGGCAGCGGGGGTCGTACCTGAAGCTGGTCGCCAACGAGAATTATCACGAGGAAGGCGTGCCCTCGATCGACGCGGTCTATTTCCACGTCATTCCCGATGGTGCGAGCCGTGCAACCGCCTATGAGACCGGCAAGGTCGATGTGCTGCCGGGCGGTGCGGTCGAATACTTCGACGTCCAGCGCCTCGCTGAATTGCCCAACTCCGAGCTCACGACCAAGGGCTGGGAGTTCCAGGGATCGCAGTGCTTCCTCTGGCTCAATAACGGTTCCAAGTGGATCGAGGACAAGCGGATCCGTCAAGCGATCATGTTTGCGCTCGACCGCGAGAGCATGCGCGACATCGCCTTCTTCGGCTATGCCAAGGTCGCGCCGAGCCCGTGGAACAGCTCGACCAAGTTCTATTCGGAAAACATAAAGCAGTATCCGCGTGATGTTGAGAAAGCCAAGGCACTTCTGGCAGAGGCTGGATATGATGGCAGCCCGATCCGCCTGCTGCCGCTGCCTTACGGTGAAACCTGGCAGCGCCTTGCTGAAATTGCACGCGAGAATCTCACCGAGGCAGGGATCCAGGTCGAGCTGACCGCCACCGACGTTGCCGGCTGGAACCAGCGTCTCGGAGAGAAGGATTACGATATCGCCTTCTCCTACATGTCGCAGTATGGCGACCCGGCTCTGGGCGTTGCGCGCCTCTACACAACGTCCAACATCATCGCCGGATCACCCTGGAACAACGTTTCGGCCTTTTCCAATGCCGATCTCGACGCCCTGTTTGATGCGGGAGCGACCGAGATCGATCCGGAGAAGCGGGCAAAGATCTATCAGGATGCACAGGCGCTCATAGCTGAAGAGGTTCCACTCGCCTGGCTGTTCGAGATGATCTGGCCGACGATCTATAGGTCGAACATCAAGAACCTGATTTCGTCGGCGGTTGGCCTGAACGACAGCCTCGGGCGCGCTCGGATCGAGTAAAGCGCTCAGCGGCGCTAACGAGCAGCCCGGCTTTCTGGGCTGCTCATGATTCATCCAGTCAGAGGCGAAGAGTGTGAACCGTCTGAGATTTCTGTTGGGACGCTTCGTGCAGGGAGTGATCGCACTCTTTGTCATAGCCACCCTGAATTTCCTGCTCATACGCGCAGCGCCGGGTGACCCTGTTGCCGTGATGGCGGGCGAGGCAGGCGCGGTCGACAAACGGTTCCTGGAAACATTGCGCATCCAGTACGGGCTGGATCAGCCGCTCATCGTGCAGTGGTGGACCTACATCTCCCGTATCGCCACACTGGATTTGGGCTTTTCCTATCGCCAGCAGGAGACGGTGGCGCAGCTCATTGCCGACCGGCTTTCCGCGACGCTGCTTCTGACGCTCTGCGCCTTCGTGTTCTCGCTGGTTGTGGGCGTAGGACTGGGCGTGCTTGCCAGCCGGCGGCCAGGCGGCTGGGCGGACAGGGTGATCGGCTTTGCTGCGCTGATATTCTATGCCGCACCCATGTACTGGCTGGCATTGATGGCCGTGCTGGTCTTTTCAATCCAGCTCGGCTGGCTGCCTGCCTTCGGCTACAGTTCCGTCGGCGCCAACCTGACCGGCATAGCCGCCGCAATGGACATTGCAAGGCACTTGATCCTGCCGACGCTGGCACTCTCCTTCTTCTACATTGCGGTCTACGCCCGAATGACCCGAGCTAACATGATGGCGATGGCGCAGATGGCCTTCGTCAAGACCGCGCGTGCAAAGGGCGCAAGCGAGTCGCGGGTCCAGTTCCGCCATGTGCTGCGCAACGCGCTTCTGCCCGTGGTGACGCTGGCCGGGTTGCAGGCCGGCAACATGGTCGGCGGTGCGATCATGACCGAGACCGTCTTCGCCTGGCCTGGTATCGGAAGGCTGATGTTCGACGCGCTGCTGCAGCGCGACTACAACCTGCTGCTCGGTGCCTTTCTGGTCGCGGCGGCGCTGGCCATCGCCTTCAACATCATCACGGACCTCATCTACACCGTGATTGATCCGAGGATTGCGCTGTGAACGGAATGTCTGTCTTTCGCCGCATGTTTGCCCGCACGGAAGTGTGGGTGGGCCTGATCGTCATTCTCGGCATAGTTGCCATTTCGCTGATGGCGCCGCTGCTGTTCCCGCGCGGGCCGTGGGCAATGGGCGGTCGCCCCTTCCTGCCGCCCGTGACCGACATGCGCTTCCCCCTTGGAACCGATACGACCGGCCGGGACATTCTCGCGGGGCTGGTGTCGGGCGGACGCGTCTCGCTTCTGATCGGTCTCGTTTCCACTGTGGTCTCGGTCGTCATAGGCATCGTCATCGGGGCGGTCGCCGGTTATGGCGGAGGCCAGATCGACGGCGCGCTGATGCGCTTTACCGAGATATTCCAGGTCGTTCCGAGTTTCGCACTGGCGCTGGTTCTGGTCGCTGTCTTGCAGCCTTCCGTGGGCTCGATCGTAATGGCGATCGGCGTCGTGTCATGGCCGCCGGTGGCGCGCCTCGTGCGGGCGGAGTTTCTTTCGCTGCGTGGCCGCGACTTCGTGCTGGCGGCAAAGCTTCAGGGGCAAAGCGCGCTCGCGATCATGTTCCGGCAGATTCTGCCGAATGTCGCCTCTCCCATCATCGTCATGGGCTCGCTGATGGTGGCGACCGCCATCCTGCTGGAATCCAGTCTGAGCTTCCTAGGGCTCGGCGACCCCAACCAGATGAGCTGGGGCTTCATGATCGGGGCCTCGCGCACCGTGCTGCGGCAGGCGTGGTGGATGGCAACCTTCCCGGGGCTGGCCATCGCCATAACCGTGCTGGCGCTGAACGTATTGGGCGAAGCGCTCAACGACGCGCTCAACATCCATTCGCGTAACAGGTGAAGGCCATGTCGACCGACGCCACTCCATTGCTCAAGGTTCAGGGGCTCGACATCTCGCTGCCGAAGGGCGCAGACCGTGAGCTTGCGGTTTCGAACGCATCCTTCAGCCTGATGCCCGGCCGCACGGTCTGCATCGTAGGTGAATCCGGGTCAGGCAAATCCACCATAGCGGACGCGATAATGGGATTGTTGCCGCGCCCGCATCTCGAGCCCAAGGCTGGATCGATCCTGTTCGGCGGCGCCGACCTTCTCCGTCTCGATGAGGCGGGGATGCGCTCCCTGCGCGGACGCGAGATCGGCATGATCTTTCAGGAGCCCATGGCTGCGTTGAACCCGTTGATGAAGATCGGCGCGCAGCTTGAGGAAGTGCTGGAAATCCACCTGTCTCTGCCCGCTGCCGAGCGCCGTCGCCGTGCGATTTCGGCTCTGAGCGATGTGGGCCTGCCGCGGGTCGAGGAACTCTACGAGACCTATCCATTCCGTCTTTCGGGCGGTCAGCGCCAGCGCGTGGTGATTGCATGCGCGATGATGCTTGAGCCACGGCTGCTCATCTGCGACGAGCCAACGACTGCGCTCGACGTCACCACGCAGGCGCAGATCCTCAAGCTGGTCGCCTCCCTGCGGGAGCGGCGTGGCACGGGGGTACTCTTCATTACCCACGATTTCGGCGTGGTCTCGGAGATCGCGGACGATGTTATCGTCATGCGCAATGGGCTGATCGAGGAACAGGGGCCCGCCCGGGACGTTCTGAGCAAGCCGAGTTCCGCTTACACCCGCCAGCTCATCGGGGCCATTCCCACCGGTACGGCATCGCCGCGAGCGGCAAATGTCGCCACTCCGCTGCTCGAGGTAAGAGATCTCAAGCGAACCTATTTCCTGTCTTCAGGGCTGTTCAAACCGCAGCGCAAGCTGGAGGCGCTGAAGGGCGTGAGCTTCACGTTGGAACGGGGCTCGACGCTCGGAATCGTCGGGGAATCCGGCTCTGGCAAATCCACCTTGGGCAGATGTGTCGTCGGGCTCGAAGCGCCTGACGAAGGCAGCCTGCTTTTTGCCGACGAGGAGCTGAACCGCCAGCGAACGATCAAGGGCCATCGCGGCGGACGCGTGCAGATGATCTTTCAGGATCCGTTCTCCTCGCTCAACCCGAAGATGAGCATCGGTCAGTCCATCGCCACCGGCCCGATGACACAGGGCATGCCGCGTGAGGCCGCATGGCGGCGTACATGCGAATTGCTGGAACTGGTTGGTATCAAGCCTGAGGCGGCCACCCGTTATCCGCATGAGTTCTCCGGCGGACAACGCCAGCGCGTCGGAATCGCCAGAGCGCTTGCGATGGATCCGGTTCTCATCGTCGCGGACGAGCCTGTTTCGGCACTGGATGTCTCGGTGCAGGCGCAGGTGCTCGATTTGTTCGAGGAGCTTCAGAAAAAGCTCGACTTCGCCATGCTCTTCATCACCCACGACCTCAGGGTCGCCGCGCGGATGTGTGACCGTATCGCCGTGATGCAGCATGGCGAGATCGTCGAAACGGGAACCGGAGCCGAGGTGCTTTCCGCGCCGCGTCACGATTACACAAAGCAGCTTCTGGCCGCGATCCCGACGCTGTTCAATGAATCTTCCATGGAGATGTCCTGACATGCCCGTAACGGCCATTTTGATCCGCGCGCAGGATCATGTCGCAACGCTGACCGGGCCGGTGACGGCGGGCGAAACGGTGCTGATTACCGGACAGGGCAAGACCCGCGAGATCGTTGCACGCAACGACATGCCAGCCGGTCACAAGCTCGCGGTGCGACCGATCGAGCAATTTGAGCAAATTCTGAAATATGGCGAGGTGATCGGTGAGGCCACTGAGGTCATACCCGAAGGCGGGCACGTCCATGTCCACAATTGCTGGGGCGTGAAGGCCCGGCGCCATTCTCAGGGCTGAGAGGAGCGAAGTTCATGAAGTTCCAGGGCTATCGCCGGCCTGACGGCCGGATCGGCATCCGCAATCACGTTCTGGTCATACCCACAGTAGCCTGCGTCAACCGCGTGGCGATGGAGATTTCCAACCGCACGGGTGCCGCTACATTCATGCATCCCTATGGCTGCACATTCGACGCCGAGGAAAACCGCACCACCGAGGAAGCCTTCATAGGTCACGGCCTGCACCCGAATGTGGGTGCGGTGCTGGTCGTGAGCCTTGGCTGCGAAACCGCCTCCGGATCGAAGGTATTCGATGCGATAAAGGCGTCCGGGCGGTCGGTCGAGCGACTGGTGGTGCAAAAGGCGGGCGGCTCGCGCACGACGTCTGAAGCCGGTGTCGAGATCGTTGAACGGATGAAGGCCGAGCTGGCGGCGCAGCCCACAGACGAAGGCGATCTCTCCGAGCTTATCATCGCCCTCGAATGCGGCTCTTCGGATGCCTTCTCGGGGCTAACCGCCAATCCGGCGGTGGGCGAAGCGGCAGACATCATCGTCGACGCCGGCGGCACCGTCATCCTGTCGGAACTCACCGAAATGGTTGGCGCGGAAAACGTTCTCTATCGCCGCGGCAAGACGCCTGAGGTGCGCGATGAGCTGATGCGCCGCATCAAGGCTTACGAGATCGAACTGTCGATGACCACTGAAGACGACAGCGGCGTGTTCATCTCGCCCGGCAACATCGAGGGAGGGCTGACAACGATCGAGGAGAAATCGCTCGGCTGCATCTACAAGGCCGGTACACGCCCCATAACCGAGGTCGTCGATTATGGTCAGACCCCGCGCGAGAAGGGCGTCATCATCATGGACACGCCCGGCTACGACATATCGTCGGTGACAGGCAAGATCATCGGCGGCGCGCACATGGTGCTGTTCACCACGGGCAAGGGCACGCCGTCGGGCTCCGCAATCGCACCGGTGCTCAAGGTCAGCTCCAACAATCGTGTCTTCCGTGAGATGCCCGACGATATCGACATCAGCGCCGGCGATGTTCTGGAGGGCACGAAGTCGCTCCGCCAGGTCGGCGAGGAGCTTGTCGATCTCGTGATACGGACCGCGCGCGGCGAACAGGTCAAGGCCGAGTACTTCCACATCCAGGAGTTCGCGATCCCCAATGTCAGCGTGCTTCGCAAGGAGGTGATCCACGCGGAGATGATCAAGCGCAACGATCTGGGGTTCATGCAATGAAGCTTGCCTATATGTACGCCACGCCGGAGGTGGCGCCCGCCAGGGTCACCGCGATCCAGGGCGATGCCGCGGCCTGTTTCGCCAGAATCCGGGAACTGGGCTATGACGGCGTGGAACTGCTTGTCCGTGATCCACGCGCCTTCGATCACGCACTGATTGAACGGCAGCTTGCCGATGCTGGCCTTGCCATGCCGGCTGTCTGCACCGGAGAAGTCTACGGCGAAGACAGGCTTTCCCTTGCCGACCCCGATCCGGCGCGCCGCGCCGAGACGCTGGACCGCATGATCGCCGCCATGGATCTCGCTGTTCGGTTCGGTGCGATGGTTAACGTCGGGCGCATGCGTGGACGCTATATGGATGGTGTCGAGCGCGCGCAGACCGAGGCGTGGGTTACCGAAGGAATGCAGGCGGCCGCCGACGCGCGCCCCGAAACACGTATCGTGCTTGAGCCAGTCAATCATCAGTATGCCAATTTCCTAATGGGCACAGCTGAGGCGGCACGCTTCGTGCGCGGGCTCGACCGGCCCAATATCGGGCTGATGCTCGATCTGGCCCATATCACCATAGAGGGGGAGGTCCATCGCGAGAGCCTCGCCGAGGCCGGCGACCTGTTCTGGCATTACCATGTCTGCGACAGCGACCGTCAGGCCGTCGGACACGGCGGCTGGGACATCGCGGCCGCGCTGAACGATCTCGACGCGACCGGCTACGACGGCTGGATCACCGCCGAGCATTTCCAGGTTCCCGATGCCCAAACAGCGATGGAGCAGTCCATCCGCTGGCTGAACAGACATTACGACAAACACTGATCGACACAGGAAATTACTCATGAAAATTGTACGCTTCGCCCACAACGGCGTCGAGCATTGGGGGCTTCTCGATGACAACAGGGTTCGCACGCTTCCCGACGGCCCTTTCGGTGAGATCGTGCCCTCGCAGGATGCTCTGCCGCTCGAAGCTGTGAAGCTTCTTGCTCCGGTAAAGCCGGGAAAACTGGTCTGCGTCGGGCTGAACTACGTCTTGCATGCCCGTGAATCCGGCCTGGCTTTGCCCGATGAGCCGATGCTGTTCATGTGCTCGCCGCAAGCGATCATCGGCCCGGGCGACGCGATCGTGCTGGACAGCCATGACAAGCGCATCGAGTTCGAGGCCGAGCTCGCCATCGTCATCGGCAAGCGTGCGCGCAACGTTTCTGCAGCCGAGGCGGAATCGGTCGTTCTGGGCTATACCTGCGCCAACGATGTTTCCAACCGCGATCTTCAGCTCAAGGACAAGCAGTTTACCCGGGCCAAGTCGTTCGACACTTACAAGCCCGTCGGGCCGTGGATCGAGACGGAACTGAACCCGGATACGCAGAGCATCCGCCTGCTTCAGAACGGGACCGTCCGACAGGACTCGACCACAGCGGACATGATTTTCCCGACGTCCTTCATCATCGAGTTCGTCAGCTCGGTCATGACGCTGGAACCGGGGGATGTCATCATCACCGGCACACCTTCGGGTGTGGGACCCATGAAGTCGGGCGACAGGATCACGGTCGAAATAGCCGGCATCGGCACTTTGGAAAATACCGTCCAGTGAGCATTCCTGAGAGGGCTGACCGGCACATGGATGCGTCAGCCCTCTCAGGGCCTCAGCATAGGAAGCAGTTGCAGCGCGGAGTAAAGACGAAGCCGCGTGTCGGTCTTGAAATCGGTCAGTCCGAGCACCGAACGGCATCGGTCAAGCCTCTGGCGAACCGTGTTGACATGCAGCCCCAGAAGCTCCGCGGTACGGGGCATGCTCTCGTCTTCCCGAAGCCATATCCTCAGCGTCTCGATCAGCGTCGTTCCCTGCTCGCCCATGGCCAGCAACGGTTCGAGGAGACGCAAGAAGCTGAGGCGGCTTTCCTCGATAACGGCAGGGTGCGCCAGAAGCCGCAAGAGCAGCATATCCTCATGCCGGCTCATGCGGTTGAAGCCGTTCAGCTTGACGCCGAAAGTCATCGCCTCTTTCGCCTCGTGCCGCAGAGAAACCGCCTCGGACAAGGCAGCAGGGCCGGACTGGCCAAGTCCGTAGCGGAATCCGGGCGCGCGCCGGGCCTGCCGCTCGAATATCTGGTGCAGTTCCCGAAGCGCGGCTTCTCCCGTACGGGGATCGGAATCTGTCATGGGGATGGCGATAATGCATTCGCTGCCATCGTCTTCAAGGCGCAACAGTGCCGGGTGACGGCGGGAAAACTGGCGCAGGCGCAGGGTGAGCAAGGCGCTGTCGAGCGTACCGGTATCGAACATGCGCGCCACCACCATCTGCCATGTGTTTGCCGGCGGCAGCCCCTTGGCGGCGAGGAGTTCCTTGGCTTCGCGCGAAAGCAGCGGATCGAGCAGATCGCCGAGCAGCCTTGCATTGCCGGCAAGATGCGCCCGCGCGGCGGCGTTGGCCTCGACGAGCGTTTGCAGAAGATGGACGGAGAGGCGGAGGCACTCGAGATCAGGCTCGGAGGCGCGCTGCCCACGCTCGACGACCGCCACCATGCCACCGCCATCCGCGCCCATTCCGGATCGTGCAACTGCTACTGTTTCGCCGCCGACCGTGAGGCGCAACGGCATATCGTCGGGATGAATGCCCGTCGCCGTACCATGGATCAGCGTTTCCGCCAGCGTCTCGGACTCGGCCGTCGTCACGCCCCGGCTCTCGATCTGCAGGCCCGTTTCATCCTCCAGGGCAAGCACCAGCGGCAGGTTGACGAACCCGGCCACCAGTTCGAACAATTCGCGCAGCGAACCAAGTCCCGTGCGGTGTTGCGAGAAGGCGCGATAGATGGCGCTGAGGTAGGCTGCTTCCCTCCCCTGCTGTCCGCCATCGGCAAAGACCCTGCCGATAAGGTCGCTCCACGCCAGCGGCCCCGGCAAGGAGATGATGGGAAAGTCGAGCTCCTCCGCACGGCGGCGGGCATTGTCGGGGAATTCACGCAGGTATCTGGTCAGCTTGACGCCAAGACCCGCGGCACTGCGGGCAGCGAGCTGCTCGATCAGGGCCACCAGTGCGCCCGGGCTTTGCTGCACCGGATAGGTACTGGTCACGACGAATTCGTGCGCCTTCACCCAATTCACCGCATCGGGGGCGTCGATTACGGTGACCGACCGGACGTCGGTGGCCAACGACCTGGCTCCGGCTATGACGGTATGGCCGGACAGGATTTCCCAATCCAGGATTTCGCGCAGGGTTGGCATGGGGGTCTCGAAAGGGGGGACTCAGACGTGCGCTCGATAGTGCAACGAAGTCCGTTCACGCGTCCATAGTATTTGCCCGAGGCAGGGGGGGAACAATCCAATGCGTGCGACATGGCGGTGGTTCGGTCCGCAGGATCCGATGACGATAGACTGGATTCGTCAGTCGGGAGCGACCAGCGTGGAGGCGAGCCTCGCCCATCTGCCGCCGGGGACGGTATGGGAACGACAAGCCATCAACGACATGAAGGATCTCGTCGCGGTGGCTCCTGCCGGCCAGACGCCGCTTGAGTGGGATACGCTGGGCGGCATCGCCATCCATGACGACATCAAGCTCGGCCGTGCAGGCAGCACACGGCTGACGGCGAATTTCCAGGAGACAGTGCGACGGCTGGCGCAAGCGGGTGTGCGCCGCATCAACTTCACTGTGATGCCCCTGCTCGACTGGGTACGCACGGGACTGGGCACGATGCTGGAAAGCGGGGCCGAGGCGCTGAGCTTCGATGCGATCGATTTCGCGGTGTTCGACCTCTTCCTGCTCAAACGACCCGGAGCGGCCGAGGAACTGGATCCGAAACTGGTGGTGTCCGCCGAGCGTCGTTACGCCGATACGCCGATGGAGCGCTGGGACGAGTTGCTGAACATGCTCACTCGTGGCTTGCCTGGCGGTCCCGGCCATTACCGGAGCGGAGAGTTCCACACGCTGCTGGCCGCCTATCAAAGACTTGGCACTGATGTGTACCGGCAAAACTTGATCGACTTCCTGGGCGAGGTGGCTCGCACCTGCGAGGCCGAGGGCGCGGTCTTCGCCATCCACCCGGACGATCCGCCGATCCCGTTATGCGGCCTACCCCGTATCGCCAGTACGCTGGACGACTTCGCAAAGATCTTCAATGGCGTGTCGTCGCCAGTGGCGGGGATGATCTTCTGTTCAGGATCGCTCGGCAGCAGGCGCGACAACATGCTTGCCG
Source organism: Mesorhizobium sp. KR1-2 (assembly GCF_040045035.1). Lineage (NCBI taxonomy): Bacteria > Pseudomonadati > Pseudomonadota > Alphaproteobacteria > Hyphomicrobiales > Phyllobacteriaceae > Mesorhizobium > Mesorhizobium sp. KR1-2. The sequence goes on along the minus strand of NZ_JBDZDS010000007.1, from coordinate 110,365 downwards.
ATTTCGTCAATATGTTCGGCCCGCGCATCTTCTATGCCCATCCCCGGCGCATCCGCTTTCGCGACGATTTTGGAAGTTTCACCGAGGCCGAGCATCTGGGCGGCGTGGGAGCGTTCGATCTTCGTGATGTGATCGCCCTTTTGATGAATGAAGAGGCTCGCCGGCGCAAGGAAGGGATCTCGGACTGGGAGATTCCTTACCGCGCCGACCACGCATGCCGGATTCTCCACGATCTAGGCAGGGCCGATTTCGTGCCGGGGTATACCCCAGTCGGCCTGGTCAAGGCGACCGCCGAACTGCGCGGGATGGTCCATGCTCTTGGCGTGGCCACCTGATCAGAAGGAATGGTTGGAACATAAACGCCTGTCGTGGCGATCATCAAGGACCCGCAGCGATAGGTGCGGCGCCGTCAGACGACGCCGAAGGGCGGCCATTTCGTGACGCCGCGCCTCCACCGCGCCGCCCTAGAACGGTTCGGTCGGCCGCGCCCGCAAGCCGTCTAGCAGCAGGCTGCGGACCTGAGCCGCCAGGACTTGCCGCTCGGCTAGGTCCTTTCCCGTCAGCATGATGCCGGCAATGGCGTGCTGCAGAATCACGAATGTCTGAACGTTCACGTCGTCGCGCAGGCGACCGGCGCGCACCGCAGGCTGGGCGGCCTTGAAGAGAATCTCGGCGACCTGTCAACCATGCATTCGCGCTGGTCTCTTCGCCATGCTGGTCGCTCCAGACGAACTCGACCAGCCCGCTTTCCTCCGCGCGCAGCTGGAAGGCGAAATAGGGGTTGGCGGAAAGCCCGGGCTCCATGCGCACACGTATGACTTCCTCGCCGAGATAGCGGCACACGAAGTCGGTGACGATGTTCATCGGGATCACCGTCCCATGGGTGGTGTAGGTGTAGCCGTAGCACCTACGGAAGGAATGATGAGAGGCAACCGAGACATCGGTGCGCGCGGCTTTTCGCTGCAGGCGCGCACCGATCGAGGTGGCCATGGCCGGTCGAAGAATCTCTAGAATGTGAATGTTCACAACCCATTCCGGAGAGACCGACCATAACCAGCCTAGATGTTATACCCGACGATGCGGTGTTGGTAGCGATCGATATCGCCAAGGTGCGCAATGAAGTCCTGATCGAAGCCCCCGGCCATAAACGCCGTCGCCGGTTGCCGGTTCTCAATACCCGCGCAGAGCATGACCGGCTGATCGAGATTCTGCAGGCGTACGATCGACCGGTGGAGGCGCAAAGCGCTTGCCGATCAGGGCGAACTGCTGAACGTCGCCGTGCCACCCGATGACGGCAACCCGGACGAACCGGACGACTTTCGCCCGTCATGTCCCTGCTGCGGCGGATGCATAGTCGTCATCGAGGTGTTCGAACGGTGGCGGCAACCACGCGGACCGCCGGACAAGGCGGCGATGAACCGGGAGACCGCCCCATGACCCGGCATGGCATGATCCAGCGTTCAGCCGCAGGCACTCAGCGTCTGGCAACGGCCCCACGCGTGTCCATGGTGGTCATCGATACCGACAGGGCCGCGTCTGACCGCGCGCCGAGCCGGCGATGCCGAGCTGCCGGAACACGAGGCGGTCCGTCGGCATCAATCCCGGCGGGGCCCGATGCCGGTCCCGCCATCTACGTCACCAGCCGAAATCTGAAATTCCCATAGCCATCGCCCGTGGCCCGCGGGTTCCTGCATGAAAAGGCTTTCGTACGCCTCACGGCACCCGAAACCCTTCACCATCTCAGTCGTTGAGGTCGGCTTTGCCACTACCCGAAAGCAGACGTCATCTACGGCAGTCTGTAGGTCGAGGTTGCGCCAAACCCGGTCCATCGGGGGTCCGCTCATGGCCCGAAATGGGAACGCAGAAGACTCGGTCGGGCTGCCAACTTCTATATTGATCAAGGGAACGATCGAAATCGTCGTGACATCTCCCTTCCAATCCGTAGCACCTCCGAGTCGAGCAGGGTAAGTGCAGCCGCACGAAGGAAGGCGCGCCATGCCGCCGCCCATATTGAACTTCGGGCTTTCAGCGTTAAGTCATATCACGTCGTTTCGTGACGCAGAAACGCCCGACCCGGGACGCTGAGACGCAATCGACCAACCGAACTTGCGCCCGCGGCATCTCTGAAACGTCAGGTCTCGCAAAGAGAGCCTTTTGTAGCACGCCCATGCCGGCAACGGGTGGGCTTGCTCCTTAGCTGATCGGTTTCCTCCAGGGAAACGGAGATCAAGATGGGCATCGTCCGGTTTGCACTGCGTTTCCCGTACACGTTCTACGTCCTCGCCCTGCTGATCATCTTCCTCGGCGTTTCGGCCATCATGGTCATGCCGATGGACATCTTTCCCCAGATCAACATTCCGGTGGTGTCGGTGATCTGGCAGTACACCGGCCTGAGTACGCCCGAGATGGAGCAGCGCGTCACGACCTACAGCCAGTACGCGATCAGCTCCAACGTCAACGGCATCAAGAACATGGAGGCGCAGACCCTCAACGGTATCTCGGTCCAGAAGATTTATTTCCAGCCGGATGTGAACCTCGACCTCGCCATCTCCCAGATCGTTGCAGGGACGAACGCCATACGCGCCCTCATGCCGGCCGGCATCCAGCCGCCGATCGTGGTCCAGTACAACGCCTCGAGCGTTCCGGTGCTGCAACTCAGCCTGAGCTCCGACCGCCTCAATGAGCAGCAGCTCTATGACTATGGCATCTACAACCTGCGCCAGCAGCTCGCGCCGGTGCAGGGCGTGACGTTTCCGACGCCCGATGGCGGCAAGTATCGCCAGATCATGGTCGACATCGACCCGATGAAGCTCCAGGCCCGGGGCCTCACCCCGGCGGATGTGGTCAACGCCGTCAACGCGCAGAACCTGACCTTGCCGTCCGGGCTCGCCAAGATCGGCAACACGCAATACACGGTGCGCACAGATGCGATGCCTACGACCATCGCCGATCTCAACACCATCCCGATCAAGTATACGAACGGCCAGACCGTATTCCTCAAGGATGTCGGGCAGGTGCATGACGGCTGGGCGATACAGCAGAACATCGTGCGCGACAACGGCCGGCGCTCGGTCCTGCTGAGTGTCATCAAAAACGGCAACGCCTCGACCGTCGCGGTCGTCAAGGGGGTCCGCAACGCCCTGCAGATCGCGCGCGCCGCTGCACCGCCCGGGCTGAGCATCAACGAGCTGTTCGACCAGTCCAAGCTCGTCACCGCCTCGATCCAGGGGGTGGTCCGCGAGGGCGCAATCGCTGCCGGGCTCACCGGGTTGATGATCCTGCTGTTCCTCGGCTCATTGAGGTCGACGCTGATCGTCCTGATCTCGATTCCGCTTTCGATCCTCACCTCGATCGTCGTGCTGTATTTTCTCGGCCATACGCTGAACACCATGACGCTGGGCGGGATGGCGCTTGCGGTCGGAATACTGGTCGACGATTCCACGGTGACGATAGAGAACACGTTCCGGCTGCGCAGCGAAGGAATGCGTTTGGCTGCCGCCACGCTGAACGGCTCCGCCGGCATTGCGATTCCGACCCTGGTGTCGACGCTCGCGATCAGTTGCGTGTTCACGTCGGTGGTGTTCCTGGAAGGTCCCGCCAAGTTCCTGTTCACGCCGCTCGGGCTCGCGGTCGTGTTCGCCATGCTGGCCTCCTATGTGCTGTCGCGGACCTTGACGCCGATCGCCATTGGCATGCTGCTGAAGGGCGAACACCCCGAAAGGGCAGAAGGCTCGAGCAGTTGGTTCGGGCGGTTCCACGAGGGGTTCGAGCACGGCTTCGACCGGTTTCGTCAGGGCTATGTGCGCGTGCTCACAATGCTGCTGAAGCGGCGGGTGATCGTCCCGGTGGCCGCTGTCCTGATACTCGGGTTGGGCGGCGCGATGCTGACCGTGGTGGGGCGCGATTTCTTCCCCATCATCGACGGTGGACAGATCAAACTTCATATCCGCGCGCCGGCGGGGACCCGCATCGAGGCAACCGAGCGCATCTTCCAGCAGGTCGAGGACAAGATACGCGAGGTTATCCCGGCGCGCGATCTTGACCTTATCGTCGACGATATCGGCGTGCCGCAGAGGGTGTACAATCTTGCATTTACCGACGGCTCGACGATCAATGTCAACGACGGCGTGATCCTGATCTCGCTCAAGGAAGGGCACGCGCCGACCGTCGACTATGTGCGCCGGCTTCGCGCTGCGCTGCAGGCTGCCTTTCCAGCCGACACCTTCTATTTCCAGGCAGCCGACATGACGACCCAGATTCTCAATTTTGGGCTGCCGTCCCAGATCGACGTTCGCGTCGTGGGACGCGACCGTGCCACCAATCTCCCGGTAGCGCAGGAGCTGCGCCGCCGCATGGCGGCCATTCCGGGCGTTGTCGACGTCCATCTTCAGCAGGAGCTGGAGTCACCTGACTTCCTGGCCAAGATCGATCGGTCACGGGCGCTGCAGCTCGGCCTCAACGCGCAGGCTATCGCCAACGACATCAACATCAGCCTCAGCTCGTCGGAACAGGTCTCGCCCAATTTCTGGACCGATCCGGTCACCGGCATTCCCTATTACATCACGGTCCAAACGCCTCAGTATCTGGAGAGCTCGCTCGGCGATCTGGCCAACACCCCGGTGTCAACCGCCGCCACTGCCGCCGGCGCGCCGGTGCCCGGCCTCTTGAGCAATGTGGCCACGCTGCAGCGCGACAGTGTGCCGACGAATTTGAACCAGACCAATATCCAGCCCGTCTACGACATCTACGCCGGCGCACAAGGGCGTGACCTCGGCAGTGTCTCCAATGATATCGGCAAGATCGTCGCGGAGCTGCAGCCGCAGCTCAAGCCAGGCAATACGATCCAGCTCCTCGGGCAGATCCAGAGCATGCATGATTCCTTCCGGAATCTGGGCATCGGGCTGATGTTCGCGGCCGTGTTCGTCTACCTGCTCATGGTCGTCAACTACCAGAATTTCGGCGACCCGTTCGTGGTCATCCTGGCACTGCCGGCGACCTTGTGCGGCATCGTCACGATGCTGTTCATCACAGGCACGACGCTGAGCGTGCCCTCGCTCATGGGGGCGATCATGGCGGTCGGCGTCGCCTCGGCCAATTCAATCCTCTTGGTCACCTTCGCGCGCGAGCAGCAGCTGAAAGGGCGCCCCGCCTTCCGGGCCGCCATCGACGCCGGCTATACCCGTATTCGCCCGGTGCTGATGACCGCTGGCGCGATGATCCTCGGCATGACCCCCATGGCCATCGGCGCGCCCGGCGAGGAACAGAATGCGGCGTTGGCGCGTGCGGTGATCGGGGGCCTTCTGTTCGCCACCCCCACCACGCTGCTGATCGTTCCATATCTGTTTGCCTTGCTGCGCAAGCGCAATGACGGCGTTGCGTCCTACGGCGTCTTTGAGGAGCTCCCCAATGAATGACGCGCGTAATAGTGACCAGGAAGGCGAGCCTCTTCGCGGCCTGCAGGAACCCGTTGATCGCAAGACGGAGAGCCCTCCGACATCCCCCGCGCGAGCGCGCCGTCGCTACGGCGGGCGCCTGTTGGCGCTTGGCGCATTCCTGTTGCTCGCCTGTGCTGTCTCGCTGGGCGTCTGGCGCCTCTATTCGCGGCAACAAGTGGTCGCGGCGACCGCGGAGCAGCGGTTCGATCTGGTGCCCAGCGTGCGTGTCGCCACGGTCGAACCCAATTCAGGCATCGAGTCGGTCAGCTTGCCGGGGACGACGGCCGCTTTCGCGTCAGCGAGCATCTATGCCCGTGCCACCGGCTACATCGCAAAGCGAAACGTGGACATTGGGGATCACGTCAAGGCCGGACATCTGCTGGCGGAGCTCGCAGTCCCCGAACTCGACGATCAGATTTCCCAGAACGAGTCGACGCTCAAGCAGCTCCGGGCAGCGCTCGACCAGGCCAATGCCAACATGAAGCTCGCCCAGGTGACCTGGGATCGGGACAAATCGCTTGTCACCAAGGGCTGGGTGACCAAGCAGCAGGGGACGGTCGACGTTCAAAACCTCCAGGCACAGCAAGCCGCGGTCGGCGTCGCGGAGGCCAATGTCTCGGCCCAGGAGAACCAGCTCAGGGTACTTCGGCAAGACCGCAGCTACGCCTCGGTGGTGGCGCCGTTCAATGGCACCATCACCCAGCGCAATGTCGATGTGGGCAGCCTGGTACAGGGCAACACCAATACGGGCACTTTCCTGTTCGAGATCATGCAGACCGACGTGATCCGTGTCTGGGTATATGTGCCGCAAGACGCCGCATTCGGCGTGGAGCCGGGCGTCAAAGCGGTTGTGCGCGTGCCCGAACTTCCGAACCGCGAGTTTTCGGGCAAAGTGACCAGGGTTGCTGAAGCGCTGCAAAGCGGAACGCGCACGCTCCTCACCGAGATCGATCTTCCCAATCCTGACGGTGCGCTGCCGCCCGGCGCCTACTGCATGGTGGAGCTCAAGGTGCCGCGCAAGTCCCAGTCGGTCATCGTCCCCGCCGACGCCCTCATCTACAACCGTGACGGTCTGCAAGTCGCCGTCGTCAACGACGGCAAGGCCGAGCTCCGCAAGGTCACGGAGACACGCGATCTGGGCACGCGGGTGGAGGTGGACACCGGGGTCAAGGCGGGCGAGCAAGTGATCCTCAATCCGCCGGTCGATCTGGCCAACGGCAGCAAGGTGGACCCCCGGCCGGAAGCTTCTGCATCTGGCAAGTAGCTTTGCGGCCAGATCGGCAGCGACCTTGGCCGCCAGATGCGGCTTCATCTGTTCAGCCACCTGCGGATTCATTGGGGAGGTTTACCGCACCCTCCAGCGCCCTACCTTTGTTCCTCGAACCAACCGAGGGATGACGAACCGAGGGGAGTCGGCCATGGCGACCACGATAAGCATCAACGGGGAAAAACACACCATTGACGCCGACGGCGACACGCCGCTGCTCTGGGTTCTGCGCGATATCCTGGGCATGACGGGCACGAAGTTCGGTTGCGGCATGGCGCTTTGCGGCGCTTGCACCGTGCATATCGACGCTGCGGCTGCGGGGCATTCCGGAGGCGGTCTCGGCCGCCCGATTTAGCTTGCCGAGCCGCTTGCCTACAGTGCCTCACGGAGCAACCACGAAGCCAGTCTGCTCACATTTGAAGTGGCTCTAGGATGGGTGACCGACGCATCCAGCCTGATCGCTGCGATGTCTCTCGACCCCAAATACGTCCTTTGATGGCCCCACCCGAGACAGTCCGCATAATCTGCAAATTATCGAGAGCGGGATGGCAGCTTTCCGCCCTCCTTTACGCGACGTAGAGGCGGTTGCGGAAACGTAGGTCTGGCCGGCATTGCGGAACTTCGCATGGACCTCGCCGCCAATGGCGGCATCGACATCGGCGTCGTCGAAGACGATGAAAGGTGCGTTGCCGCCCAGCTTGAGGCTGATCTTCTTGATCCGGTCGCCCTTCGACAAGCGGAGCGGTAGGAAGAGGAGAACCAAAATGGCACATGCGACTAGCCCCGCCGGGAGCAGGGCCGCGGGCGGTGAAAGGCTCCAACCTGCTCACACCAGAAGCCGGGGGATGCTCCGCTTCCAGTTGCGGCTTGCGATCCGCACGTCGCCCTCGAAGGCGTCCATGGTGGCCGTGATCTCGAAGGTGTCCGGCGTACAACTGACGTAGGTATAGGTTTCGGTGCGCACGTGCCACTCGTCTCGAGAGAGTCGCCAGACCGCCTTCGCATCGGCGCTGGCGGCGGAAGGGTCGCCCTCACGGATACGGTAATGCTCCTCTGCCTGAGCCTCGAAGGCGAGGTCGATCGCCGGCAGGTGGTAAGAACTGCGCTCGCGATGCACGGTGACGACCATCTCGCCGGTCGTTGGGTCCTCGGCGATGGTGCGGTTGCGACCCGCGAGCTTGGTGATGGCATGCGGCTCTACCTCGGCCTGTTCGGGCTCCGCGAAGGGCGCGAGAGCTTCGTCCAGAGGGGAGGGCGCACGTATCGGAAGCGACAATGTGCTTTCGCCGGTCGACACCGTCAGCGTGGCGAGTTCCGGCGACGGCCAGGCAATCGGCCAGTGCGAGGTGGCAAGCGCCAGTCGGATGCGATGGCCGGCCGGGAACGCCTGCGCGATGTCGTTCAGCACGATCTCGACGCGGTAGGTCTTGCCCGGCTCCAGCCGTTCCGGGTGCTCGTGGCCGTTGCGGTGGGTGAGGTTGAGAAGGCCGTAGGAGACATGCGTCGAGGAGCCGTCGGGCGCGACGTCTTCGAGGCGGGCGGCGATCATGGCGACCGGCTTGTCGGAGGAAACGTCGAGCGTCACCACCGGCGCGCCGAATATCTCGATCCGCTCGGGCAGCGGCGCGGTGTCGAAGCAGACCGAGCGCCCGTCGTCCGGCCGCTGGTCCGCCGGCAGCTCGCCCGCTAGCCCGTAGGGGCACCACTCACCGAAGGTGACGCCGGTCGAAAGGCTGGAGGCTACGATCACTTTAGCGTCCGGCTGTCGTTCGCGCGACAGCCCGCTGCCGGAAAAATGCAGGATCGAGGGCTTGCGGTCCCTCGGCGGCCAGGCGCTTTCGGCCACCCAGCGGCCGGGCCGCTCGGGATAGGTGGTTGCAGGCCGCACGCTTTCCTGCATCCAGGCCCGCAGCATGGGCTCGTCCATGATCCCGGTGTCGATGCCCTTCAGCCAATGGTCCCACCAGCGCAAAGCTTCCTGCAGGAAGCCGATGCGCGGCCCCGGATAGGCGGCGTGCGGATAGGCATGCGCCCAGGGGCCGATCAGCCCCTTCTTCGGCCCCGGCAGGCCGGCCAGCATGCGCGGAATGGCGTTGGAATAGCCGTCGGCCCAGCCGCCCACCGCATAGACGGCTGCCGTGATGGACGAATAGTCCTCGCAGACCGAGCCCTGCTTCCAATAGTCGTCGCGGTGCTGGTGCTCGATCCAGGTCGCGGCCATCAGGGGGTTGTTCTCCAGCCGTTCCAGCCACATCTCGCGCCAGCGGTTGCCCACCACTTCCGGGTCCGGCGGCTGCGCGCCGAAGGCGAACATGGTGGACGCCCAGGCGATGGAATTGTTGAGCAGGCAGCCGCCCATGAAATGGCAGTCGTCGGCGTAGCGGTCGTCGGTCGAGCAGGCGGTGATGATGGCTTTCAGCGCCGGCGGGCGATGGCTCGCCACCTGCAGCGAATTGAAGCCGCCCCAGGAGATGCCCATCATGCCGACAGAGCCGCTGCACCAGGGCTGGGCCGCCAGCCAGGCGATGACCTCGACGGCATCGGCCTGCTCCTGCGGCAGATATTCGTCCTCGAGCACCCCGTCCGAATCGCCCGAGCCGCGCATGTCGATGCGCACGCCGGCATAGCCGTGGCCGGCGAAATAGGCGTGCATCTGGCGGTCACGCAAAACGGTTCCGTCGCGCCGGCGGTAGGGCAGAAATTCAAGGATTGCGGGCACCGGATTTTCCGCCACGTCCTCGGGCAGCCAGATCGTGGCGGCAAGGCGCGTGCCGTCGGAGAGCGTTATCCATTCAGTGGGAATGGTCCTCACGCGGCGTGGAAATTTCGTAATCGTCACTGTGTCCATGGCCGTTATCCCCGAATGAAGCGGGGGGAACTTGCCCGATGTGGACGGAAATTCAAGTGTGTCTCTCGCCGGCAAGGCAGTATTGACGCCGTGCGGAAAAGTCCTTTCCCAATGCACGCCACAGCAAGAATTTCATACCCCAACTGGACATGCGGTCCCCTTCGCTGTTTCTTGTTAAGCGATCGTCTCTTTTCTAGCTTGCCTACAACAAAGCAACGACCAGCCCGGTGCGCCGGCAGAGCATTATGGAGAGGTGTCTTATGAGTTACGAATTGACGCGCAGGAGTTTCCTGGCGGGCACCGCCGCGGCAGGTGTCACCATTCTCGGCCAACCCTGGGCCAATGTCGCCCATGCGGCGGACGGCAAGATCGTCGTTCGCACCGATGAGGATCTGCAGAACCTCGATCCCGCCAATCGCGCCGGCGCGATCGACGTCAACGTCATCCTGGCGGTCAACCAGGGCCTGGTGAAATTCAAGCCCGGCACGACGGAATGGGAAAACGACGCCGCCGCCGAAATCAAGCAGGTCAACGACACGCTGATCGAGTTCAAGCTCAAGGAAGGCCTGAAGTTCACCGGCGGCTATGGCGATCTGACCGCCGAGGACGTGAAGTTCTCATTCGAACGCTTCATCAAGCCCGGTCCGGATGGGGCCAAGGTTACCTACGCCGATGACTGGGCGGCCTTGGAATCGGTCGAAGTCACCGGCCCGCTCAGCGGCAAGATCCACCTGAAGGCGCCCTCGCCTGCGGTGTGGCTCATCGCACTCGCCGATGGTTCGGGCGCCATCATTTCCAAGAAGGCTTTCGAGGCGCTGGGCGACAAGTTCAAGACGATGGCGATCGGTTCCGGCCCCTACATCCTCAAGGAATGGGTGCCCCGCGACCACTTCACGCTCGTCGCCAATCCCGACTATATCGGCGAGAAGCCGGCGTTCGACGAAATCGTCGCCAAGCCGATCACCGACGACAAGACCGCGCAGCTTGCGCTGCAGGCCGGCGAGATTGACTTCGCGCGCATCGACCCGGCGGTCGCCAAGGACATCGAGACCGTCAAGGGGCTCAAGGTCGAGAAGCTGTCGGCGATCGACTATGTCTGGATCGGGCCCAACATCGATAAGAAGCCTTTTGACGACGTGCGCGTGCGTCAGGCGATCCGCAAGGCGATCGACGTGCCGGCCATCATCGCCGCCGCCTATAACGGCGCGGTCGAACAGGCCTTCGCGCTTGAGGCTCCGGGCCTGCTGGGCCATTGGGCGGATGCACCGAGATATGAGCGAGATGTCGCCGGCGCCCAGGCGCTGCTTGAAGAGGCAGGTCTCGGCGGCGGCTTCTCCACCAAGCTGACGGTGCTGAACAAGGCAGTGGCACAGGCGACGGCTGCGGTGGTGCAGGCCAATCTCGCCGAGATCGGCATCGACGTGCAGATCGAAGCGCTCGATCCCGGCGCCTACTGGGCCTACGGCGAAAATGACGCCAGCAAGGACCTGGAACTCGTGCTGGTCGAGTATCGCGGCAAGTTCGATCCCGGCTTCCAGACGCAATGGTTCACCGCCGACCAGATCGGCACCTGGAACTGGCAGCGCTGGAACAACAAGGAGTTCGATGCCCTGCACAAGCAGGGTCTCGTCGAACCCGATCCGAAGAAACGCGAGCAGATCTACATCGACGCGCAGAAGCTGATGGACGAGTCTGCCGCCTTCTGGTGGATCACCCACAACGCCTATACCTTTGCCTTCAAGGACTGGCTGGCGCCGGGCATCCTGCCCAATGGCAACCAGTGGCAGTACGCTTCCTTCAGGAAGGCTTGATCGACAAACGATACGGGGCAAAAGTGATGTAGCGCCCGGCGACGAGCCGGGCGCTTGTCATTGGGCGAGTTTCTCGACGGGAATGGCATGAACGGTTTTTGGAGCAAGGGCGGCCTTGCGCGCTATGGTGCGAGCCGGCTGGCAACCGCTGTCCTGGTGCTCGTTGGCAGCATCGCGTTTCTGTGCTCGCTGACGCTGATCGTGCCGGGCGATCCGGCGCGGATCCTGCTGGGGGCGAGGGCGACACCCGAGCTGGTGGAGAGCTTCCGTCAACAGATGGGCCTCGACCTGCCGCTCTATGAGCGGGTCTTCGTCTTCTTCAAGCACGCTTTGCAGGGCGATCTCGGCACCGACGTGATCAGCGGGCGCTCGGTGACGGATATGGTTCTGGCCGCCCTGCCTAACACGATACTTCTTGCCGTCTCGGCGATTGGCCTTGCCGTGCTGATCGGCATTCCCATCGGCTGTTATGCGGCGGTGCGGCCGGGCAGTCTGCTCGACCAGGCGCTGGCGGTGTTGAGTGTCGGGCTGGTGGCGACGCCCAGCTATGTCGTGGCGATCCTGCTCCTTTACTTCTTTTCCGTGTGGCTCGGCTGGTTTCCCGTGCTCGGTGCCGGCGAGCCCGGCAATTTCCTCGACCAGCTTCATCATCTCGTGCTGCCGGCGATTGCGTTGGCGGTTGGCTGGATAGGCTACATCGCGCGGCTGGTTCGCTCCTCGCTGCTCGAGGTGCTGAGCGAGCCCTATATCCGCACCGCGCGCGCCTACGGGCAGCCTGAACGCCGCATCGTCATGAAATATGCGCTGAAGCTCGCCTGCATCCCGACGGTGGCGATCCTCGGCGTCGGCATCGGCGAGCTCATGGGCGGGGCCGTCTTCGTCGAGGTCATTTTCAACCGGCCGGGCCTCGGTTCGTTGGTCATCGACGCGATCCGGGTGCGCAACTATCCCGTGGTGCAGGGCTGTATCCTGATCATTGTCGCGATCTTCGTCCTGACCAATCTTCTGGTCGATTTCGCCTATGCCTGGCTCGATCCGCGCGTGCGCGAAAACCTCGGACGCGCGCGAAACGGAGGCGGTGCCTGATGGACATATTGCGCCGGATCTGGAGAAGCCCGAGTGGACGCATCGGGCTCATCGCAACGCTTCTCGTCGTCATCGGCGGGCTGGCGGCACCGCTTATCGCCACGCATATGCCCAACCAGATCGATGTTGCCGCGCGGCTGAGCCCGCCTTCGGCAACCCACTGGCTGGGGACAGACCATCTCGGCCGCGACCTGTTTTCGCGCGGGCTCTACGGCACGCGGATTGCGGTCGGCGTGGCCCTCGCGGTAACCGCCACCGCATTGTTCATCGGCATCCTGCTCGGCGTTATCGCCGCCTATGCACCCACGCCGGTCGAACGCATCATCCTCGCGGTCTTCGACATTATCAGCTCCTATCCCAGCCTGATCCTCGCGCTGGCGCTGGTCGCGGTGCTGGGGCCGGGATTGCTGAATATCATCATCCTCGTCACCATCGTCTTCGTGCCGCAGTTCGGCCGCATCGCGCGGGCGCAGACGCTGACCATCAAGGAGCGGCCGTTCCTCGAAGCCGAGCGCGCCCTTGGCGCGTCGGGCAGCCGCATCATGTTCCACCACGTTCTGCCCAACATCGTCGGCCCCATCGTGGTTCTGGCCAGCATGAACATTCCCGTCGTCATCACGCTGGAGGCGGGCCTGAGCTTCCTCGGCGTCGGTATCCGCCCGCCTTTGGCGAGTTGGGGTTCGATGCTGTTCGACGGCTTCACCTATCTTGAACAGTCGGTCTGGCCGGTGCTTGTCGCCGGCGGCATGCTGACGCTGGCGACGCTCGGCTTCACCCTGTTCGGCGAGGCCCTGCGCGACGCGATCGACCCGAAACTGAGGCGGGAGCCATGACTGAAGACGCGCTTGTCGAGATCCGCAACCTGTCGATCGATTTCGCGACGGGCAGGGGCGCGGTGCATGCGCTGCGCGAGGTGAACCTTTCGGTCGGGCGCCGGCGCATCGTCGGCCTCGTCGGCGAAAGCGGCAGCGGCAAGTCCACCCTGGCGCTGGCACTTCTCGGCCTGTTGCCCGAGAACACCTCGAAGGTGACCGGCAGCATCGAGCTGGAGGGCAAAAACCTTCTGGCGCTGAAGCCGGAGCAACTGGAGCATCTGCGCGGCCGGCGCATCGCCATGATCTTCCAGGACCCGATGACCGCGCTGAACCCGGTGTTCACCATCGGCACCCAACTGGTCGATGCGCAGCGGAACCGTCATCCTCGTCTTGGCCGGAAGGAACTGCTGAAGCGTGCCGCGGCTATGCTCACCCGCGTCGGCATTTCGGACCCCAAGACGCGGCTTTCCGCCTATCCGCACCAGCTTTCGGGCGGCATGCGCCAGCGCGTGATGATCGCGATGGCGCTGCTGTGCGAGCCCGACGTGCTGATCGCCGACGAGCCGACCACGGCGCTGGACGTGACCATCGAGGCGCAGATCGTCGATCTCATCAAGGATATCCAGGCCGAGTTCAGCGGCTCGATCATCTTCGTTTCGCACAGTCTCGGCCTGATCTCCGAGCTCTGCGACGAGGTGGCGGTGATGTATGCCGGCAAGGTGGTGGAGAGCGGGCCGACACGCAGCCTTTTCGAGCGGCCGAGCCACCCTTACACGCAGGCGCTGTTGGCCTGCGAGATCGACCCCGACACCGAGCCGGGTGAACGGCTGGTGACGATCAAGGGCGGGCTTCCCGATCTGGTTGATGTGCCGTCTGGCTGCATATTCGCCGCCCGCTGCCCGGCGCGCTTCGATAAATGTTCGCAGGAGCCGGCGCTACGCGAAGTCGCGCCGGGCCACAATGCCGCGTGCTGGCTGGTGTGACGATGGCTGAATCCAAGACGATCGAAGTCGAAAATATCAGCGTCACCTTTGCGGGCGGCGTGCAGGCGGTGGCCGGCATCAGCCTGAAACTCTCGGTGGGCGAAACGCTCGGGCTGGTGGGCGAAAGCGGCAGCGGCAAGACCACGCTCGCCAAGGCGCTGGTGGGGCTGAACCGGCCGGAGTCGGGTCGCGTGGTCGTCGAAGGCCGCGACCTGACCGGGCTGACGCGCTCCGACCGGCTGTGGCTCAGGCAGCGCGTGCAGATGATTTTTCAGGATCCGCTGTCGTCGCTGTCGCCGCGCTTCACCATTCGCAAGCTTTTGGCCGAGCCGCTCGCCATCCACGGGCTCAACGCCAAGGAGCGCTGGCCGGCGGTGCTCGACCTCATGTCCCGTCTGGGACTTGCCGAAACGCAGCTCGACAAGTTTCCGCATCAGGTCAGCGGAGGTCAGGCGCGGCGCGTGGCGATTGCGCGCGCGCTGGTGGCCGATCCGTCCTTCCTCATCGCCGACGAACCCACGGCGGGGCTGGACGTCTCCGTCCAGGGCGAACTGCTCAACCTCCTATCCGATCTGCAGCAGCGCTTTTCGCTCGGCATTCTGATCGTCAGCCACAATCTCAACGTCATCGGCCGCGTCACCGACCGCGTCGCAATCATGTATCTGGGCAAAGTGGTGGAGGAGGGGCCGACGCGGGAAGTCTTCCGCGCGCCAAAACACCCCTATACGCGCGCGCTTCTATCGGCCAATCCGGTGATCGATCCGGAGCACAAGCGCAAGAAGATCGTCCTGTCGGGCGAAATTCCGAGCCCGTCGAAGCCGCCTGCGGGCTGCCGCTTCCACACGCGCTGCCCCAATGTGCAGCCGCGCTGCCGGGAAGAGGAGCCGCTGCTGACCGAGGCGGAAAACGGCAGGCGCTATGCCTGCCACTTCCCGCTGGAAAGCGCGGCATAGAGCGCTTCGGCATCGGCCCCCAGCGGCCGGTCCTGCTTTAGCGGCTTGACGAGTGCCATGCCGCTTCGCCCTTCGAGCGTCTGCGGCTGGAAGGTGCCGTCGACCACTACGCATTTTGTCGAGCCGCTCGACCGGCTCGGGCGCGCCCCAGCAGAACCGCCGCAGCACCCAGCGCGATGGCCCTGACCACGTCGCTGCGCCGCCGGAAACCGCTGTCGCACAGGATGGTCAGCTGATCTCCGAGTACTTCGGCAATGTATGGCAGCACTGCCATAGGACTGACGGACACCGTCCAGTTAGCGCCAGCCGTGATTGGATAGGATGACGCCATCGGCGCCATGGTCGGCTGCTACCCATTCAGGACTAGCGGACCCCTCCACATCTTGCGCATCTCGGCAATGTCCTGCCAGCTGATGGCCGAACCAAGCCCTACACGCCCAAGACAAACGACAAGGCGAAGGCTTCATACGGACCGCGCTCAGAGAATGGGCCTACGCAAGAGCCTACACGACGTCAGATCGCCGTGGGCCGAGCTGCCTCTCTGGCTGCACCGAAGCCATTGGCACCGCCCGCATGGCAGCCCAAAACCCAAAACACCCATGCCTCGGATTGTCCAAGGACAACCTGTTGAGCCTCCACATCTAAACCGCCGCCGACTGCGGCAGGACGAACGGCGTATTGCCGGCCGGAAGCCGGCCTACCTTCAGGCCGCACTCGAACACTTCCGAAATCAGATCGTCGCTAAGCACTTCCTGCGGGGTTCCGGCCGCCGCCAGCCGCCCGCGATGCATGACGAAGATGCGGTCGGCATACATCGCCGTCAGGTTCAGGTCGTGCAGGATGGCGACCACGCCGCCGCCGCGCAGGGCAAAGTCGCGCGCGATATCCATAATGATCAGCTGGTGCTTGATGTCGAGGCTGGAGACCGGCTCGTCGAGGAACAGATAGCGCGGGTTACCGTCCAGTACCGGCGCCCAGACCTGGCAAAGCACGCGGGCAAGCTGCACGCGCTGCTGTTCGCCGCCTGACAGTTCCTGATAGAAACGGCCGGCAAATCCGTCGAGGTCCACACGCACCAAGGCACGCTCCGGGAGGTTGCGTTCCTCACCTGCCAGCGCGCCGGAGCGGCCGCTCATCAGGCCGAGTTTCACGATCTCATGTACCGTGAACGGAAAGGACAGTGCCGTCGACTGCGGCAGCACGGCGCGCATCGACGCCGTCTCCCACGGCTTCAGGCCAGCCATGTCGCGGTTGTTGATCACGACCCTGCCCGTATACGGAAGATCGCCGGTCAGCGCCTTCAGGAAGGTCGTCTTGCCGGATCCGTTGGGTCCGACAATGGCCGCGATCTCGCCCGGGCGCACCTCGAAATCGACATCGGAGATGATGCGCCTGGAGCCGATGGATACGGAAATATTTTGGGCTTCGATCATGGCCGTCCTCAGAGATCCAGAAGACCGCGCTTGCGCAGCAGGATCCACAGGAAGAACGGGCCGCCGCCGGCTGCCGTGATGATGCCTAAGGGCAGTTCGGCCGGCGCAACGATGGTGCGGCTTATCGCATCCGCGAGCAGCAGCATGGAGGCGCCGAGCAGCGCCGAAGCCGGCAGCAGATAGCGGTTGTCGGGGCCGATGATCAGGCGCAGCAGATGCGGCACTACGATTCCGACGAAGCCGATGCCGCCGCTGACCGCCACCGAGGCGCCGGTGGCCGCGGCGACCGAGACGATAGCGACATTCTTGAACCATTGCACCGGAATGCCGAGATGGTGCGCCGCCGCCTCCCCCAGCGCCAGTGCATTCAGGCCCCGCGCCAAGAAGGGCGAGGCGATCAGCGCCAGCGCGATGATCGGCCCGGCCGCCGCGATCTTGGTCCAGGTGGCGCCCGCGAGCGAGCCGAGCCCCCAGAACGTCAGGTCACGCAGCTGCCGGTCGTCGGCGAGATAGACCATGATGCCGGAAAAGGCGCCGGCCATGGCGCCGAGCGCAATGCCAGCCAGGAGCATTGTGGCGATGGAGGTCTGGCCGCGCCGGGTGGCGACGCGATAGAGGACCAGGGTCGTGGCAAGAGCGCCGGCGAAAGCGGCGAGTGGCAGTGTGTAGATGCCGAGGATCGCCAGCAGAGGTCCGAGCACGGTACCGCCCAGCACGATGACGACGATGGCGCCGAGACCTGCACCCGCGGACACGCCGACAAGGCCCGGATCGGCCAGCGGATTGCGGAACAGCCCCTGCATCACCGCGCCCGACACGGCGAGCGCCGAGCCGATCAGCACGCCAAGAACGACGCGCGGCAGGCGGATGTCATAGACGATGATACGGTCGCGCTCGGACAAAGCCGAGCCGTCCGACATCGACGGAAACAGCCCGTCGCGCACGACGGCCAGCGCCGAGGCGTCTGACGCCCCCGATGCGAGGCTCAGCAGCACGGTCACGCCGAGCAGTACCGCCAGCAGGACGATTGCAAATTTCGCGCGCGCCGAGCGGTCGCCCGCCGACGCGCGCCTTTCCATGTTGCCGACGCTGCCGGCCACGCTGTCAACCACGGTACGCTCAGCCTTTGATCTGGTCGCCATAGAGAGCGGCCGCGAGATCGCGGACGGCGCTTGCCGTGCGCGGTCCGAAGCCCAAAAGATAGCTGCCATCCATGCGGATCAGCTTCTTCGCCTTGCCCGCCGGCGTAGTGGCAAGAGCCGGGTTGGAGAAGACATCGGCATCCGCCGTTGCGAGCGCGCCTGCGCTGTCCATCATCAGGATCATGTCGGGCTTGGCGGTCAGCGCCGCCTCGTCGGTCAGCTGCTTGTAGCCGTTCACGCCTTCCATGGCGTTCACGCCGCCGGCCAGCTTGATGATGCCGTTGGCGGCCGTGTGGTCGCCGGCAGCAAGGATCTTGCCGCCTTCCATGCTGAGGATGAACAGCACGCGCTTGCGCTCGGCCACATTGGCGGTCAGGTCCTCGGCCGCCTTGAGATCGGCGTCTATGGACTTGGCCAGCGTCGCGGCCTTGTCGTCTGCGCCGAGCGTATGGCCGACGATGCGCACCTTGTCGAGAATGCCCTGGTGATCATAGGTCTCGGGCACCTCGATGTAGGTCACGCTCGCCTTCTTGAGCACGTCGATGGCCTCCTTCGGCCCGCTGCCCGCAAGCGCCAGGATGCCGGACGGATTGACCGACAGCACGCCTTCGGGCGACAGCGCACGCATATAGCCGACATCGGGCAGTTTTAGCGCGCTTTCCGGGTAGGTGCTGGTCGAGTCGCGAGCCACCAGCTTGCCCTCCTCGCCCAGCGCATAGACGATCTCGGTGATCGAGCCGCCAACGGCCGCGATGCGGGAGGCATCCGGAAACACGCTCTTGCCCTCCTCGGACTGCGCCACGGCGAGCGAACCGAACGCCAGCGCAATGCCGATCGCGGTAACCCGCATGGAACGGCTGAATATCGACATGCTCTTCATCCTTATGCGGCAGCCGCCGCCGCGCGCGGCAGGCTCTCGGCGACTTCGCGCCACTCGACGCGCTCGTCATGGCCTTCCTTGCGCTTGCCGAAGAACTGGATGACCAGCTCGCCATTGGCGTCATAGGCCTCCAGCGAGGTGACATGGCCGTCCGTGGTGGGCTTGCGGACCACCCAGAGTTCCTGGACGTGGTCGGTCCGGAAATGCAGGTGGAAGGCCTCGTCGAAAATGTTGATCCACGGCCCCATCGGCTTGACGTTCTGGATTGGTCCCGAATGGATCTGGATGCAGCCGTCATTGCCGACGAAGGACATGATCGGCACCTGAGTCTCGACCGACTTGTGCAGCATGGTCGTCAGCGCATCGTTTTCGACCCGCCAGGCATAGTCCTCGCCGACCATGTGCAGCGCCTGTTGGCGGCCGAGCTTCAGCGTGCGCAGCATGCCGAAGAACTGGTGCGTGTCGGTGAGCTTGCTCCAGCGGTCGCGCAGCTCTTCCACCGTCGTGGTCGTTTCCTCGGCGGGAGCCCCGGCAACGTCGATGTCGTCGATGTCGAGGGCGGCACTCTGGTCCTCCGAACGGAGCTTTTCCGACAGCTGCTCATAGGCCTCGACATTGGAGGACGGCCGCAGATGCACCTTGTGCACGGCAGCCCCCGCCTTGTCGAAGAACTGGAAGCTGCGGCGCACATCGTCGCCATCGCGCTTTTCGACCGCAAAGCCGAAGGCCCAGCGCTTGGGGAAGATGCGCAGGTCGATATTCTCGCCCAGCGCCATCGCCGTCTGGTCGCCGGTGACGACCTTGTCGTAGACGCCGATCTTCTCGTGCACGGCGCTCTCGTTGCGGGTCAGCGCCATCACCTCGCCTACCGCCTCCAGGCCGGTCAGCAGATCGTTGACGCGCGGCTCGAGGCGCACGACGCCCTCGCCGATATACGCCGCCACCAGTTCGGCCTCGGAAACGCCGAGCTGGCTGGCGAGATCGCGCTCGCGCATCTTCGGATTTTCGGCTCTCGCCAAACGGATTTCGTGCGGCGCGGGCTTAACGCGAGCATCCATGATTCAGACCCCTTGATACGGAATTACTTGTTGAGAATGAGCTTGCCCTGGCGGGTAATTTTCAAGCGGTAGAGCGATCCGCGATGATCGATGCCGATCTCGTGCTCGCCGGCAAACAACGCGGCGCTCGACACCGTGCGGATGGACATGAGCGGCGATCCTGCCCGCCGCGCCGTTTCCGCGACGGTCTTTTCAGGACGATGGTGAAAAGCATCCTGGTCGTGGCTGCTCATGGTCGTCGGCCCTCTCGTCTGCCGTCTGTCTGTGCCGATTTCGTTGTCCAACGAACTGTGAGTGGACTGCGAAATCAATCTTGACTCAATCAATCATGTTATCTAGTCAACTGCATTACCGGAGTAAACGAGTCAAGTTTTAAATCACTCCGGCACAAACGAAAAATGCCAGCCAGCCTCCAGGCCAGCCCGCATCAGCAGACACTGGAGAATCGTGGGTATGGGGCTTGTGGCGCGGAATATTTTGGTTCTGTCGGGGCTCGACGGAGAAGTGAGATTGAGGCCGGGCTTCGCCCGCTCGGCGGCCCTGATGGCGGGCGTGGCGGCGATCGCACTGGGCGTGGTTTCGGCATCCGCGCAGGAAGCAGACAGCACGGCGGCGACGCAGGAGACGGCTGAGAAGGTCGAACAGAAAAAGAGCGGCGACGGCGCCACGCTGCTAGACAAGATCACGGTCGTCAGCCGCACCGGCGAAAGCGCGATCGATACCATGGCCTCGGTCAGCCATGTCGGTCAGGAGCAGCTTGAGCGCCGCATGGCGACGTCACAGCAGGGCGTCCTGTTCGGCCTGCCCAACGTGGCAGTGCAGACAGACGCCAGCCGCACGGCTTCCAGCGTCAACATTCGCGGCCTGCAGGATTTCGGCCGCGTTCAGGTGATCATCGACGGCGCGCGCCAGGATTTTCAGCGCTCAGGCCATGGCACGCAGTCGAAGTTCTGGCTCGATCCCGAACTGGTCAAGCAGGTCGACGTCATCCGCGGCCCGGTGGCCAACACCTATGGCTCCGGCGCAATCGGCGGCGTGGTCTTCTATGAGACCAAGGATGCCGAGGATTTCCTCCGTCCGGGCGAAAGCTGGGCTGCTTCGGCCACCGGCATGTACGAGACGAACGGCCATGGCTGGACCACCAGCGCCACCGGCGCTTATCGCTTCAATGACGCTGCCGACGTACTCGGCAACATCGTCTATCGCGACTACGGCGACTACAAGGATGGCGGCGGCGATACCGTTCCCGGCACGGCCTTCGACGTGTTGAGCGGCGTGCTCAAGAGCACCATCCGCCCGACGGAAAACAGCGAGCTCAAGCTTGGCTGGGTCGGCGCCAACGACAGCTGGAACGAGGTCAGCGGTGGTTCCCCGGTCTCCGATCTCGACCTGAAGCAGAACACGTTCACCGGTCGTTACAACATCACGGACGAGGGCCAGAGCTGGCTCGACCTCCACATCAACGCCTCCTACAACAAGGCCAAGCTGGACAGGACCTACATCAAGGCCCTCAGCAGCGACGAGTTCGACCCCGTGACAGGCCTGCCGACCATCATTCCGGCGGGTTCGCAGACGAACTACGATCTCGGCACCTGGAGCTTCGACATCTGGAACACGTCTCGCTTCGAAACGGGCGCGCTTCAGCACGAGATGACCTATGGCGGCGACTGGGTAAGCGACGATGTCGTCACGCGGGACCCCAGCGGCAGCATGGACACCTACACGCCCTCGGGCAAACGGCGTGTCAGCGGCGCCTATGTCCAGGACAAGATAAGCTGGGAATGGCTCGAGGTGCTCGCCGGGCTACGGTATGACAGCTACAAGCTCGACAGCGAGTCAGCGAACAATTCCGGCAACCGGCTGTCGCCACGCATCACCGTGGGCGTTTCGCCATTCCAGACGGCGGCGCTCGAGGGCCTGCAGCTCTACGGCACCTACGCCGAAGGCTACCGCTCGCCATCCATCACGGAAACGCTGATGAACGGCATGCACCCCACCGGAGCGACATTCCCGTTCCTGCCCAATCCCGACCTCAAGCCGGAAACGGGCAAGACCTGGGAACTCGGCGCTAACTATCGAACGGACGGCGTGATCCAGCCCGACGATGCGCTCCGCATCAAGGCGGCCTATTTCAACAACGATGTCGATAACTACATCGGTAGCACCACGATCGTGTCGTTCACGGACACGACCGGCCTTTGCCCGGTTCGGTGGGATCTCCTGATGAACCCGGACGTGGAATACGCGCCGATCTGCTCGCAGTATCAGAACTACGCCAACGCCAAGATCAGGGGCTTCGAGCTGGAGGCAGTCTATGATGCGGCCTGGGGCTTCGTGGGGCTGTCGGCTTCAACCATCAACGGCTACACCGTGTCTTATGCCGGCGTTCGCGAGGACCTGACCACCATCCCCTCCTCGCAGGTGACCGGGCAGCTCGGACTACGCTTCCTGGAAGACAGGCTGATGATCGGCGGCGAGGTGCAGTACAACGGCGCGCCGAAGGGCAACAAGTTTGCCGATGACTACACGCTGGTCAACGCCTTCGCCACCTACAAGGCGACGGACAATCTCAACGTAAACTTCCGCGTGGACAACATTTTCGACGCCAAAAACGTGAACCCGCTCAACGCCAACACGACGACGCCTGTCTACGAGCCCGGCGTGACACTCAAGCTGGCCGCAACCATGCGTTTCGGAGGCTGAGCCATGTTTGGGCGGCAACAATCCTCGGGAGTATGCCTGCTTCGACTTTGCCGCCGTGGCAGGAGCGGATGCGGCATGCCTGCGCGAGCTTAAGACCACTACAAGAACCGGCATTGCTTTTGGCATGTAGGGCCATGAGGTTGGAAATGGCACTGGCTTCTGCTTTCGCGCGAGACACGGCGGCTTGGCCACCGCCCGGTTTTCAGGCGCTGCGTCGCCGTTTGGGTGAGCCCAGCTTGATTCTCCCCTTGGGTCCGCTGTGGCCGTGCAGCTGCGAAAATCCGGAACCGCAATACGAATTGACTGCGGACCCTGCGCTCGATTACCGCCCGGCGGAGCCGCTCGACATTGCCCCCACGATGCCAAAGGCGCAGCGAAGCAGATGGTCGGGCGCAACTATCGTAGCGTCCATCGCCTTTCATGCAGCAGCATCGCTGTGTTTCATGGCCATCAAGGATGACGGCGTACTAATCGCCGGCGCTGACAATGCCGGAATTGCCATGTTCGGCAACGCAGCCGAAAACCTACGGGCAGCCGGCGATAGCGCCGACGATGGCACGCCCGTGACGAATGTCACGTTGGTGACAATGCCCGACCCCACCCAGGTGCAAAACGTGGAAGCGCAGACTGCGGCCGAGGCTCCTTCCATCCGGCCGGTTGACGCGCCGGCAGTGGAGACAGCGGTCAACGAGATGCCGGCGCCAACCGAACAGGCGACCGAGCGGCCGAAACCACCAGCGGCCGAGCCCTATCGCTCCGAAGCCGCAGCAGAAGAAGTCCTGCCGGCCGAGCCTGCGGCGCCGATCCTCGCCGCAGAGGCCGCCGAGCCGGTGGAAGAGGCGGCGGTGAAACAGCCATCGGCCGTCGCCCCGCGGCACGAACCTGCCGAAAAGCCCGAAGAGGTTCCCCCCTTGCAGCAGCCCAGGCCTGAGCCGCTGGCAAGACCATCCCAGGCCGAGAAGACCGAGCCGCGAAAGGTGACCGCGGCTGGTTCCCAAAAGCGCGCCGAGAAGCCCGCCGAAAGACCAGCGCTGGCCAGGTCGGAGCGGAGTTCCGGCTCCCGCGGCAACGCCGCCCTCGATGCGCGACGAGGCAAGGCGGACGGCCAGAAGAACGGCAGCGACGGAATTGCCAGCAATGGCGGCACCACCGGCGTGGGCAACGCTGCCGTCTCGAATTACTCCGGCAAGATCGTTGCCAAGCTGCGTCAAGCGCTTCGCTATCCCGCCCAAGCACGGCGACAGGGCGTCCACGGGGAAACTCTCGTCAGCTTCGTCGTGGCCGCCGACGGCCGTGTCAGTTCGATCCGCATGGTCGGGAGCTCCGGTTCTACCGTGCTCGACAAGGCCGCGCTGGATGCAGTGCGGCGCGCTGCTCCCTTCCCGCCCATTCCTGAGGCGGCCGGGCGATCGAGCTGGAACTTCACCGTACCGCTCGCCTTCAACCGCACCAGGTGAACCAACTTCCATGACCTGAACTCGGGCCCAGTTTGAAAGGATAGATGCATGTACATCGCAATGAACCCCTCCAAGGTGCAGAAGGGCTTGCCTACATGGAGGCAAAGTCGTTCCCATTAGCCGAGCGCCGCATGGCTATCGACAGCGAGGCGGCGACCGAGGAGATCTTTGCCGGCGCCCTGAGACGCGGCGTCGAAAGCGGCGCTTTCGAGGTCGCCGACATCGAACTGGCGGCCTCGCTGATCAAGCCGCTGCTGCAGGACTGGTATGTGAAGCGCGCCAAATACCGCCGCCGCGAGGCCGAGCCTTCGAAAGCTGACAAGACGCGGTCTGCGCGGCGTCAAGCTCGTCGTCTCCGATGCTCACGAAGGCATCAAGGCCGCCATTTCCAAGGCTCTATCGGCCACTTGGCAGAGGTGCCGGGTCCACTTCATGCGCAATGCCCTGGCCCATGCCGGCAAGAGCGGGCGGCGCGTCGTCTCAGCCTTCATCGCAACAGCCGTCGCCCAGGACACGCCGGAGGCCGCCAGCCCCACTTGCCAGGCGGTTGAATTGTTCGAGCAGCGGCGGTGACAAATGCACTGACATCGCCATGGCGAGGATCAGCCGAGCCGCAGCGCAACGACGCCCGCCACGATGAACATAGCCGCGGCCGCCCGCCACAGCGTCGCTGTCTCGCGCAGGGCGAAGACCGAGATCATCATGGCGAACAGGATGGACGTTTCGCGGAGCGCCGCCACCGAGGCGATCGGGGCTCGCGTCATTGCCCACATGGCGATCCAGTAGGATGCGGCGCCGAGCAGTCCGGTGACGATGCCGGTCTTCCACTCCGGCAGCATGGCGGCGAGCACGCGGCTGCCGCGCAGATAAAGGCAGAGCGCCAGCGTCCACAGCGCGTCGGTGGCGAACAGCCAGACGGCGTAGCTCGAGGCGGTCGAAGCCAGCCGCGCCCCACTGCCGTCCGTCAGCGTGTAGCCGGCAACGCATACGGAAGTGATGAGCGCGAATCCTACCGATCGCCGGTCAAATACGCCGACCTTCCTGCCGCCGCGCAGCGACATCAGAAGCGTGCCGGCGCTGAGCAGAACGATACCGGCGATGGCGATCTGCGGCGGGAACTCCTTGATGAGGAGGATACCGCCGATCGTGGTGAGCAGCGGCGCCGCACCGCGGGCGAGCGGATAGGCCTGGGCCAGATCTCCCGTCTCGTAGGCTCGGATCAGGAACAGCCGGTAGAGGGTGTGGATGGCTGTCGACAGCACGATCCAGGTCCACACTTCCCTCTGTGGGAAATCGACCGCCAGCATCGCGGGAGTGGCGGCGACGCCCATGCCGATCGTCATCAGGGAAATCGACAGGAAGCGGTCCAGCCGGACCTTTATCAGCGCGTTCCAGACGGCATGCATGGCGGCGGCGCCTAGGACGGCAAGGAAGACGGAAAGGGTCATGCTTGGTTCACCGCTCCGGAGTCTGGCCGCCGTCAGGCGTCTCGAGGTCGATTTCGATCCACAGCGGATGGTGGTCCGACGCGATCACTGCATTGTCGGCATGCACGGTCCGCACCCGCGATGCCAGCCTGGAGCTGACGAAGCAGTGGTCGAGCTGGCGCTTGCGTGTTGCGCCGTCGATCACTTTGACATGGGTGTGGAGGCCATCGGGCCGGCGACCGGAAGCGGCGGCGGCATCGACGAAGCCGTCGAGATAGGCCGCCCCGCGATGGTAGGGATTGTCGCCGACGATGCGGTGGTATTCGGCGCTGCCCGGCTCCATATTGAAATCGCCCATCCAGATCGCGTCGAGCGGGCTTTCGGGCTCGGCCTCGCCATGCGTCCAGTCGCGCGACGGCTCATCGTCCACGCCGCTCCACGGTCCGCCCTCGAAGGGGACGCGGCGGTGGCGGCCGAGAAGATAGTCGATCTGTTCAAGCCGCTCGTCGGCGCCGATATGGGCGAGGTGCAGCGAGAAGAATCGTATCGGCCCGCACGGCGTGCGGATCAGGCATTCGAGCGCCGGATTCTGCGTGTTGAGCGGGGTGACCGTGCGTCGCATTGGCAAGAGGTGCAGCCGCGACCAGGCGATCGGAAGCCGCGACAGGATCATCGTGCCGAATTGCCGCCGTCGGCTGATGATGCGGCCGTTCTCGCGGAAGCTCGCGTCCATGTCGAAGGCCGGCCCGTAGACGAAATGGTGGTCGGGCAAAAGGCGCGACAGGATTTCCGGCTGGTCGTCGTAGCTGGTTCGGCGCCAGTGGCGCTCGACTTCCTGGAGCGCGATGACATCGGCGTCGGCCACCACGTGCGCGGCGCGCTCAAGGTCGTAACGGCCGTCAACTCCGAAGCCGTACTGGATGTTGTAGCTGACAAGCTTCAAGAAAATGTCCTCCCCCGCTCGCAGTAGACGCGTCAATCCGCCGTTGCAATGAGCGCGGGAGCTAAGTTGATTGGGCCACGTAAGGTACAAAGGTACGGGACAGAGGAACTGAGGTTATTCGAGTATACGTGCCCGCGCCAAGTTCATTTTTGCTTTCCACTTGACCTAAAAACGCCAACCAGAGAAGTATAATGTCATTACTTTCTGCAATGGAGGGACAGATGTCTGACGAACTGAACCACCTCGCCCTGCGGATGGCGAAGGGCGCCTTGTCGCGCCGCGATTTTCTGGGGCGCGCGGCTGCGCTTGGCGTATCGGCGATCGCAGCCAATACAGTGGCCGGAAAGGCGCTGGCACAGACACCTGTGCGGGGCGGCATCCTCAAGGCAGGACTGCAGGGCGGCGAATCCAGCAATAGCCTCGACCCCGCGCTCAATCTCAGCCAGGTCACCTTCTCCTTCTGCAAGCAGTGGGGCGAGTTCATTGCCCGCCTGACACCCGAGGGCAGGCTGGAAAACCTGATCGCCGAGGAGATCGGCGCCTCCAAGGACGTCAAGACCTGGACGATCAAGGTGCGCGACGGCATCGAATTCCACAACGGCAAGACAGTAACCGCCGAAGACGTCGCGGCCACCCTCGAAAGGCACAGCGACGAGAAATCGAAGTCGGGAGCGCTCGGCATCCTCAAAAACATCAAGGGGATCAAGGCCGCCGGCAAGGAGGTAATCGTCACGCTCGCCGACCCCGACGCAGACTTTCCCTACCTGATGGCCGACTATCACCTCGTCATCCAGCCGAACGGCGGCCGGGATGACCCCAATGCCGGCATCAGCGCCGGCCCCTACAAGGTGACCGTCAACCAGCCGGGCGTGCGCCACGGCGGTGAACGCTTCGCCAATTATTGGCGCGGCGACAGGGCCGGTCATGCCGATCAGGTGGAAATCGTCGTTATCAACGACGCTACCGCGCGGCTGGCGGCCCTTCAGGGCGGACAGGTACACTTCATCAACCGCGTCGAGCCGAAGGTGGTGGATCTAGTCAAGCGCGTGCCGGGCGTAACGATCGAGAACGTCTCGGGCAAGGGCTATTACCCGTTCAACATATTCTGCGACACCGCGCCTTTCGACAACAACGACCTTCGCATGGCGCTGAAACTGGCCATGGACCGCGAAGAACTGTTGGCGAAGATCCTGCGCGGCTACGGTTCGGTCGGCAACGACTTCCCGATCAACGAAGCCTATCCGCTGTTCTCCGACGACATTGAGCAGCGCAAGTTCGACCCGGAAAAGGCGGCTGCGCTCTATAAAAAATCGGGCCATTCCGGCTCGATCCTTCTTCGCACCTCTGACGTCGCCTTCCCCGGTGCGGTCGACGCGGCGCAGCTCTATCAGCAGAGCTGCGCCAAGGCCGGCATCAAGATCGAGATCAAGCGCGAACCAGGCGACGGCTACTGGTCGGAAGTTTGGAACAAGAAGCCCTTCTCGCTCTCCTACTGGGGTGGCCGCGCCACGCAGGACCAGATGTACTCCACAGGCTACATCTCGACGGCCGACTGGAACGACACGCGCTACAAGGACCCGAAATTCGATCAGATGCTGTATGCCGCGCGCGGCGAACTGGACCAGGATAAGCGCAAGGCGATCTACCGCGACATGGCGATGCTGATCCGCGACGAGGGCGGGCTGATCGTGCCGTTCTTCAACCAGTTCATCGACGCGGCAGCCACCGACAAGGTCGGCGGCTACATCAAGAGCCCCCAGGGCGAGATGATGGATGGCTACGCGCTGGCCGAATGCTGGCTGAAGGCCTGACCCCGCGACCCATAAGGGCTGCCGGACAATCCGGCAGCCCTTTCATCCCCTATCCAACAACACTAGACAGACGGAGCCGCCGATGGCGCTCAAATCCAAGCTGTTGCTCATCATTCTTGACGGCGTGCCCTATCGCAACTGGCGCCGGTTGATGGGCAATCTCGAGGGCTGGGTCCAGTCGGGCGACGCGCGCGTGTGGAAAATGCGCTCCGTGCTGCCCTCCACTTCGGCCTGCTGCTATGCTTCGATCCATACCGGCACGCCGCCGCAGGTGCACGGCATCCTCTCCAACGAGAACCGCTTTCGGGTCGGTCAGCCCGACCTGTTTTCAGAAATATCCAAGGCCGCCGGCAAGACCGGCGCGGTGACACATTCCTACTGGTCGGAATTCTTCAACCGCTATCCCTTCGACCCCGTTGAGGACATGGAGTATGACGAGCCCGGCGGGCCTATCACCCATGGCCGTATCCACACCATGACTGGCTACAACAACAAGAACCAGATGACGCCGAGCGATGTCGACCTCTTCGCCACGCTGACCATGCTGACCAAGCGCCACGGCATCGACTACGGCATCCTGCACACCTGCACGCTGGATTCCATGGGCCACCGCTATGGCCACGACTGCATGGAGATGGACCATGCCTGCTCCGCCATGGACGCTATGCTGGCGGCGTTCCTGCCGAAATGGCTCGAAGCCGGTTATGAAGTGATGGTCACCGCCGACCATGGTCAGACCGACCGTGGCCACCATGGCGGGCGCGAGGAAGACCAGCAGGATTTCGCGCTCTATTATTTCGGCAAGGGCGAAGGACCGGGAAGCGGGGCCTTGCTCGACCAGTTGCAGCTTGCACCGACGGTGCTTAGCCGGCTCGGCGTGGAGATTCCGGGGTCGATGAAGGCGAAGCCCTTTCTGAGGTAAAACGTGGCCGCAAAAATGAAAGCGCTAGCCCATCCTATGCACGAAGATGCCTCAGGTTCGATGGTGAGCAGTAGCTAGATGGAAATCCATGGGTTGTGCTGCAACGTTTTGAATGCCGGCACTGTGGCAAGGAGAGCTTCTGACATGTTCGGAGGATTGAATGTTCAAGGGCCGCCAGTTCGACGCGTCAGCGATCCTGCTTTGTGCGCGCTGAAAACAGCGCCGTCCCCGATTACGATTTTGCGGCGCCTGCTAGCGTGATCAATGAGATTGAGGTCGGTGGAAAGCCGGTGACCTGAGCTGCAGAGTATAGCCCGCAGATCCTGGCACATGCTGCGGCTGGCGGCCAGACGCAGGCCTTGTCCGGGCTGGGCAAGCTCTACATCGGCTGAGGTCATCTTTTGCCCTGGCAAATTCCAGAGGCTCAGTCGATCCTGTAGGGCACGGCCCCGCGCAGATTGTGGTCGATCACCAGCCGCCGCTTCAGCGGCGGCACGGCGCGTTGCTGGCAGTTGGTGCGTTCGCAGATACGGCAGGAAATGCCTATGGGGTCGAAGGCAGCACGGTTTCCGAGGTCGAGATTGTCAGCATAGACGAAGTCTCCGGCATGGGCGATCTCGCAGCCCAGCGCGATGGCATAGCGCCGCTGCGGCGCGTTGAAGCCGCCGCCGCCCTTGGTAAGCTCGGTTGCCACGCACAGATAACGTACCCCATCCGGCGTCTCGGCAAGCTGCCTTATGGTGCGGCCGGGCGTCTCGAAGGCTTCATGGACGTTCCAGAGCGGGCAGGCCGCCCCGAAACGGGCGAACTGCAGCTTGGCCGCGCTGTGACGCTTGGTGATGTTGCCGGCCCGGTCGATGCGGGCAAAGAAGATCGGCACGCCCTTGGCGCCGGGCCGCTGCAGCGTGCTCAGGCGATGCGCCACTTGCTCGATGCTCGCCCCAAAGCGGGCGGCGAGAAGCTCCAGGTCGTGGCGCAGCTCCTTCGCCGCGGTCATGAAGGGCTGGTAGGGCAGCATCAGCGCCCCGGCGAAATAGTTGCGCAGTCCGATCCTGCAGATTTCCGAGGCTTCCGCCGTGCGGAAGCCGGCACGCCGCACGATCGCGTTCACCTGCGCCTCCATCTCCAGCTCCGCGATCTGGAACGCCATCTGGAACGAGCGCGTGGCGACTGGCGAATAGGGGCTGAGGAACAGCACGCGCGACTGCGGGTCGAAGCGGCGGATGATGTCGTCGTTCGGCGCAGCCCGCACGATCCGTACCCTGTGGCGGGTTTCCATATAGACGGGGAGGGCGACGCTCGCTTCGCGCTCGGGCAGGCCGAGTTCCGCCGCGAGCTTTTCTGCGGCGATGTCCAACTCGTGGATGTAGTTGTCGACGAAGTGGAAGAAGTCGCGAACCTCCTCATAGGGAGTCGGCTCGGCCGATGAGACGGTACGGCCGAAGCGGTCGTCCAGGCTGGCAAGTTGCTCGCTGTTGCGCCGATAGGCCTGATGGCAGGCGAGCAGCGCATGAGCCAGCGCCGGCGCGTTCTGGGTGATCAGCTTCAGGTCCTGAAGGCTCGGCCGATAATTGTCGAAGACCGGATCGGCCAGGGCCTCGGTCACGGCCGAAAGCAGCCTGTCGTCGTCGCCCAGCGAGATCGAGCCGATGTCGATCTGGAAATTTTCCGCCAGCGCCAGAAGCACGGCCGCCGAAACGGGCCGCTGGTTGTTCTCGATCTGGTTGAGATAGCTGGTGGAGATGCCGATGCGCTCGGCGAAGGCCGCCTGCGTGGCTTTTTGGGTTTCGCGGATTTCCCGGATTTTTCGACCGACAAAGAGTTTTCGTGGTGCCATTTTCGCAAATACGCATTTTGCAATTGACGGTTTCATACATTACGCAACCGTACTCTTTCAACCGTTCCCGCAGTTCAGGCCCCGATTTAAACAGCGTCGTTGCGGCCTTGTCGCCGCGATTTGTTTGCGAAGGGGAGAACACCATGCGCGCCGTGCTCGAACAGCTCGAAGCCCGCCGCCAGCAGGCGCGTCTGGGCGGTGGCGAACGGCGCATCGCCGCCCAGCACGCCAAGGGCAAACTGACGGCGCGCGAGCGCCTCGACGTGCTACTCGATGAGGGCTCGTTCGAGGAATACGACATGTATGTCACCCACCGCGCCACCGATTTCGGCATGGCCGAGCAGAAGGTGGCGGGCGACGGCGTCGTCACCGGCTGGGGCACCATCAATGGCCGGCTGGTCTATGTCTTTTCGCAGGATTTCACTGTGCTCGGCGGCTCTCTGTCGGAGACGCACGCGCAGAAGATCTGCAAGATCATGGACATGGCGGTGAAGAACGGCGCGCCGGTGATCGGCCTCAACGACAGCGGCGGCGCGCGCATCCAGGAGGGCGTTGCCTCGCTCGCCGGCTATGCCGATGTCTTCAAGCGCAACGCCGAGGCTTCCGGCGTCATCCCGCAGATCTCGGTCATCATGGGTCCGTGCGCCGGCGGCGCGGTCTATTCGCCGGCGCTCACCGACTTCATCTTCATGGTGCGCGACACCTCCTACATGTTCGTGACCGGCCCCGACGTGGTGAAGACCGTCACCAACGAGATCGTGACCGCCGAAGAGCTGGGCGGCGCCCGCACCCATACCAGCAAATCCTCGGTCGCCGACGGCGCCTATGACAACGACATCGAGACGCTGGAGCAGGTCCGCGCCCTGTTCGACTTCCTGCCGCTCAACAACCGCGACAAGCCGCCGGTCCGGCCCTTCCACGACGACCCGGCGCGGCTGGACATGCGCCTCGACACGCTGGTGCCCGACAGCGCGACAAAGCCTTACGACATGATGGAGCTGATCACGGCAATCGCCGACGAGGGCGACTTCTTCGAGATCCAGGAAGCCTTCGCCAGAAATATCATTACCGGCTTCATGCGCATCGAGGGCCAGAGCGTCGGCGTCGTCGCCAACCAGCCGCTGGTGCTCGCCGGCTGCCTCGACATCGACGCCTCGCGCAAGGCCGCGCGCTTCGTGCGCTTCTGCGATGCCTTCTCGATCCCGATCCTGACGCTGGTCGACGTGCCCGGCTTCCTGCCCGGCACGGCGCAGGAATACGGCGGCGTCATCAAGCACGGCGCCAAGCTCTTGTTCGCCTATAGCCAGGCGACCGTGCCGATGGTGACGCTGATCACCAGAAAAGCCTATGGCGGCGCCTACGACGTCATGGCCTCCAAGCACATCGGCGCCGACGTCAACTATGCGTGGCCGACGGCGGAGATCGCGGTGATGGGCGCCAAGGGCGCCGCCGAGATACTCTACCGTTCCGAACTCGACGATCCGGCCCAGATCGCCGCCCGCACCCGGGCCTATGAAGAGCGCTTCGCCAATCCCTTCGTTGCCGCCGAGCGCGGCTTCATCGACGAGGTGATCATGCCGCACTCCTCGCGCCGGCGCATCGCTCGCGCCTTTGCCGCCCTGCGCGGCAAGAGCGTGGACACGCGCTGGAAGAAGCACGACACGATGCCTTTGTGAGCAGGTCGCCAATGTTCAAGAAAATCCTCATAGCCAATCGCGGCGAGATCGCCTGCCGTGTCATCAAGACCGCGCGCAAGCTCGGCATCACGACGGTTGCCGTCTATTCCGATGCCGACCGCGAGGCGCTGCACGTGAAGATGGCCGACGAGGCCGTGCACATCGGCCCGCCGCCGTCGAACCAGTCCTACATCGTCATCGACAAGATCCTCGCCGCGATCCGCCAGACCGGAGCGGACGCCGTGCATCCTGGCTATGGCTTCCTGTCGGAAAACGCGCATTTCGCCGAGGCGCTGATGGCCGAGGGCGTCGCCTTCATCGGCCCGCCGACGGTGGCGATCGAGGCCATGGGCGACAAGATCACCTCGAAGAAGATCGCTGCTTCGGCCGGCGTCTCCACAGTACCCGGCCATATGGGGCTGATCGAGGATGCTGACGAGGCGGTCAGGATCGCTTCGGAGATCGGCTATCCGGTGATGATCAAGGCCTCCGCCGGTGGCGGCGGCAAGGGCATGCGCATCGCCTGGAACGACGCCGCAGCGCGCGAGGGGTTCCAGTCCTCGCGGAACGAAGCGAAATCGTCCTTCGGCGACGATCGCATCTTCATCGAAAAGTTCGTCATCCAGCCGCGTCACATCGAGATCCAGGTGCTGGGCGACCAGCATGGAAACCTGATCTATCTCGGCGAGCGCGAATGCTCGATCCAGCGCCGCAACCAGAAGGTCATTGAGGAGGCGCCGTCGCCGTTCCTCGATGCAGCCACCCGCAAGGCGATGGGCGAACAGGCGGTGGCACTCGCCCAGGCGGTCGGCTACTTCTCCGCCGGCACGGTGGAGTTCATCGTCGACGGCCAGAAAAACTTCTACTTCCTCGAAATGAACACGCGCCTGCAGGTCGAGCACCCGGTGACGGAGCTGATCACCGGCATCGACCTGGTCGAGGAGATGATCCGCGTCGCGACCGGCGAGAAGCTGCGCATCACGCAGAACGACGTGAAGCTCACCGGCTGGGCGATCGAAAGCCGGCTCTACGCGGAGGACCCGTATCGCAACTTCCTGCCGTCGATCGGCCGGCTGACGCGCTATCGTCCGCCGGTCGAAGGCACGCGCGACGACGGCACCGTGGTGCGCAACGACACCGGCGTCTTCGAGGGCGGCGAGATCTCGATGTATTACGACCCGATGATCGCCAAGCTCTGCACCTGGGCGCCGGGAGAGGGGGCGCCCGCCCGCGCCGCGGCTGTCAAGGCGATGGCGCGCGCGCTGGACGATTTCGAGGTCGAGGGCATCGGTCACAACCTGCCGTTCCTGTCGGCGGTGATGGAGCACCCGCGCTTTCGCGCCGGCGCGCTGACGACTGCTTTCATCGCCGAGGAATATCCCGACGGCTTTGCCGGCGTCGCACCGTCCGAAGACGACGCCAGGAGGCTTGCGGTGGTGGCGGCGCTCATCGATCTTCAGGTGCAGCGTCGCAATGCCCAGATCTCCGGTACGTTGACCAACCACGAGCGCCCGGTAGCCGCCGATCGCGTCGTCACGCTCGCCGGCTTCGCCTTCCCGGTCCACGTCGGGCAGGAGGCCAACGGCATCGTCGCCCAATTCGAGGGCGGCGCATCCCTTGCCGTCGCGAGCGACTGGCTGCCCGGGCAGCAACACGCGCAGTTTGCAGTCGACGGAGCGCCGATGGGCGTGAAGACCTTGCGATCCGGCACGGGCTGGCGGCTGCGCTGGCGCGGCATGGATGTGGTTGCGCATGTGCGTAGCCCGCGCGTGGCCGAACTGGCGCGGTTGATGCCGGCCAAGCTGCCGCCGGACACGTCGAAGCTGCTGCTCTGCCCGATGCCGGGCGTGGTCACATCCATTGCCGTCAGCGAAGGCGAGCAGGTGGAGGCCGGCCAGGCACTCGCCACTGTCGAGGCGATGAAGATGGAGAACGTGCTGCGCGCCGAGCGTCGCGGCACCGTCGCGCGCATCGCAGCGGCGGCAGGCGCGAGCCTGGCCGTGGACGAACTGATCATGGAATTCGAGTGAGGGCAGGGCGATGACTGATCGCGTCAACACCGATGACTGGCGCAAGCTCGCCGAACGCGAAACCAAAGGCACGCCAGACGCGCTTGTCTGGCACACGCCCGAGGGCATCGCCGTCAAGCCGCTCTATACCGCCGGCGATCTGAAGGGGATTTCTCACCTCGACAGCCTGCCGGGCTTCGCGCCCTTCGTGCGCGG
This sequence comes from Mesorhizobium sp. KR1-2, assembly GCF_040045035.1. NCBI lineage: Bacteria > Pseudomonadati > Pseudomonadota > Alphaproteobacteria > Hyphomicrobiales > Phyllobacteriaceae > Mesorhizobium > Mesorhizobium sp. KR1-2. The sequence continues at coordinate 75,653 of NZ_JBDZDS010000007.1, read as the reverse complement.
GCCCCGGGCCACCATGTATGCCGGCCGGCCCTGGACGATCCGGCAATATGCCGGCTTCTCGACGGCGGAAGAATCCAACGCCTTCTACCGCAAGGCGCTGGCCGCCGGGCAGCAGGGCGTGTCGGTGGCCTTCGACCTTGCCACCCATCGCGGCTACGACAGCGACCATCCGCGTGTGGTGGGCGATGTCGGGAAGGCGGGCGTGGCGATCGATTCCGTCGAGGACATGAAGATCCTGTTCGATGGCATCCCGCTCGACCAGATTTCGGTGTCGATGACCATGAACGGCGCGGTGATCCCGATCCTCGCCAATTTCATCGTGGCCGGCGAAGAGCAGGGCGTTTCGCGCAAAAAACTGTCAGGCACCATCCAGAACGACATTCTCAAGGAGTTCATGGTCCGCAACACCTACATCTATCCGCCCGAACCCTCGATGCGCATCATTGCCGACATCATCGAGTACACGGCGAGCGAGATGCCGAAGTTCAACTCCATCTCTATCTCCGGCTACCACATGCAGGAGGCGGGCGCGACGCTGGTGCAGGAGCTTGCCTTCACCCTGGCCGACGGGCGCGAATATGTGCGGGCGGCGCTGAAGAAGGGGCTCAATGTCGACGACTTCGCCGGGCGGCTGTCCTTCTTCTTCGCCATCGGCATGAACTTCTTCATGGAAGCGGCGAAGCTGCGGGCCGCGCGTCTGCTCTGGTCGCGCATTATGAAGGAATTCGTACCGAAGAAGGCTTCTTCCCTGATGCTGCGCACGCATTGCCAGACCTCGGGCGTGTCGCTGCAGGAGCAGGACCCCTACAACAACATCGTGCGTACGGCTTTCGAAGCCATGTCGGCAGCACTTGGCGGTACGCAGTCGCTGCACACCAACTCCTTCGACGAGGCGATTGCGCTGCCCACGGAGTTCTCGGCCCGCATTGCCCGCAACACCCAACTCATCCTCCAGCACGAGACCGGCGTCACCAAGGTCGTCGATCCGCTCGCCGGTTCCTACTACGTCGAGAGCCTGACCAACGAGCTTGCCGAAAAGGCCTGGGCGCTGATCGAGGAGGTGGAGACGCTGGGCGGCATGACCAGGGCAGTCGATTCCGGCTTGCCGAAGCGGCTGATCGAGGAGGCCGCGACCCGCAGGCAGGCGGCCGTCGACAAGGGCGAGGAGGTCATCGTCGGCGTCAACAAGTACCGGCGCGAGCAGGAAGACGAGATCGACATTCTGGAGATCGACAATTCCGCCGTGCGGGCTGCGCAGATCGCCCGCATCGAACGCACGCGGCGCCAGCGCGATCCGAAGCGCGTGGAAGACGCACTCGCTGCACTCGAGAAGGTCGCGCGCAGCGGCGAGGGCAACCTGCTGGCGGCGGCCGTCGAGGCGGCGCGGGCACGTGCTACGGTTGGCGAAATCTCGGATGCCATGCGCCGCGCCTTCGGCGACCATGCGGCGGTCCCGAAGGTGGTCGGGAACATCTACGGCAAGGCCTATGACGGCGAGCCGGAATACCGGACCTTGGTTGACCGGCTCGACGAATTTGCCGGCTCAATAGGCGAAAAGCCGCGCATCATGGTGGCCAAGCTCGGCCAGGATGGCCACGACCGCGGCGCCAAGGTGATCGCATCGGCCTTTGGCGACATCGGTTTCGAGGTTGTCGCCGGACCGCTGTTTCAGACACCCGAAGAAGCGGCAGACACCGCCATCGCAGCGAAGGTCCACGTCGTCGGCATGTCATCTTTGGCGGCCGGCCACAAGACGCTCGCGCCGCAACTGGTCGAAGCACTGAAGGCGAAGGGTGCCGAAAACGTCGTCGTCGTGGTTGGCGGCGTGATCCCGCGGCAGGACTATCAATACCTGCTCGACCACGGCGTCGCGGCCGTCTTCGGCCCAGGCACCAATGTGCTCGATGCGGCGCGCGCCGTGATCGATCTTCTGGAAGGGCGCCGCCGCAACCAGTAACGGTTCGGCCAGGTCAAGGCGCCTTATGAACTGGAACGCCTCGGCGGCGGCTACCGCCTGATCACGATGCGTATCGGCGGCGGGCAGGGAATTGCGATGGTAGTGAAGGCCGCTTGGCGGCAGATGAGGGGGGTGGCTCCGCTCCCGCGATAGGTCGGCCGGATCCGCCGCAAAATTGGATGCGAGTTGAAGAACGGCGGGTCGCGTCTGTGTTCTATGCCGCGATGATCGTGAACTGCTCGGCGATGGATGGATCAGGATTATAGGCAATCCTCGCCTGTCGCTTTCGCATCATGTTGATCATTTCGATGCCAGACAGGATGACCGCGGCCGTCACCGTTGACTTGAACCCGAGAACGGACCGGATGCGGCGTTTGACGCGTCGGTGGTTCTGCTCGATGCGGTTTGATCACAAGATCGAGTCGGCCATGACGCTTGAGGGCTTTTCGGAGGAAACGCTTTGCTGCGAGGAGGTCGCGCCGCCGTCGCATACGCTCACAATCCGACTTGTTCTGGAGGAGGGGAGAGCAGGCCGTGTCGGGCCTTTCTCAGGCTCTGGTCGCAGGCGCCAGCGTGCAGGCTGTTCGCGCCCCGCTATACCGCTTCGGCTACGTCGTTTTCCTTGGTCGTCAGCCCCGGGTTGGCGATTCGCCGCAGATTGGTCTCGCGAAGTCACCCTAGGCCTTCGGGATCAGGCCATGACTGGAATATCAGTGTACGTTGATCCTCGCCCTGCACCTCAAGCCGCATTATGCACAGCACAACGGATTGCATCCACCAGGCGATCCACATCGTCCGGCTGAGTGGCGTGCGAAGTCACCAGCCTTGCCAAGATACCATCCTTCTCATCCTCGACGGTATAGAAATCAAAACCCTGCTGGCGCAGGTAGTCGCGTGTCGCTTGGTCGATCTTGAGGAAGACCATGTTAGTCTGAACTGGATGGTATGGGACGATCGGATGGCCTGTCTCCAAGGCAGCGCCCAGCCGTGCGGCCATGGCGTTTGCATGGCGGGCCGATTCCAGCCAGAGTCCTCCCTGGAAACAGGCTTGGAGTTGCGCCGCCAGAAACCACATGCGTGATGGCAGGTGGCCCGATCGCTTCATCAGTCGCTTGAAATCCATGGCTTGATGCCGGTCGAAGAATAAGACCACCTCAGCGCCTATCGCGCCGCCCTTCGTGGCTCCGAGGCAGAGTACGTCGACACCGGATTGCCAGGTCAGTTCGGCCGGCGCGGCTTCTGAGGCAGCAACGACATTGGCAAAGCGCGTGCCATCCATATGGACCGCCATGCCGTTCTTCTTGGCCAAGGCAGCCAGCTTCCCTACTTCGCCAGCGGAATAATAGGTGCCCATTTCGGTAGCCTGGCTGATTGACAGCGCAGTGCAGCGCAGTTGGTGCACGTCATCAATGACGCCAAGAGCACGCGCGCAGTGGTCCACGTCCAGCTTACCGCCCTCGCCATTGAGGGGCTTGAGCCTGCCGCCTGGATTGTGAAACTCCACCGCGCCACACTCATCCAGATAGATATGCGAAGATCGATGGCAAAGGATCTGGCCGAAACGGTTCGAAATCTGCGCCAGTGCCAAGGCGTTTGCTGCCGTACCGGTGAGGATCGGAAAAGCCACCACCTCGTGTTCGAAGATGTCGGCGAACATATCTTCTACCCGGGCAGTGATACTATCCTCGCCATAGGCATCCATCCAACCGGCGCAACTGCGGAGCGCGGCATCGAGGAATTCCGCCCTTGGCGGGGCGACATTGTCGGATCTGAAATCGTAAGTCATTTAGCGCCCAGAAATTTATCGCATATTGGACTGGCCGCGAGCGGCCAGACCGGTCATCTTCACGTCACATGATTGGCTGGGTTCCATTGCATTGGCGAATACAATCTCATGCCGCTGTTATTCAGACCGGCACGCCAGGCGGCTGCCGGCCTGAGTTCACGATAAGCCCGAACCGAACGGATGCTCGAGGTGAAACTCCCAAGCGTGTGGAATCAGGCCTTCAGCCAGCATCTGGCCAGTGCATAACCATTGCTCATATCATCGTTGGGGTCCTTGACCCAGCCCCCGACCTTGTCGGTGGCAACGGCGTTGATCCATTGATTAAAGAAGGGAACGATCAGCCCACCGGTGTCATGAAGGACCATTGCGGCGTCATGATACATCTGCTTGCGCTTGGTCTGGTCAAATTCGCCTCGGGCCGCCGTGATCAGCTTGTCGAACTTTTCGTCAGCAAAGCGTGTGTCATTCCACTCGGAACTTGAGAGGTATGCGGTGGAGTACATCTGATCCTGCGTAGCGCGACCGCTCCACTCCGACAGCGAGAAAGGCTGCTTGTTCCAGACCTCGGAAAAATAGCCATCGTTTGGCTCGCGCTTAACGTCGATCGTGATGCCAGCTTGGGTGCAACTCTGCTGGTATAGTTGCGCGGCGTCGATAGCACCTGGAAACGCCACTTCCGACGTTCTGAGTGTGATCGGGCCACTATGCCCGGACTTCTTGTAATAGTGCTTGGCCTGGTCGGGATCGAATTCCCGCTGTGGAATGTCATCGGGGAACAATGGATAGGCCGAATTGATCGGAAAGTCGTTGCCGATCTCACCATAGCCACGCAGAATGCGCTTCACCATCTGCTCGCGATCCATGGCAAGTTTCAGTGCCATACGCATATTGTTGTCGTTGAATGGCGCTGTATCGTAGAACATATTGAAAACATTTAAGCTTTTGCCCGTGGCCGTTTCGACTGTAACGCCGGGCACACGCTTGACCAAATCTACCACCTTCGGCTCGATGCCATCGATCATGTGGACCTGGCCGCTCTGTAGCGCCGCAATACGGGCCGTGGCATCATTGATGACGATGATCTCGATCTGGTCGGCGTGGCCGAGAATGTCGCCTTGCCAGTAGTTCTTGAACTTTTCACCCCCGTGTCGGATGCCCGGTTCATTGACCGTCACCTTGTAGGGGCCGGCGCTGATGCCGGCGGCCGGGTTGTCCATGCCGCCGTTCGGCTGAATGACGAGGTGATAATCCGTCATCAGGTAGGGGAAGTCGACGTCTGGCGTGGCCAAGGTGACGATCACCTCTTTGCCGTCGGCCTTGATACCCGTGATGTTCTTCAGGATGCCGTAAGCGCCCGATTGGGACTTCGCGTCGTTGTGACGCCTCAACGTGGCCGCCACGTCTTCGGCTGTCACCGTCTTGCCGTTGTGAAACTCGATGCCGTCACGAATCTTGATCGTCCAGGTTCTGCCTTTGTCCGACGCGCCGAACTCTTCGGCAATCAGGTTCTCGAGTTCAGCGTTGGGCGTCATACGTGCGAGAAACTCGCCCCACATCTTGCAAAAATTGATCGGAAGTTGGTTGCTGATCAACGCTGGGTCCAGACTATCGCTGGATGCACCGCCGCGCAGGCCCGCCTTCAGGATACCACCCTTTACCGGTGATTGCGCGAAGGCCCGATCGGCGAGCGAACCGGCTATAGCAGCGGATGCACCGACCGCAACGACTCGCCCAAGAAAGGCGCGCCGCGAAAGCATCCCTTGGCTAACCAGTTTCCTCAGGTAATCAAACTCATCGGACATACTATTCCTCCCTCTCGCCACGTCTGACTTGTTTCTCGATCAAATCTTGGAGGCCATGCTGATCAGCATCAGGCCGACTGCCGGCGCAGTTCGGTAAAATCGCGCAGGTCGTCGGCAAGGCTGCTTTCGCCATGCTCTCTGATGGCCCGCTCGGCCGCATTCGGGTCGCCTGAAAGGATCGCGTCGATGATTGGCCGGTGCCAGCTCGTCAGATCGATGCGGCTCGGCCAGTGGTTCTCAGACCAGCGATAGAGCCATTCGAATTTGTTGGAGAGGCCGAAATACTGCCGCGACAGGCTGTCGTGGCCGGCAAGGTTCACCAGTGTGCGGTGAAAACCGAGGTCGGCATCAACGCGCTCGCCACTGTTGCCGCTTTCTTCTGCTTGCTGGAGGCGTTCGAAGGCCACGTTCAATGCGTTCTGTACCTCGGCATTTAGCGCGCCGGCGATCAGCCGCGCGGCAAGCCCCTCAAGTGCACAGCGCAGGGTGTAAGTCTCCCAGAGCTCTTTTTCGGAGATGTCACGCACCGCCCAGCCGGTATAGGGCTGCTTGACAATCAGATCTTCGGCCTCAAGCGCGGACAAGGCCGCGCGGACCGTCCCCCGACTGGTGCCGAGTTGTGTGGCAAGGTCGACCTCGGTGAGCCTGGCACCGGGGATGAGGCGCCCGTGGACGATCTCGCCGCGCAACTGATCGGTCGCGCGGTCCGCAAAGCTAAGTTTGTCGATCTTCATAGCTACTACCTCTTAACCGCGCTTCTAGCATGATTGTTAATTGTTAACAATCGACAATTCTTGTGGGTCCGTCGTCGCTAGGCGTTGGATGTTGGTGTCGATTGCTGACCAACGTTTAATGATGGTGCGCCGGAACGCATCGTCATTGACTGCAGTCAAACGAACCGAGAAGCAATCGTTGCCTGCGATGGGGAGAACCGGTTACAGGATCGATCCCGACGACCGCTGAAGCCGATCCGTATCCGGCAAAGCCAATACTTGAACAACCGCATCGAGCAGGATCATCGGCGCGTCAAACGACGAATCAGATCCATGCTCGGCTTCAAGTCGTTCGCCTGTGCCGCTACCATCCTGTTCGGCATCGAGATGGTACATATGGTGAGGAAGCGGCAGGCAAGATGCGCCTCCAATACAGCACCGTCACTGGCCGAGCAGTTCGAAATTCTCGTTGCTTGAGGGCGCGCCAGCTGATCGTTCGCATTACATCAACCAGTTTGCGACAAAGGCGCATTCGATGCAGACAACATCGGCGATGCCAGCATTTCTTAACCCTCTGCGAATAGTGTCAACATTCGAGAGTCATGTGCCAGACGATGTTCAGCGCATTCTGGAATGTGAATACGGCGTCGCAATAGGCGCGGCCAAGAGGCGTATCATGAGTTCAGGCTGGTCGCAGAGACTGGTTTCCCGCCGGAACCTTCTCGCCGGGGCGGTCTTTGCCGCCGCGGCTCCACGGGCTTTTGCAGCAATCGACAGGGGCGACGACGTCAACGAGATCGTCGCGCGTGGGAATCTCCGCTTCGCCATGCCGAGATTTGCCACACGCCCTTTCTTCACCGACGCAACCGGCGATGAAAGCGGCCTCGACGTCGAGATGGCGCACGGCCTCGCCGCCGCGCTGCAGGTCGCCCCGACTTTCGACCGCTCGGCCACGACATTCGACGACGCCGTCGCCCGCCTCGCCGCCGGAGAAGCCGACATCGCGATCTGCAAGCTGAGCCGCACGCTCAAGCGCGGGCGCACCATTCGCTATTCGCAACCCTATGGCGTCTTGCACCACGGGTTGATCACCAACCGGGTGCGGTTCGCGCACATAGCGGATGGCCGACCAGCTGACGACGTGGTGCGAGACTTCAATGGCGAGATCGGGGTTATCGCCCACTCCGCCTTCGCAGAATTCGCCTCGACCAATTTCCCCAACGCCAGCATCCGCGAGTTCGGCGACTGGTCGTCAATGATCGATGCCGTGCGCGATGAGACGCTCGACATGGCCTACAGGGACGATTTTGAGATCAAGAAACTGCTCGTCGACGACCCGTCCCTGACCGTGGTCGCCCGCTCCATCACGCTGACGGACAAGACTGACACCTTGGCCATCGGCATCCGGCCCGACGCCTCGCATCTGGCGGCGTTCGCCGACCTTTACCTGGATCTGGCGCGCAACGGCGTATCCGTAAAGACGGATGAAATCATCGCGCGCTACCGCGCGGACACGGGCGCCTGATCCATGGCAGCCATCGACTCGAATCCGGCAAGCGAGTTCAGCCTTAGCGGACTGCTCAAGCGTGTTCTTCGTTCGCCACTAACAACCGTTCTGCTCATCGGCCTGGGGATCGCGTGCGGTCTGTATTTTCCCGATACCGCACGGGCGTTGACTCCGCTGGCTCACGCCTATCTCAATCTCCTGAAGATGGTGGTCCTGCCGCTGCTTGTCGCCTCCGTGATCTTCTCGATCACCTCGATGATGCAGGATCCGCAATCGGTGAAGTATCTCGGCCGCGTCGGCATCGCAGTGCTCGTGGTCTCGTTCGTGGCAGTGCTGCTCAGTGGAACGTTGTCGCTGATCCTGCAGCCGGGTGAAATCGGCGATCCGCAGTCACGCATCGAACTTGGAAAGTTCATAAACTCCCAAGGGCACGTGTCGACGGATCTGGAGCTGACCCTGGCCTCTCCAACCGAGGCGGAGCGGCCGAAAGGCTTGCTGTCCATCATCCTCAATCTTGTACCCAGCAATGTGTTTGGTGCGCTGGCCAACGGCGAAACGATCCAGGTGCTGCTTTTCTGCCTTGTGTTTGGTCTTGCCGCGGGCCAGGTACCGAAGCAGTCGTCGTTGAGCCTCGCTCAAGGATTGGACGCGGTCTACAGGGCCTGCATCATCCTAACGAACTGGTTCATCTGGGCGCTGCCGTTCGCAACCTTCATCCTCATCGCTGATCAGACCGCATCGGTGGGTCCCGAGCCAATCAAGCTGATGGCGCGGTTTCTGATGGTCGTCGGGCTTTCGACGGTCTTTTTTGTGGTTGCGTCCAGCATCATCGTCGCCGTCAGGACCGGGACGAGCCTGTGGGCGGCTGTCAAAGCCTATCAACCGCTGATCATGGTCGCGATTACGACGCGTTCGACGGTCGCTTCCATTCCCTGGATGATCGAATTGCTGGTGGAACGCTTGCAGTTCAATCAGGTCGTCGTCGAACTGCTCGCCCCGCTGCAAGCCGCGCTGCTGCGCACCGGGCCGATCCTTCTGTATGTTACAGGCACGATTTTCATCGCCCAGCTCTATGGCCGCCCCCTCTCGGTCGCGGACTTCGCCCTCATCGGCGTATCTTCCGCCCTGCTTGCGCTGACGACGACTGGGATGGCAGGGCTGGTGATCATTTCCCAAATGTCGATACTGTGCGGCTATCTCAAGTTACCTTTCGAGGCGGCCTTCGCTTTGTTTGTAGCGGTAGATACAGTCTCCAATACGTTCATGACCCTTGCCAGCGTATGCACGGTTACGGCCAGCACAGCAGTGATTGCACCGCGGCAAGCGGTTTGAGGCGACGACCGAAATTACAGGCGCCGATGAAGTCCTGGAGATGTCGACGCAACTGGCCGCGGTCAACCAAAGATCTGCAAGCTGCCGTTCACCGCTTCCAGCTTGCCAACTGGTCGGCGACATTTCTCGCGCCAGCATCGTTGCCACGACGCATCTGGCCGGGCAGTGATTCTGTCTAGGCGGCTTGCGCACCGCCCCGAACTTATTGCAGCGTCATGATTTTAGGTCCGATCATAATCTCGGGCGGCGAGAATATTTCGTCCATCGAGGTCGAGGACGCGTTCTACAAGCACCCGGCGGTGGCGGCCTGCGGCGCCTTCATCGCTCTCCGCTCCTCCCCCAACCGGGAAATTACAGCGGAAAACTCCAATTCCGAACGGTCCAGTTTCCGGGAATCAGATCAATGCCAATTCGAGCTCTGGTATCGATCGGAGGACAACCGCGGAGCGCCCGGCTTTGTAGAGCACCGGCTCGGCCGCAAGGTCGCCTGCCACTTTTCAGGCCTGTGAAGCGCTCTCAGGCCCAGTGGCCGCGACGGGCCGAGCGACAAGCTGGATCGCCATCCAGACACGACATCTGTGGTTCATGCTGGCGGCAACGCACGCGAATCGCATCAGGTCAACTCGGCAGAAGGCCGCAAGCTCTGGAGTGAGCCTCGTCCTTCTTATTCTCGTCACGCGGCTTCTGGACTCAATGGGCCTCGGCGCCTTGTTTTGGTCGCTGAAGTGCATCCGTGAACCAGCGTCCGACAGAGGGAGTTCCAAAGCCGGAAAAAGGTGCTTATATGCCAGCGCTCGAGCCTGGAGGGGTCGGCAGAAAACAAGAAGGGGCTTTAATGATACGGAAGTCAATTTTCGCGTCGGCGCTGCTGGCGGCGACTATGATAAGCGGCATCGCCAGCGCCAAGACGCTGGTCTATTGTTCGGAGGGGTCGCCGGAAGGTTTCGATCCGGGCCTGTATACGAGTGGCACCACTTTCGACGCCGTATCGCGTCCGGTGTACAACCGCCTCGTCGAGTTCAAGCCGGGAACCACCGAAATCCAGCCAGGTCTGGCTGAAAGCTGGTCGGTTTCCGATGACGGCCTGCAGTATACGTTCAAGCTTCGGCCGGACGTGAAGTTCCAGACGACTGACTTCTTCGCCCCCACCCGCACGATGAACGCCGATGACGTGATCTTCTCCTTCGAGCGGCAGCTGAAGACCGACGATCCGTGGTACAGCTACGTTGCCGGTGCCTCCTGGGAGTATCTCTCAGGCATGGGCCTGCCCGATCTCATCGCTTCGATCGACAAGGTCGACGACATGACGGTCCGGTTCGTCCTGAAGCGCAAGGAAGCGCCCTTCCTGGCGAATCTGGGCATGGATTTCGCTTCCATCCTGTCGAAGGAATATGCCGACAAGCTGCAGGCCGACGGCAAGATGAACCAGATGAACCTGATGCCGCTCGGCACCGGTCCCTTCTCCTTCGTGAACTACCAGCAGGACGCTGTTATCCGCTACAAGGCCAACCCGGACTACTGGAACGGCAAGCAGAAAATTGACGATCTGGTCTTTGCCATCACCACCGACGCTTCGGTGCGCATGCAGAAGCTGCAGGCAGGCGAGTGCCAGATATACCCCTATCCGAATGCTGCCGACGTGGCGGTGCTGAAGGCGGATACGAACCTGACCGTGATGGAGCAGGAGGGCCTGAACGTCGGCTATCTCGCCTACAACACGACGCAGGCTCCGTTCGACAGGCCCGAGGTTCGGCGCGCCCTGAACATGGCGATCAACAAGCAGGCGATCGTGGACATGGTGTTCCAGGGTGCGGCGACGGTCGCCAAGAACCCCATCCCGCCGACGATGTGGTCTTATGACGAATCGTCGAAGGAAGATGTCTATGATCCGGAAGCGGCCAAGAAGGCGCTCGACGAGGCCGGTATTAAGGACCTGTCGATGAAGATCTGGGCGATGCCTGTCGCGCGCCCCTACATGCTGAATGCCCGCCGCGCCGCCGAGCTTATGCAAGCGGACCTCGATAAGGTTGGGGTGAAGGTCGAAATCGTTTCTTACGAGTGGGCGGAATATCTCAAGCGCGCCCGTGACCCCAATCATGATGGTGCAGTCATGGCCGGCTGGACGGGCGACAATGGCGATCCGGACAACTTCCTCCACACGCTGCTCGGCTGCGATGCGGTTGGCAGCAACAACATCGCCGCCTGGTGCAACAAGGAGTTCAACGATATTGTCGTGAAAGCCAAGGAGGCGGATGGCCAGGAAGAACGCAGCAAGCTCTACCAGGAGGCGCAGGCTGTGTTCAAGAATGAGGCGCCTTGGGTCACCATCGACCATTCCCTCGTGGTCGTACCGATGTCCAACAAGGTCACCGGCTATGTCATGAACCCCCTTGGTACGCATTCGTTCGAAGGCGTCGATCTCGCGGATTGATGCTGAAAATTGAACGGAACAGGGGCGCCCGCCGCGCGGGCGCCCCTGTAGCCGTATGACAGAAATCGGCGGCAAAGCCGATCACCGGGGAACAAGGATTCCGAATGTTTCGCTTTTTTCTAGGGCGGGTGATGGTTCTCATCCCGACCTTCATCGGCGTGTCCATCATTGCCTTCTCGTTCGTTAGGCTGCTGCCGGGGGATCCGGTCATGCTTCTATCGGGCCAGCACGCCATGACGCCCGAGCGGCACGCGGAAATCACGCATGCGCTGGGCATGGACCGGCCAATGGTCATCCAGTACCTCAACTATATATGGGACGTGCTGCATGGAGATTTCGGCACCTCCATCGTGAGCAAGGAGCCGGTCCTTACCCAGTTCCTGCAGCTTTTCCCGGCGACGCTCGAACTCTCCGCCTGTGCCATTCTCCTGGCCGTGATGCTTGGCGTGCCTGCCGGCGTTATTGCCGCTGTCAAGCGTGGTTCCCTGGTCGACCAGGCGATGATGAGCACGGCCCTCGTCGGCTATTCGATGCCGATCTTCTGGTGGGGGCTCTTCCTTATCATCCTGTTCGGCGGCGTCCTCCATTGGACGCCTGTGTCGGGTCGCATCGATCTGGCCTATTATTTCCCCTCGGTCACCGGTTTCATGCTGATCGATTCCTTGCTGTCGGGTCAGTCGGGCGCCTTCAAGTCCGCGGTCAACCACCTCATCTTGCCATCCATCGTTCTCTGTACGGTCCCGCTGGCGGTCATCGCGCGGCAGACGCGCTCGGCCATGCTGGAAGTGCTGGGCGAGGACTATGTGCGCACCGCGCGCGCCAAGGGCCTGTCCGCGTTCCGTGTGGTCGGAATACATGCGCTTCGCAACGCGATGATACCCGTGGTGACCACCATCGGCCTGCAGGTAGGCGTAGCCATGGCGGGCGCGATCCTGACCGAGACCATTTTTTCATGGCCGGGGATCGCCAAATGGCTGGTCGACTCGGTATTCCGCCGAGACTACCCGGTCATCCAGGGAGCGTTGCTGATCATTGCCGGCCTCGTCATCCTGGTGAACCTGATCGTCGACGTGCTTTATGGCTTCATCAACCCCCGTATCAGGCACTGAGGAGGGGCGACATGACAAACGCCGCTGCTTCCGTTCCGGCCTCCATCGACATCTCGCGTCGCGCGCGACTGGCCGAGTTCTGGTTTTATTTCTCCGAGAATCGCGGTGCCGTAGCAGGCCTGGTTATCTTCGTCGGGATCATTTTCATCACACTGCTGGCGCCCCTTATTGCGCCCTACGCGCCGAGTGAGCAATATCGAGAAGCCGCCCTGTTGCCCCCCGCATGGCAGCAGGGCGGCAACGCGAATTTCCTGCTCGGGACGGACGCAGTCGGTCGCGACATGCTATCGCGGCTGATCTTTGGCGCGCGCTATTCGCTGTTCATCGGCGTCATCGTGACCACCGTCGCAGTGTTTTTTGGTGTTCTTTTCGGGATGATCGCCGGCTACTTTCGCGGCTGGGTCGACACCGTGATCATGCGCCTCATGGACATCATCCTGGCATTTCCTTCTCTGCTGCTGGCCTTGGTTCTGGTGGCTGTATTGGGACCCGGCCTGACCAATGCCATGATTGCCATCGCCTTGGTTTATCAGCCGCATTTCGTGCGCCTCACCCGCGCTGCGGTGATGGCTGAAAAATCGCGCGACTATGTGGTGGCGGCCAAGGTCGCGGGCGCCGGCCCGTTTCGCCTGATGTTCAAGACCATCCTACCGAACTGCTTCGCGCCGCTCAACGTCCAGGCGACATTGTCTTTCTCGAGCGCAATCCTCGATGCGGCCGCACTCGGCTTCCTCGGCATGGGCGCACAGCCGCCGACGCCTGAATGGGGAACGATGCTTGCCGAAGCGCGCGAGTTCATCCTGCGGGCCTGGTGGGTGGTGACGCTTCCCGGTCTGGCGATCCTGATCACCGTGCTGGCCATCAACCTGATCGGCGACGGCCTGCGCGATGCGCTCGATCCCAAGATGAGAAGGTCGTAACCGGGGTCGTCAGGGTCGGATTGTTGGTGGGATACGATCGATGCGCCGATGATCCTGCCCGATCCGATTGTGAGATTATGACTCTGGCGGATTCGGCCATCTCCGCGATCGATCCACCAGGACGGTTCTTGGCGTCGCAGGAGATGATCGTCTCCCGGTCGGTCTGTCTCCCGTCGATGACAATACGATCCGAACGATCCGATTGGCCATGAGTACCGAAGCCTTGCGCAGGAACGTTTCGCCGCCGCGAAATTAGACATTCGCTGAACCGGAACTCAACCGGGGCAACCGGGGCGCCTACGCTGTCGACGCCTCGATTGATCCACCGGCCCCGAACTTTGATGCAGGCTTCGTCAATAAGCCACCTGCTGCTGGCTGCTTGCTTGCGCCCATTGAGGCGCCTCATTGCCTCTTGCCAAGATAGCTCCGGAAATTGTTGATCGAATTGGCGTCTGGACGTATTTCTTTTGTCGACAAGAGGGACGCTTGATGACCAACACCGACACCAATTCCATTCCCGGACGCAAGCGAGGCTCGGGCGTGAAGATGGTCTACGACTTACTGCGCGACGAGATCCTTGATCTGGTCCTGCCGCCAGGCAGCCCGATCGATGAGGTGCAACTGGCCGAGCGTTTCAAAATGTCGCGCACGCCTATTCGCGAGGCCCTGGTGCGGCTGGCAGGCGAGGGGCTGATCGACACGCTGCCCAACCGATCGACCATGGTGTCGAACATCGACTTCCTGAACATGCACACCTATTTCGATGCGCTGGTTCTGATGTATCGCGTCACGACGCGACTGGCGGCCGAGCACCATCGCGCCGAGGATCTGAAGGTGATCCACGCCCGCCAGGCCGAATTCGCCGCCGCCGTGCAGGCGCAGGACGCGCTGGCGATGATCGCCACCAATGCAGCTCTCCATTCGGCGATCGCGGAGGCAGGGCGCAATCCGTATTTCACCGGCCTGTTCAACCGGCTCCTGGACGAGGGACGGCGGATCCTGCGGCTCTACTACCAGTCCTATAACGACCGGTTGCCCCAGCGCTTCGTCGATGAGCATGAGGACATGATCGCCGTCATTGCCGCCCGCGATGTCGAGGCCGCCGACCGCCTCGCCAAGGCGCATGCCGAGCAGATCGTTCATCAGATCCAGCAGCTTTTTACCCGTAACGAGCGGCTCGACATGGCGTTGTAAAATACGTTGTCGATTTCTTGTCGACAAATAAAATTCAAAGAGTATAGTCATGACCGAAGGCACGGATTCGGGCGTCAGCTATGGCGTGGCGATCTCTGCCGATGCGACGGGCCAATAGGAGTTTGAGATGAAGGCCAAGATTTTTTCCGGCGTAATTCCCGCATTGATGACCCCCTGCAAGGAAGACCGCACTCCCGACTTCGACGCGCTTGTCCGCAAGGGCAAGGAACTGATCGCGCAGGGCATGTCGGCGGTCGTTTACTGCGGCTCCATGGGTGACTGGCCGCTCCTGACGGACGCGCAGCGCCAGGAAGGCGTGGAGCGCCTGGTGAAGGCCGGTGTGCCGGTTGTCGTCGGCACGGGTGCCGTCAACACCGCCACGGCCGTGGCGCATGCCGCGCACGCCCAGAAGGTTGGCGCGCATGGCCTCATGGTCATTCCGCGCATCCTGTCGCGCGCTTCGATCGTCTCTGCCCAGAAAGCCCATTTCAAGGCGATCCTGGCGGCCGCCCCGGACCTTCCGGCGGTCATCTACAACAGCCCCTATTACGGCTACGCCACCCGCGCCGACCTATTCTTCGCGCTGCGCGACGAGCACCCGAACCTCATCGGCTTCAAGGAGTTCGGCGGTGCGGCCGACATGCGCTATGCGGCCGAGCACATCACCAGCCGCGATGACAACGTCATCCTGATGGTCGGCGTCGACACCTGCGTGTTCCAGGGCTTCGCCAACTGCGGTGCGAGCGGTGCCATTACCGGCATCGGTGTCGTGCTGCCGAAGGAAGTCCTGCACATGTGCAACCTGGCGCGCGCCGCCGCCGCCGGCGACGTGGAAGCCCGCCAGCGCGCGCTGGAGCTGGAATCGGCGCTTGCCGTCCTCTCCTCCTTCGACGAAGGCCCGGACCTTGTCCTCTACTTCAAGCACATGATGGTGCTGAAGGGCGACAAGGAATACACGCTGCACTTCAACGAGACCGACGCCCTGTCCGAGAGCCAGCGCGGCTATGTCGAATCCCAGCTGAAGCTGTTCGACACCTGGTATGCCGAGTGGAGCAAGCTCCCTGGCGCGGTGCAGAAGTACAAGGGCTGATCCGAAGCGATCTCCGAATATGGCAAGGCCCTCCCAGTGGGAGGGCCTTTTCTTTTTGTCCGAGTGGCGTTTCGACCCCCACTACGGTTTGCTACGCAAACCACTTCTCCCCCGTCGATCGGGGGAGAGGTGCCGAGCAAAGCGAGGCGGAGTGGGGGTCGATGTGCCGTGCTATCAGACGGCGTCGAGCCCGAGTGCGAGCAGGCGGTCGAGCTGTTCCATCTCGGCGGCGGTCAGAACGATGCCTTCAGCCTCGGATTTGGCGCGCGCGGCGTAGCGGCGCTGCGACGGCAGGCGGGCACCCTGGCCGGCGATTGCCTCGAACAGCGTCTCTGCGCGGGCGAATGGATTGCCGGGCCGGCCGGCAGAGAAGGCCTGAGGCGAAAAGGCGAGGATGAGCTCGCCGTGGGGCGGGGCCAGCGTCGTGGTGCCGAGATATTCGAGCACTTCCGGGCTGGTCAGGTCGCCGATCATGATGCCAGCCAAAAGCTCGACCATCGTGCCGATGGCCGAGCCCTTGTGCCCGCCGAACGGCAGCATGGCTCCGGCAAGCGCGGCTTCCGGATCGGTCGTCGGAAGGCCTTCCGCGTCGATCGCCCAGCCTTCGGGCAACTGCTTGCCCGCACGGCGATGCAGCTCGATCTCGCCGCGCGCGGCGACGGAGGTGGCAAAGTCGAAGACATAGGGCGACTTGCCCGGGCGCGGCCAGCCGAAGGCGATGGGGTTGGTGCCAAGCAGCGGCTTGTTGCCGCCGGTGGGCGCGACGGTCGAATAGCTGGGGCACATGACCAGCCCGGCCAGGCCCTGTTCGGTCAGTGCTTCCACCTCCGGCCAGAGGGCAGAGAAATGGGTGCAGTCGTTGATGACGAGCGCGGCGAGGCCGCAAGCGCGGGCGCGCTCGGCGAGCGCCGGCACGCCGAGTTCGAAGGCCGGATTGGCGAAACCGCCCTTGGCGTTGACCCTCACGATCGCGGAACCTTCCTGAAGCACGAGTTCCGGCACCGCATCCGGCTTCACCTTGCCGGCCTTGACCGTGCGCAGCGTGCCTTCGATGCGGTAGATGCCATGCGATTTGCAGGCGTCTCGTTCTCCGGCCGTGATCACCCGGGCGACGGCGCCCGATTGAATGGCGTTAAGCCCTGCCTTGCGGAAGATCGCCTCGATGCGCTCGTGAAGCGCGCTGATGGGCAGGGCGGTGGTATTGCTCATTTCGTCTCTCTCGTGGCTGGGCGCCGGCCGGCGCAGGTAGTGCGGTTGATGTTTTGCATACATAGAGTATACAAATACTCGACAAGTGCAAATTCGACGGCAGCTCGGGTTCGTCACCGAACGCGCCCCGGGTCATCGAGAAAGGAACCCATATGGTCTTCACCCCAAAAGGAAAACACCTCGTCGCCGGCGAATGGCTCGATGGCGCAGGTACCTTCGCGAGCGCTCCAGCGCATGGCCCCGTGCATCACTTTGCCGCCGGCACCGTGGAACTGGTGAACCGCGCCTGCGAGGCTGCGGAGGAAGCCTTTTGGAGTTACGGCTATTCCTCGCGCCAGGAGCGCGCGGCCTTCCTGCGCGCCATCGCCGACGAGATCGAAGCCCGTGCCGAGGCGATCACCGAGATCGGCAGCCAGGAGACCGGTCTGCCCGAAGCACGTTTGCAGGGTGAACGGGGTCGCACGACCGGCCAGCTCAGGCTGTTCGCCGACCACATCGAGAAAGGCGACTATCTGGATCGCCGCCTCGATGCGGCATTGCCCGAGCGCCAGCCGGCGCCGCGCCCGGAAATCAGGCTGATCCAGCGGCCGGTCGGGCCGGTGGCGGTGTTCGGTGCCTCGAACTTCCCGCTCGCCTTCTCGACCGCAGGCGGCGACACGGCCGCTGCGCTTGCCGCTGGCTGCCCGGTGGTGGTAAAGGGCCATTCTGCCCATCCCGGCACCGGCGAGATCGTGGCCCAGGCCATCGAAGCGGCAATTGCCAAGACCGGCGTGCATCCCGGCGTGTTTTCGCTGATCCAGGGCGGCAGCCGCCAGGTGGGCCATGCACTGGTGCAGCATCCGCTCATCAAGGCCGTGGGCTTCACCGGCTCGCTGGCTGGAGGCCGCGCGCTGTTCGATCTCTGCGCGGCACGGCCGGAGCCTATTCCGTTCTTCGGCGAGCTCGGCTCGGTCAATCCCATGCTGATGCTGCCTGAGGCGCTGAAGGCGCGGGCCGAGGCTCTGGGGCAGGGCTGGGCGGGTTCGCTCACCATGGGCGCCGGCCAGTTCTGCACCAATCCCGGCATCGCGGTGGTGATCGACGGCGCCGACGCAGACCGCTTCATCGGCTCTGCGGTCGACGCGCTGGGCAAGGTTGGTCCGCAGACCATGCTGACCGACGGCATTGCCAAGGCCTATCACGACGGCCAGGAACGCTTCGCGACGCGAAACACCATCAAGCCGCTGCTCGTGACCGAGTCGGCAGGCCGGGCCGTCACCCCCAATCTCTTCGAGACGACGGGCGCGCAGTTCCTGTCCGATCATGCGCTGGGCGAGGAGGTTTTCGGGCCGCTCGGACTGGTGGTTCGGGTTAGCTCGCTCGACGAGATGGAGCAGATCACGCGCGGGTTCGAGGGCCAGCTGACCGCGACCCTCCATATGGATGCGGGCGATCTGGAAGCTGCTCGTCGCCTGCGTCCGGTGCTGGAACGGAAGGCGGGCCGTGTTCTGGTCAATGGCTTCCCGACCGGAGTCGAGGTGGTCGATTCCATGGTGCATGGTGGGCCCTATCCGGCCTCGACCAATTTCGGCGCGACCAGCGTCGGCACCATGTCCATCCGCCGTTTCCTGCGGCCGGTCTCCTACCAGAACATGCCTGAAGGCTTGCTGCCCGAAGACTTTTTCGCCTGATCCCGGCGTCGGCCGGTAGGGGCGCCTTCGATAGACCATGATGCCCGAAAGTGGGAACCGTTTTTCGGACGACATCATGGTCTATCAGCTTGATTGTGCCGCATTTGTGCGACACCAAGCGAGCCCTTCCGGCTGCAAAATGCACAAAGGGAAGGGCCGCCCCTTTGGGTTCGAAAGGCGCGCCCTCCATATACTTTTTGTATACGCCTTGTATTTTTGAATTGATTTACGCTCTCCGACGCGAAATAGTGCGCCGTCGTCAACCGACAGACCTACTCAGGGAGAGAGTTTAAGAATGAGAATTTCGGTCCTCGCCTTCGGCCTCATGGCCGCTACAGCACTGGCTGGCCAGGCTCACGCCGACAAGCTGGACGATATCATCGCTTCGGGCACGCTGCGCTGCGCTGTCGTGCTCGACTTCCCGCCGATGGGCTCGCGCGATGAGAACAACAACCCGATCGGCTTCGACGTCGACTACTGCAACGATCTGGCGAAGGCGCTCGGCGTCACCGCCGAGATCGTCGAGACACCGTTTCCCGAGCGCATCCCGGCGCTGATGTCGGGCCGCGTCGATGTGGGCGTTGCCTCGACCTCCGACACGCTGGAGCGCGCCAAGACCGTCGGCATGACGGTTCCCTACTTCGCCTTCGAAATGGCGGTCACCGCCAACGACAAGTCGGGCATCAAGTCCTTTGAGGACATGAAGGGCAAGACGGTCGGCGCCACCGCCGGCACGTTCGAAGCCATCGCGCTCGAAAAGTCCGTCAAGGAATGGGGCGTCGGCGAATTCCGCCCCTACCAGACCCAGGCCGACGTCTTCCTCGCGCTGAGCCAGGGCCAGATCGACGCCACGGTCTCCACCTCGACGGTCGCGCAGGCCAATGTGAAGAGCGGCAAGTTCGCTGGCATTTCGGTTGTCGGCAAGGCGCCGTATGACATCGACTATGTCGCGCTTTTCACCAACCGTGAGGAATACGGCCTCATCAACTACCTCAACCTGTTCATCAACCAGCAGGTTCGCACCGGCCGCTACGCCGAGCTCTACGAGAAGTGGGTTGGCGGCGAGGTGCCGTCCCTGTCGGTCAACGGCGTCTACCGTTAATCTGACCGTTTCTCTGGCGGCGCGAGGCAAACACACCTCGCGCCGTTTATCCTTCCCAATGTGAGACGGTAATGTTCCACTACACCTTCCATTGGAACCAGGCGTTCAAGGCATTGCCTCAGATGCTCGATGGCGCGTTGGTCACGCTGCAGATCGCGCTTCTGTCCATGGCAATCGGGCTGGCTGTGGCCATTGCCCTGACCCTGTTCCGGCTGTCCGGCAGCCGCATCCTCGGCGGCTTCGCCACCGCCTGGATCGAAGTGGCGCGCAACACACCCGCGCTGTTCCAGATCTACATGGCCCATTTCGGGCTCGGCAATTTCGGCATCCACCTGAGCCCCTTTACCTCGCTTCTGGTGGGTATCGCATTCAACAATGCAGGCTATCTGGCCGAGAACTTCCGTGGCGCGCTCAAGGCAATTCCAGATACGCAGGCGCGGGCGGGCCGGTCGCTTGGCATGACTTCGCTGCAGGCTTTCCGGCTGATCGTCATGCCGCAGATGCTGCGCGTTGCCTTCCTTCCGGTCACCAACCAGATGGTTTGGGCAATCCTGATGACCTCGCTTGGCGTCACCGTCGGCATGAACACCGACCTCGCCGGCATCACGCAGGAGCTGAATGCCCGCTCCTTCCGCACCTTCGAGTTCTTCGCGATCGCCGCAGTGATCTACTACGTCATCGCCAAGGCCGTCACGCTGGCCGCCCGGGCCTTCGCCTCGCGCATGTTCCGCTACTGAGAGAGGTGAGAGAGATGTTCAACACTGCCCTCTCCTGGAGCGATCTCGTCTTCCTTGCGCATGGCGCGGGGATGACGCTTGCCGTCACCGCCGTGTCTGTCGCCGCCGGCACAGTGCTCGGCATTCTGTTCGGCGTGATCCGCTCCCAACTCGGCCCCTATTGGGCCGCGCCGCTGACCTTCGTGCTCGACGTATTCCGCTCGGTGCCGCTTCTGATCCAGCTCGTGCTGGGCAACGCTCTGCAGTCGATCATGAAGCTGGGCTGGCCTCCGTTCACGACCTCCTGCGTGGTGCTGTCGCTCTATACCGCGGCCTATTGCACCGAGATCGTGCGCGGCGGCATCGACTCCGTGCCGACGACCACCCGCCGCGCCGCCCGCTCGCTCGGCATGAGCTGGTTCCAGGACATGCGCTACATCGTGGCGCCGCTCGCCATCCGCGTTTCGCTGCCTACCTGGATTGGCCTGACGCTCGGCGTCATGAAGGACTCCGCGCTGGTGCTCTGGCTCGGACTGATCGAGCTCCTGCGCGCCTCGCAGATCCTCGTCACCCGCCTGCAGGAGCCGCTGTTCATCCTGCTGATCTGCGGCGCCATCTACTTCATCATCAGCCTTCCCATCGCCCGACTTGGCGGGTATCTCGAAAAACGGTGGTCCCCCAATGATTGAGATTGAAAACGTCCGCAAATCCTTCGGCTCGCTTGAGGTCCTGAAGGGCATCAATCTCACCGTCAAGAAGGGCGAGGTCGTCACCGTCATCGGCGGTTCCGGCTCGGGCAAGTCGACGCTGCTCACCTGCATCAACGGCCTGGAGCCTATCGCTTCGGGCAAGGTCGTGATCGACGGCACCGATGTGCACGCCAAGAGCACCGACCTCAACAAGCTGCGCCAGAAGGTGGGCATCGTTTTCCAGCAGTGGAATGCCTTCCCGCATCTGACCGTGCTGGAGAACGTCATGCTCGCGCCTCGCAAGGTGCTCGGCATGTCGAAGCAGAAGGCCGAGGAGATCGCGGTGAAGCAGCTGACCCATGTCGGGCTGGGCGAGAAGCTGTCGGTCTATCCCAACCGCATGTCGGGCGGCCAGCAGCAGCGCATGGCCATTGCGCGTGCGCTCGCCATGTCGCCAGAATACATGCTGTTCGACGAGGTGACCTCGGCACTCGACCCCATGCTGGTGGGTGAGGTATTGGATACCCTTCGTATGCTCGCTTCCGAGGGCATGACCATGATCTGCGTGACCCACGAAATGAAGTTCGCCCGCGAGGTCTCCGACCGCGTGGCCTTCTTCCATCAGGGTGTCATGGCCGAAATCGCGGCGCCGGAACAGCTGTTCGACGCGCCGGAGCACGCCGAGACCAAGAAGTTTCTGGCCGCAACGCATTGAGGGCATGATGAAAGAGCAGGCGCAGGCCGACGTCATCGTTGTCGGGGCAGGGGTCGTCGGGCTCTCGGCGGCGATTGCCGCACAGGCGCGGGGGCTTTCGGTCACCGTTCTGGATCGCGAGGGACCTGCCGCCGGCGCGTCGGCCGGTAATGCCGGAGCCTTTGCCTTCACCGATATCCTGCCGCTGGCCTCGCCGGGCATCCTGAAGAAGGCGCCCAAATGGCTGCTCGATCCGCTCGGCCCGCTGGCCGTGCCGCCGGCCTATGCCGTGCAGATCGCACCCTGGATGTTCCGCTTCTGGCGCGCCTGCTCGCCGAAGCGCGTGGCGCATTCCACGACAGCGCAGACTGCGCTGATGGATTTGTCGAAGGCGGAGCTCGAGCCATTCCTGCAGCAGAGCGGCACGCTGTCGATGCTGCGCAAGGAAGGCAATCTTCAGGTCTATGAGGGCGAAGCGGAGCTCAAGGCTTCGCTTCCCGGCTGGAAGGCGCGGGAGGAGCACGGGATCGAGTTTCGTCACCTCAACGCAACCGAGATGGCCGAGATCCAGCCTGGTCTTGCGCCGCGCTTCACCCATGGCACGTTCACGCCCGGCTGGTACTCCATCGCCGACCCCAAGCTCTATACGATCGCCTTGGCCGACCACTTCCGTTCAAAACAAGGGCCGATCGAGCGCGCCGAGGTGACCGCGCTGCGTCCGGTAGACGGCGGGGTGGAAGTGCTGACCGCCGATGGCGGCGTGCGGCGCGCTGCGAAGGTGGTGCTCTCGGCAGGTGCCTTCTCGCACCGGATTGCCCGGACCATCGGCGAGAGTATCCCGCTGGAAACCGAGCGCGGCTACAATACCACGCTTCCCTCCGACGCATTCGATCTGCGCACCCAGGTCACCTTCGGCGGTCATGGCTTTGTCATCTCACGCCTGTCGACCGGCATTCGCGTCGGCGGCGCGGTGGAACTCGGAGGGCTCAAGCTGCCGCCGAATTTCCGGCGTTCCGAGGCGATGCTGAAGAAGGCGCAGGCCTTCCTGCCAGGGCTCAAGCCGGGCGGCGGGGTGCAGTGGATGGGCTTCCGTCCGTCGCTGCCCGACAGCCTGCCTGCCATCGGCGCGGCCCGCGCTACCCAGCGCGTCATCTACGCATTCGGCCATGGCCATCTTGGCCTGACCCAATCGGCGGGCACCGCCCGGATCGTCGCCGATCTCTTGACCGGCAAGGCGTCCGCCATCGACATTACTTCTTTCTCGCCTCAAAGATTCTGACAGGGGTCTCGGCCATGGCCAACCATACTTTCTCTTGCATTGACGGGCATACTTGCGGAAATCCCGTCCGCCTCGTTTCGGGCGGCGGCCCGCGCCTCGAAGGCGCGAACATGCTGGAAAAGCGCGCACATTTCCTGCGCGAGTTCGACTGGATCCGCACCGGCCTGATGTTCGAGCCGCGCGGCCACGACATGATGTCGGGCTCGATCCTCTATCCGCCGACGCGGCCTGATTGCGACGTGGCGGTGCTGTTCATCGAGACCTCGGGCTGCCTGCCGATGTGCGGCCACGGTACCATCGGCACGATCACGATGGCCATCGAGAACGGCCTGATCACGCCGCGCGAGCCCGGCAAGCTGTCGATCGACACGCCCGCCGGCAAGGTCGACATCACCTACCGCCAGGAAGGCCGTTACGTCGACGAAGTGCGCCTCACCAACGTGCCCGGCTTCCTCTATGCCGAGGGACTGACGGCCGAGGTCGAGGGCCTGGGCGAGATCGTCGTTGACGTCGCCTATGGCGGCAACTTCTACGCCATCGTCGAGCCGCAGAAGAATTTCCGCGATATGGCCGACCACACCGCCGGCGAACTGGTGGGCTGGAGCCCGAAGCTGCGCGCCGCGCTCAACGCCAAATACGAATTCGTCCACCCCGAGCATCCGCAGATTCAGGGCCTCAGCCACATCGAGTGGACCGGCAAGCCCACCCAGCCCGGCGCGCATGCCCGCAACGCGGTGTTCTATGGCGAGAAGGCCATCGACCGCTCGCCCTGCGGCACCGGCACTTCGGCCCGCATGGCCCAGCTTGCCGCCAAGGGCAAGCTGAAGGTCGGCGACGAATTCGTCCATGAATCGATCATCGGCTCGCTGTTCAAGGGCCGGGTCGAGGCGGCAACGAAGGTCGCCGATCGCGATGCGATCATTCCCTCCATCGCTGGCTGGGCGCAGCAGACCGGCATCAACACGATCTTCATCGACGACCGCGATCCCTTCGCGCACGGCTTCGTGGTGAAATGAGCCACGCAGTGCCTGCGCGCAGTATCCTTGGGAGCACCGCCAACGGTCCCATCATCGTCGCCGAGGAAGCGCTGAGCTTCTGGGGCGGGGTCAACCCCGCCACCGGGTGCGTAATCGACGTGCACCACCCGCTGCACGGGACCTGCCTCACCGGCAGCATCCTGATGATGCCGTCGAGCCGTGGCTCCTGCACCGGATCAGGCGTGCTTCTGGACCTCGTGCTGACCGGGCGCGCGCCCGCGGCGCTGGTGTTTTCCGAAGCCGAGGATGTGCTGACGCTCGGCGCGCTGATTGCATCCGAGCTGTTCGGCAAGCCGCTGCCGGTTCTGCGCCTCGCCCCCGGAGCTTTTGCGGCGCTCTCGCGTGCGAAGTCGGCGCGGATCACCGATACGGCGATCGAGGCCGATGGCCTGACGCTGGCCGTCAGCCCGCCGGCGACGTCGGCGCTTGAGCTGACCGAGGCCGACCATGCCATGCTCGAAGGTCGCGATGGCGTGGCCGTGCAGCAGGCCATGCGCATCATCTGCGCCATGGCCGCGCAGCAGGGCGCGCGGGGTCTCGTGGACGTGACGCAGGCTCATATCGACGGCTGCATCTATGCCAGTCCCGCAAACCTGACCTTTGCCGAAAAGATGGCCGAGATGGGCGCACGCGTCCGCGTGCCGACGACGATGAATGCTATTTCCGTCGATCGCGCCAACTGGCAGGCGCAGGGCGTGCCGGACTCGTTCGGCGACCCGGCGGCGCGCCTTGCCGATGCCT
The DNA here is from genome assembly GCF_040045035.1 of Mesorhizobium sp. KR1-2. Lineage (NCBI taxonomy): Bacteria > Pseudomonadati > Pseudomonadota > Alphaproteobacteria > Hyphomicrobiales > Phyllobacteriaceae > Mesorhizobium > Mesorhizobium sp. KR1-2. The sequence continues at coordinate 50,675 of NZ_JBDZDS010000007.1, read as the reverse complement.
ATGTCCGCATGGGCTGCCGGCCGACATTCACCTGTTCGCCCTATCTGCTCGACAGCGCGCCGCGTGCCGGCGAGCAGATCGCCTGGGCGGAATCCAACGCCGTGATCTTTGCCAACACCGTGCTCGGGGCGCGGACGGCAAAGCATCCGGATTTCCTTGATCTCTGCATCGCGCTGACGGGGCGCGCGCCCCTGTCCGGTGTTTATCTCGACATCCATCGTAAAGCCCGGCGCGTCATCGACGTGGAATTGCCCGCCAACGTGGACGATGCCTTCTGGCCGCTGATCGGCTATCTCGCTGGCCGTGCTGCGCCCGACCGCATTCCGCTCCTGCGCGGTCTTGGCGATACTCAGCCCTCGCGTGATGATCTCAAGGCGCTCTGCGCGGCATTCGGCACCACTTCCGCAGCGCCGATGCTGCATGTGGAAGGCGTGACGCCAGAGGCCGACGGCGCGGCGGCGGAGAACGCCGACACCGTCGTCATCACCCGGGCCGATATGGCTGCGGCGTGGAAGGTCCTGAATGCAGGACCGGAGCAGGTGGAACTCGTCGCCATCGGCAGCCCGCACGCGTCGCTCGACGAATGCCGGATGCTTGCCGAGGCGCTTGGCGGCCGCAAGCGCAATCCCGGCGTGTCGGTTATCGTCACTGCCGGCAATCAGGTCATCGCCGACGCGCGGTCCGACGGCACGCTTGCGCGGCTGGAAGAGAGCGGCGTGCAGGTGCTGCCAGACCTGTGCTGGTGCTCGATCTCCGAGCCGGTGTTCCCGACCCGGACCCGCGCGCTGATGACGAATTCCGGCAAATACGCCCATTACGGTCCCGGTCTCTCGGGCCGTGCGGTGCGCTTCGGCAACCTGGCCGATTGCGTGACCGCCGCGCTCACCGGGCATGTTCCCGAGCGCCTGCCGGACTGGCTTTCCTAAATCGAGATGACGTCTCTCCGAGTCGCCATCTCCATCCAAGTTATTGTTTTGCAAAATGCTCTGAGGAGGAGCAACCATGCGCAGCACGAAAACCATTCACGTGATCTCCGCCCACGCCGAAGGCGAGGTGGGCGATGTGATCGTTGGCGGCGTCACGCCCCCGCCGGGCGATACGATCTGGGAGCAAAGCCGCTGGATCGCCCGTGACAACACCTTGCGCAACTTCGTGCTGAACGAGCCGCGCGGCGGCGTGTTCCGCCATGTCAATCTGCTGGTGCCGCCAAAACACCCGGAGGCGGATGCGGCCTTCATCATCATGGAGCCGGAAGACACCCCGCCCATGTCGGGCTCCAACTCGATCTGCGTGTCCACGGTTCTGCTCGACAGCGGCATTCTGCCGATGCAGGAGCCGGTGACCGAAATCACCCTCGAAGCCCCGGGCGGTCTCGTCCGCGTGCGGGCAGAGTGCCGGAACGGCAAGGCAGAACGCATCTACGTGCGCAACCTGCCGAGCTTCGCGGACCGGCTGGATGCAAAGCTGGAAGTCGAGGGGCTGGGCACGCTGACGGTCGACACGGCCTATGGCGGCGACAGCTTCGTCATCGTCGATGCGACTGCGATGGGCTTCAGCCTTAAGTCCGACGAGGCGCATGACATTGCGCGCCTGGGCGTGAAGATCACCAATGCGGCCAACGCCGCGCTCGGCTTCCACCACCCGGAAAACCCGGACTGGAAGCATTTCTCCTTCTGCCTCTTCGCTGGCCCCGTCGACCGCACGGCCGAAGGCCTGCGTGCTGGTGCTGCCGTGGCAATCCAGCCCGGCAAGGTCGACCGCTCGCCCACCGGCACGGCGCTGTCGGCGCGGATGGCCGTGCTGCACGCCCGTGGCCAGATGGGCCTGGAGGATAATTTGACGGCCGTTTCGGTGATCGGTTCGACCTTCACGGGCCGCATCACCGGCACGACCGAGGTCGGTGGCCGCCCCGCGATCCTACCGGAAATTTCGGGCCGTGCCTGGATCACCGGCACGCATCAGCACATGCTCGACCCGTCGGATCCGTGGCCCGAGGGCTATCGTCTGACGGATACCTGGGGCGCGCGCTGATCCGATCGGACTGGACGGAACGGAGCGGCGCTGATCGCGCGCCGCTCTGGTTTTCGGGCAGGATCCGGGGGGACAGGGCTCTCCCGTTTATTTGCATGGGGCGATTGCCGATTGGCAGGCCTTTACCGGCGCAGCGGCCTGATTCCGGCCTCCCGCCGAGGAATTCAAGCTGGCGTGATTTCAGGGACAGATCACGCCCTTGTCAAAGCTCCTACCGATTGATGAGCCACAGGATAAGCGACAGCGCCATGCTGATCAGCAGCCCTGTAGCGATTGGAGCGTAGAAGGTGATGTTTTCGCGCCGGATGACAATGTCGCCCGGCAATCGCCCCAGACCAAGAAGCGACAGCCAGGGCCACAGAATGCCGACCGCGACGATGACAAGGCCGATGATGATCAGCGTTCGCGACATGAAAAGCTACTCTTCAACACTCGTCGTGCAGCCAGCGTCGACGATGATGCAAATCGTGGCAACGGCGCGCTTCGTGATACGTTGATCCGCACGTCAGCCTCCTTCAAATGAATGGCGGGAGCGACCGCCTCGCCCCATACCGCCAGTCTCTTCGCCGGCCCCGTGACGGTCCAACCTTGGCATTTACCATACAGCCAGAAAAGTTCGACGATTAACCAATGATTCCGTCATGCCATCTATGCTCCGGAAATGATCGTTCGGTGTGAAAGTATCTGAGTATGTGCGGTTTCGGCGGCTATTTCGGGTCAGTCCCCAACGCGGAGCCCCTTCTTGAAAGGATGATCGCCGCAATCGCTCATCGCGGGCCGGACGAGAACGGCACTTTCGTCGCCCCAGAAGCGGGTCTTGGCCATGCGCGCCTGTCGATCGTCGGGCTCGGGGACGGCCAGCAGCCGATGTCGGATGAGACGGGCGACCTGACGATTGCCTTCAACGGTGAGATCTTCAACTATGTCGAACTGCGCGAGGGACTGCGTGACAAGGGACGGCGGTTGCGCACCTCCAGCGACACCGAGGTCATTCTGCACCTTTACGACGTGATGGGCGAGGATTGCCTGTCGGTTCTCAACGGCGACTTCTCCTTCGCCATCTGGGATCGGCGCCGCCAGCGGATGATGTTGGCGCGTGACCGCATGGGCGTGCGCCCGCTGTTCTATACGACACATGGCGGAACGCTCTATTTCGCTTCCGAAATCAAGGCGTTGCTTCAAGTGCCCGGCGTTTGCGCGGAGCTCGATCCGGTCGCGCTCGACCAGATCTTCACGCTCTGGGCTCCGATAGCACCGCGGACGGGCTTCCGAGATATTCACGAGCTCGAGCCGGCCCATTTTATGATCGCCGAAAAGGGGAAGGTCTCGATCCGCTCCTATTGGCAGCTCGACTATCCGGAACGGGACGCGCCATCCCAGTTCACGGACGAGAGCAGCGCTGCCGAGGCGTTGCACGCCCTTCTTACGGACGCCACCCGCATCCGCATGCGTGCCGACGTGCCTGTCGGTTCCTATCTTTCCGGGGGGCTCGACTCCTCTATCATCTCGGCACTAGCCGCCGGCATGGCGCCACAGGGCCTGCGGACTTTTTCCGTCACCTTCGACAGTGCGGAGCATGACGAGAGCGCCTTCCAGCTGGAAATGGCCAGCGCGCTCGGAACGCATCATAGTGCAGTCGCCTGTCATGCGGGGGACATTGCCAGGACCTTTCCGGAGGTTATCCGCTTCACGGAGCGGCCGATCATCCGGACGGCCCCGGCGCCGTTGTATCAGCTTTCTGGCCTCGTCCGGGAAAAGGGTCTGAAGGTCGTCCTGACGGGCGAGGGCGCCGACGAAGTCTTCGCCGGCTATGATATCTTCAAGGAGGCGCGAGTGCGCCGCTTCTGCGGCAGACAGCCCGGATCTCGCCTGCGTCCGCACCTGTTTCGCAAGCTTTATCCCTACCTGCCGGGGCTGCAGCAACAGTCGGCGGAATATCTCGCTGCGTTTTTCGGTGCAGGCGACATGCCGCTCGACGATCCGCTGTTCTCGCATCGCCCGCGGTTCAAGAGCACGGCGGCAACGAAGATCTTCTTCTCCGCCGACCTGCGCGCCGCCGTGAAGGACTACGATGCGGCGGAGGATCTGGCCAGCCGGCTTCCCGAAGCCTTCGGTCGCTGGCATCCGCTGCACCAGGCCCAGTATCTTGAAAGCCGCTTTCTGCTGCCCGGCTACATCCTCTCCAGCCAGGGCGATCGCATGGCCATGGCACACGGTATCGAGGGGCGCTTCCCGTTCCTCGACCATCGTCTCGTCGAGTTCGCTACCCGCCTGCCGCCGGAAATGAAGCTCAAGGGCCTGGTGGAAAAACACATTCTGCGCGAAGCGACGAAAGACCTGCTCCCGCCGACGATCGGCCGGCGCACCAAGCAGCCCTACCGCGCGCCCGACAGTCGCTCCTTCACGGGCGTCGGCGAACTCGATTACGTCCGCGACGCCATGAGCGAGACGAGCATCGGCAACAGAGGCCTGTTCAATGCCAAGGCCGTGACGAAACTCTACGACAAGTGCCAGGCGCAGTCGGTCACCGGGTTCCGCGACAACGCCGCCTTTGTCGGCATCCTCTCGACGCAGCTTTGGCTGCAGACCTTCACCGGCACCAGCACTCGAGCCGCACAGGCGGCCTGAAGCCAACTAGGAAAGGAAATGACATGACGCAAACGATCAAGGACAAGGTCAGGGCCTTTGTCGTCGAGAACTTCCTGTTCGGCGACACGTCCTACGACCTCGCCGACACGGCGTCACTGATCGAGAACGACATCATCGACTCCACCGGCGTTCTCGAACTCGTGGCCTTCATCGAGGACCAGTTCGGCATCACCATGGCCGACTCCGACATCGTCCCTGCGAACCTGGATTCGCTCGCGCGAATTTCGACTTTCATCGAGGCAAGAGTCGGAGCGTCGGTCGCGGCCTAACAAGACGCGAGGCAGCATTTCATGCGGTTTGAGCAATTCCTTATCGACAAAGCCGCAGGGCATGCGGCCAAAACGGCGCTGATCACCAATCGCAGGCGCCTGTGCTATGACGAGCTCGATGATCTGTCGAGCCGCCTGGCTGTTGCTCTCGCCCAGGCGGGCGTCAAGCGCAATGATCGCGTCCTGGTCTTCATGGACAATTGCTGGGAGGCGGCGGTCTCGATCTTCGCCATCCTGAAGGCGGGCGCGACTTTCAGCCCGATCAACGCCTCGACGAAGGCGGATAAGCTCGCCTACATCATTGCCGACTGCGAGGCGGCCGCGATCCTTACCCAGGCGAAGCTGTTGCCGATCGTGACGGAAGCGCAGACGCAGTGCGGCAAGGCGGATCTTTTCGTCGCATGCACGGCTGCGCCCGACGGCCACACGCCGGACGGCGCGACGTCTTTCGACGACTGCCTGTCGGCGGAGCGCACGCGGGTGCCGCATGGCGGCATCGATATCGATCTGGCGATGCTTATCTATACCTCGGGTTCGACGGGACGGCCGAAAGGCGTGATGATGACCCACCGCAATATCGATGCGGCATCGGAGTCGATCACCACCTATCTGCGCAACGAGCCGGACGATATCATTCTCAATGTATTGCCGCTCGCCTTTGACTACGGTCTTTATCAACTGCTGATGACGATCCGGCTTGGCGCGACGCTGGTGCTTGAGAGGTCCTTCGCATTCCCGCAAGCGGTCTTCGACCGTATCCGCGAGGAGGGCGTTACCGGCTTTCCGCTCGTGCCGACGATGGCGGCGATGATCCTGCAGATGCGCACCCTGGAACCGGGTTTCCTGCCGAGCCTACGCTACATCTCCAATACCGCCGCCGCTCTGCCTCCGCCCCATATCGCACGCCTGCGAGAGCTTTTCCCGAGCGCCCGGCTCTATTCGATGTACGGCCTGACGGAGTGCAAGCGTTGCACCTATCTGCCGCCGGAGGAACTCGACCGCCGGCCGGGCTCCGTCGGCATCGCCATCCCGAACACCGAAGCTTTTGTCGTCGACGATGAGGGCAACCGTGTGCCGCCAGGTGTTGCCGGCGAACTCGTCATTCGCGGCCCGCACGTCATGCAAGGCTATTGGCGCAATGATGCTGCGACCGAGCGCATGCTCAGGCCGGGGCCGAACCCATGGGAGAAGGTGCTCCATACCGGCGACCTGTTCCAGACGGACGAGGACGGCTTCCTCTATTTTGTCGGCCGCAAGGACGATATCATCAAGACGCGTGGCGAGAAGGTCGCGCCGAAAGAGGTCGAGACCGTTCTGCATGGACATCCCGGCATCGCCGAAGCCGTGGTCATCGGCATGCCGGATCCTGTGCTTGGCCATGCGATTGCAGCGCTGATCGTGCGTTCTGATCCGTCCTTGAGCGACAAGGATATCATTCGCCACTGCACCCGCCATCTCGAAGATTTCATGGTGCCGAAGATCGTCGAATTCCGCACAGAACTTCCGAAGACGGACACAGGTAAGGTCAGCAGACGGCTGGCAGCCGAGACGATGGAGCCCGCACAATGAACGCCCGACTGATGCAGAGCGAAAACCCGTTTTCGGCTGAGACGTTGACTATCGACCATGCGGCGGAGACCGATCGCATAGTCGCCGGCCTGCGCGAGCAGTTGCGCGCGATGAAGAAGCGCGGCCTGGTGCTTGGCCTTTCCGGCGGCATCGATTCCAGCGTCTGCGTTGCGCTTGCGGTGCGGGCGGTAGGCGCCAAGAACGTCTTCTGCCTGTTCATGCCGGAAAACGATTCCGATCCGGATAGCCTCCGCTTCGGCCGGCTGGTTGCCGAAACCTTTGGCGTGGAAGCGATCGTCGAGGATATCGGACCGACTTTGCAGGCGATGGGCTGCTATGAGCGTCGCGACACGTTCATTCGCGAGCTTGTTCCCGAATATGGCGAAGGATGGGCCTCCAAGATCGTCATCTCCAACGCGCTCGAAAGTGGGGGCTACAATATCTCGTCGCTCGTGGTGCAGAGCCCGGACGGCGAGCAGACGAAACATCGCATGCCGCCCTCGGTCTATCTTGGTGTCGTCGCAGCCACGAACATGAAGCAACGCACGCGCAAGCAGGTCGAATATTATCACGCCGACCGGTTGAATTTTGCCGTGCTCGGCACGCCGAACCGGCTGGAATACGACCAGGGTTTCTTCGTCAAGAATGGCGACGGAGCTGCCGACGTCAAACCGATCGCACATCTCTACAAGTCACAGGTATATGCGCTTGCCGCCTATCTCGGCATCCCCGAGGAAATCCGTCGCCGGCCGCCGACGACCGACACCTATTCGCTGGAGCAGACGCAGGAAGAATTCTATTTCTCGCTGCCCTATGACCGTATGGACCTCTGCCTCTACGGGCTCAACAACGGCATCGCGATCGATGCCGTCGCCAAGGCGGCGGGCCTGACGATCGTACAGGTCGAACGGGTGTGGGCGGATATCGCCGCAAAACGCAAGGCGACGCGCTATCTGCATCTTGGCCCTCAGGTCGTGCGGCCGGTGCAGGAAATCGGAGATTGACGCTAAGCGCGGCCGTAGCCGGTGGTGTGGCGGCGCTTCACTTGAAGCGCCCCCCGATCAGCCGGCTCCAGTGCTCTCCGGCGATGCCGTTGAAGAAGCCCTGGCCATCACGACAGGCCTGGACGATCGTTTGATCGCGGGAATGGATTACAGTCGAGGCTACGTGGACGAAGGCGATGCGGCGCCCGAGCATGGCCTCTAGAAGCGCCGGCTGCGTGCGCCCGCGCAGGCCTGAAAGTCCGCGCTTGCAGGCGTGATCGATCAGGCAGTCGATGACCGGGCCGGCCTGGCCCGGGAGCGGCAAGATTTGTAGCACCCGCCCGATCTCGCCAGCCTTGGCATAGTATGCGAATGCACCGACAAGGGTGCCCGTGCGCGCCGAAACGGACGCGTAGACAAGTTCACCCTCATCAGGCTTTTGCTCAGCGTCGGTCAGGATGTGATCGAGCTGCCCTTCGGCCCACTCAGGGCGGAGCGGAAACTGCATCATGAGGCGGTCCACCACGGCCGCGAATCCACTGCGATCGGTTTCAGCCACCTGGAAGCCAGATTGGCCGGCACCGGCCTCAGGTACCGCAGACCAGCGCTGCTCGCCGCGACTCATCCGCTTGCGGTAGAAGGTGTCCAGCGCGCGTGCGAAGGGAGCCGCAAGCCGCGCTGACCTGATTCGGTTCGAGGCGACGCTCAGGCTGAATGCCGCAGGACGGATGACGCGCACCCAATCGAGACTGTATTGCGGCAAGACGACGCCGCGAAGCCGCGTCCACATCTGCATCGAGACTTCGCTTGCGGTCTCGCTGAAGGAGAGATCCTGCGGCCCGGCGAGAAAGGCCTTCAGGATACGCGCGCCGGCCAAAGGATCGCTTTCGCGTTCTTCCACCATGAATGAGCCGCAGATCGCAGCTCGCAGCCGTCGGCCATTGTGGACCATCGGCAGCGCATTGACGCCAACAAAGCCGGAAATGCGGCCTTCGCCGTTCACATGCACGAGAGGGCGGATCTCAGGATCGCAACCCGGCGCCTCAAGGTAGTGCTGCCGCATATAGTCGACGAGGGCCGTCGGTGGCGCGGCGCGATCGTTGCGAAACACACGCTGGAACATTCCGGCGATGGCTGGAATGTCGGCGCTTTCTAGCAAACGGACCTGGCTCATCTGGGCCGGTCTCGGACCTCGGTTGGCACCGAGTTGTGTGTCTTGACGATGGCGACCCGTGGCTTGCCGTCGCGATCTGTCGCGAAAGTCACCGGCTCATAGGCTTTCGCACGAGAAAGAAGTGCTGCCGCCTGCCGATCCTGGCCCTCACCGAATTCGAAGAGCAACCAGCCACCGGGTTTCAGGAATGGGAGCGCATCCCGGATCAGCCGTTGATGGATAGAAATGCCGTACGGACCGCCGTCGAAGGCTTCCCGCGGCTCGTTCTCGAGGAGGTGGGCGCTGTCGCCCTCGAGCCGGGATGTCGAAATATAGGGGGGATTGCAGACGATCATGTCGACCGCGCCCTCAAGATTGTCGCCTTCGAACGCGGCAAACAAGTCGCCTTGCCGGATGGACACGCGGGCGCCGACACCAAGCCGGGCAACGTTGCGGCTGGCGAGCGCGACGGTGCTGTCCGTCAGGTCCGCACCCCACACTCGGGCAGACGGGATCGCGTTTGCGATACCGAGGGCGAGATTGCCTGAGCCGCAGCACATGTCGATGACCGTCGCCGCGGCTGCGCTTTGCTCAAGGATTGCGACTGCCTTTCTTCCGAGGAGCTCGGTCTCTTCTCGTGGAACCAGGACATCGGCCGTCAGTTCGAGCTCAACGCCCATGAAACGATGCAGACGAAGAGGCTGGCCGTCGGCGGGTATGCCGTCGAGATAACTGTTTTGCGGCACAACCGCTCCTTCATTTCCTGCGCTCAATGTTCCTGCACAATCCTGCAGGTGCACAGTATTGGACACTACTGCAATCCGGTAAACGGAAGCTGAAATACGGTTCTGGCGCCTCATTAACCCCCCAATCATTTCTGCATGCTACCTAACGCGACGATCAGAGGCGGTTGCTCAATTCTGTTGAGTGCGCTCGTGCGCAACAAACCGCGGGTTGGTGTCAAAGGCAGATCGCAATGACTGGGGAAGGTGTAAAGGAACGCGCGCACAGACCGTTCCTGTCGATGATCATGTCCTATGCCGCATCTGGCGGCAGCTTGGTCATCGCATCGGCCGCCCAGCTTCTGACCTTTGCGATCCTCGCGCGCTGGCTCGGCGTCCATGAATTCAGCGCGTTCATCGCGATCACCGCCGTCGCCAATATTGCCGTTCACCTTTGCGGTCTTGGCGCGATGGAATGCCTGGTACGGCGCGTCGCGCGTGATCGCACCATGTATCCGCGCATGCTCGGGCACAATATCCTTCTAACCGCCGCAAGCGGGGTGGTCCTGCTTCTGCTCGGGGCTGCGGTACTGCCATTCTTCTTCACGCTGTCATCCGATCCGGCGACCAATGTCGCGGTGATCACGCTGATGCTCGCCACCAACATCATCTTCGTCAGGATCATCGTGCTGACGGAGCAGATATTCCTCGCTCATTCCAATTTTGCCTCCGCAAACAAGGTTGTCGTCGGCTTTGCCGTGGCCCGAACAATCGCTGCGGCGCTTGCCTGTATCGCCTTCGGGGTGGCGACGGTGGCGTCCTGGGCGGTGTGGCAGTTCGTGTGCCACGTGCTCGTCGCAATCGGCTGTTGGCGGACGCTCAAGGGGCTGGGCCGTCCAAGTTACGGCATCGTTCGAGAGGAGTTGCCTCTGGGGCTCTATTTCAGCGTGCCGTTCATCCTGGGCGCCGCCCGGCAGAATGCCGACCTGCTGGTGTTGAATCTGGTGGCGAGCGCTGAGGTGATGTCGAGCTACAGTGTTGCCCGAAGGATGCTGGAGAGCAGCTATCTGTCGGTCGAGGCGCTCAACCGGTTGATTTATCCTGGCTCGGCCAAGGCGACCGTCGCCGGTCTGCATCATGCGTTCGAACGGGTCTGCAAGGTGCTCTTTGCCGCCACATCAATCAGCATCGCCGCGGCCGTCGCCGTCTTCGTGCTGGCACCAGTCCTGCCCTATCTCTTCGGCAAAGATTACGTTTCGCTGGTTTCGTTCGCCCGCATTCTGTGCTGGGTGGTGGTGCCGATCGCCATCTGGTCCGTGGCGATGGAAGCTCTCGGTGCGTCCGGCCATCATCCGGTCCGTGCCTCGGTGATGGGGCTTGGCAGCGTGTTCGGCGCTGCGCTGACGGCCTGGGCCACTTGGTATGCACCACCGAACGGGACATTCATCTCCTTCTATGTCATCGAAATTGCGATGGTGATCGTTTCCTGGAGCGTTTTCCTGCGTTTCGTGAAACGCGATAGGGAACGGGCAGGCAACGTGCCGTTTCCGACGCGGATGGCACATGAAAGTTGAGGTCGAGAACATCCAGACCGCTAGACCGGCCGGGATTTCCGATGCCCGGTGTTAAGCAGCCAACCTGCCGTTTAACGGAATGTTCACCGTACAATACTAATTCTTCGACGGAAGCGGTTGGGAGGTCTCAACCTTCGCGCTTTGACGGGCGTGCGTGAGGGGCGGTTATGTATAGACGGGACGAGGCCGGAGAACAGTGGCCCGGCCAGCCGGTGCACTATCGGCATACGCCAGCGGGCAAAGGCTCCCTACTCGATTTGCTGCCGCCTGATGAGGGGCAAGCCGTTCATACCTCGGAGATAGCACCGCCCGGCCGAAGATCGAACGAACTTCCGAAAGCACCTACACCTCAGACGGACGACACCGTTCGCTCCCGGCCACAGCCGCTTCGACCCAACTATTTTCCTCGACTGAGCGACCTCAGCAAGATTGACATCAACGATATCATCGGCTGGCTGCGCGACGGCCTTGTCTGGATCGTCGTGGCCGTGATCCTGTGCGTAGTCGCCGCGCTCGCTTACAAGGTGACGGCTACGCCACGATATGCCGTCTATACCGACATAGTCGTCGATCCCTCCAATCTCAACGTTGTCAGCGATGACGTCTTTACGACCAATCCCCAACGCGACGCGCAATTGCTGGAGGTTGAAAGCAAGCTTCGGATCCTGACGTCGCGCAACGTGCTGTCGCGCGTGATCAACCAACTGCACCTCACCGAGGATCCGGAATTCGTCAAGCCGTCCGCCTTCGATGCGCTGAAGAGCCTCTTCTCGACGAAAACGGAGCAGAAGGCAGACAATGAGCTTGCCGCCATGCGGGCGCTTTCGCAGCGCGTCGAAGCGCGGCGCGAAGAGCGGTCATTTGTCGTGGTGATGCAGGTCTGGAGCGAGGACGCGGCAAAGGCCGTGACGCTGTCCGACGCGATCGTCGACGCCTTCGAACAGGAACTCTTTCAGTCCGCAGCCGAGAGTGCCGGGCGCGTTGCCCAGAACCTGAACGCCCGCCTCGACGAGTTGCGCCAGAACGTTGCCCGCGCTGAACGGGCCGTCGAGGATTTCCGCCGCTCGAACGGCCTCCAATCAGCCAATGGCCAGCTCGTCAGCAATCAGCTCTCGAGCGAGTTGAACACCCAGGTCCTGGATGCCCAGCAACGCTTCATCCAGGCGCGGACGCGCTACACGCAGATGGATGAGGCGATCCTGCAAGGTCGAACCGCGAACACCACGGTGTTCGAGTCCCTCAACATGACGAACCTGCGCGAGCAGTACAATGTGCTGCAACAGGAGATCGCCTCGATGCAGCGCACCTATGGCGAACGCCATCCGCGCCTCGTCAACGCCCGCTCCGCGAGAACAGCGCTGGAAGCAGCCATGGCCGACGAAGCACGCCGTATCCTCGAGCGGGCCAAGCAAGACATGGACCGCGAGCAGCAGGCGCTCGCCACCTTGCGTACCAAGGCGAGCGAGGAGAAGTCGAATGTCTTCGCGGACAATGAAGCTCAGGTACAGCTTCGCGCCCTCGAGAGGGATGCCAGAACGAAGGCCGCCCTTTACGAGACGTACCTGGCGCGCGCCCAGCAGATCACCGAGCGCCAGCAGATCGACACGACCAATGTCCGCGTCATCTCGCGCGCTCTGCCGCCGAATTCGCGAAATTGGCCACCAAATACGATGGTCCTGCTGGCGGGCGGCGCGATGTTCGGCCTGGTGCTTGGCGTCGGTTTGGCCCTGACGCTTGGCCTGTGGCGCTTAGTACGCGGCGGCCGTCGCGCATCGGTCTGAGAGGGACCGCATGAGCAGCGCCGTCTATATCGAGCAGAGCCCGGCAGACTTGCTTCGCGCCCGCGTCGGCACTGTGCTCTTCATGGCGATGTTCCTGTTTTTCTGGATAACGACGACACCCTTTGTCGACCTGACCGGGGAGGCCGCGCTCGACCCATCGGCTGGCAATTTCAACCGTCTGAACCAAATCGTGGCCGTGCTCCTTTTCGCGGGGACGTTCGCCTATGGCCTTGCGCATCCGATGCGCAGCGTCATCCTCCACCCACGGCCGCTGCTTATCATACTGTTCACCTGGTTCCTCTTCGTTTCGGCGATCTCAGCCTATCCGATGCTCGGCATCAAAGTCACTGTGCTGGCGCTAATGGTTACGATCAATGCCAGCGTCTATTTGTTGCTGCCAGCGTCGGAACGACATTTCGCGAAGATGCTGGGCATAGGCCTCCTGTTCATGTTGGCGGTCGCCTACTATGGCATTGTCTTCAAGCCGAACCTGGCGATCCATCAGGCCTCGGAACTGCGTGAACCGATGAATGCCGGCTTTTGGCGCGGCCATTTCCCCCATAAAAACAGCGCCGCCGCGGCCATGGTGGTCGCGGCCTTCCTCGGTTTTTTCGTGATGAACACCTGGTCGCGGCTGGTGGGCATCGTTATCGTGCTTCTATCTTTCAACTTTTTGCTTCATACGGGCGGCAAGACTTCAACGGCCATGTTGCCGGCGATCGTTCTGCTCGCCTGGATCTTCGAGTGGCTCCGTTTCCTGCGCATCCCGATCGTCATCTGCGGCGTCGGGCTTTTCAATCTTTTTGCCGTCGGTTCCGCCGTCTTCAGGCCACTCAGCGACTTCATCACCGAACTCGGGATCGATGCGACTTTTACCAACCGGGCCGATATTTGGCGTTTCGCTTTCTCGGCGCTCGCCGAACGACCGATCACCGGCTACGGCTTCAAGGCTTTCTGGCAGACGGACGAACTCGTTCACAGCGGCGGTTCGATCGAGACCTGGGCCGTTGCGGCCGCAAACGGCCATAATGCCTATCTCGACATCGCACTGTTGACCGGCTTTCCTGGATTGTTCCTGACAGTGATCTGGTTGCTGATCTTGCCTTTGCGCAACATCGCACGTCTCGCACCCGCCGAAGAGCATTCACATCTTACCCGGCTTTTCATCCGGGTCTGGCTCTACACGATCTTCAGTGCGGGTCTAGAAAGTCTGTTCTTCGACAGCGGCAACCTGCTGTGGTTCACTTTCCTCTTTTCGATTTACGGCCTGCACCTTCAGTCGCGCGCGGTTCTTTTGGTAGCGCCGCCGCAAACAAAATCGGAAGCCGCGTATGCCTGATCTCATGCAAACCATCGACGCTCTGCTGGATCGCGTCGCCAATCGGCTTATCTGGCGGTTCGCCTCAAAGCCGCGCAATGTGACGACCGACGTGCCGCTCGTCTCCTTCACCTTCGACGACGTGCCTGATAGCGCGCTTCACAACGGTGCCGCGATCCTCGAGCACCACGGCCTGCGGGGTACGTTCTACATCGCCGGCGGTCTGGCAGGGCGCGTCGAGACCGACCGTACGCTGATCTCGCCCGAGGGCTGTGCCGATCTTGCCAGCCGGGGTCACGAAATCGGTTGCCATACCTATTCTCACAACAAGATTCGGCTTCTGGGTGGCGCCCGACTTGCGCAGGACCTCGACCGCAACGCTGACTACCTGACACGCAGCGGCGTCGGCGCGGCGGCGACGAACTTTGCGTTTCCTTACAATGCCGCTTGGCCTCTGGCGCGACGGAAACTGCGCCAACGCTATCGTACCTGTCGCGCCGCTGGGGAGTGCATCAATCGCCTCGCGGTCGATCCGCTGTTGCTCAAGGCCGTGGAAATTCGGCAGCCAGAGGCGCACGCGCGGGCGCTGACCGGGTGGATCGACGATGTGGTCGACCGGCCTGGCTGGCTCGTGTTCTTCACCCACGATATCGCCGCTCGGCCGACGCCATACGGTTGCACGCCAGAGACATTCGAACACCTTGTTCAATACGCGCTCGCCAAGGGGTGCACGATCCTGCCGGTCGAGCGGATCCTCGACAGGCTTGGCTGGTAGGAGGCGGCGTGTCCGAACGGAAGAACGACAACAACAGGCTCCTGGCGATCAACAACTACTTCTATCGGCGCGGCGGTGCCGAGGCGGTGTTCTTCGATCACATGAAGATGTTCGCCGATATCGGCTGGGACGTCGTGCCGTTCGCGATGCAGCACGAGAGCAATGAGCCTTCGCCCTGGTCGGATTATTTCGTATCCGAGATCGAATACGGCCGCCGCACGGGCGCGCTGCGCAAGGTGGTGCAGGCTGCGAGCGTCATCTATTCACACGAGGCACAGCGTAACATTGGCCGGTTGATCGAACAGGTTCGTCCCTCGATCGCCCATGCACACAACGTCTACCATCATCTGTCGCCAGCGATTTTCTCGACCCTGAAGGCGGCCGGGATACCGGTGGTCATGACGGCGCACGACCTGAAACTTGCCTGTCCTTCCTACAAGATGTTGCGCGACGGTGCCGTCTGCGAGGATTGTCGCGGCGGGCGCATCTACAACGTGTTGCGTCACCGCTGCATCAAGGGGTCCGTGCCCTTGAGCAGTCTTGTCCTTGCCGAAACCCTGCTGCATCGCACGCTCGGTCTCTACCGGGACATGGTGGACCGCATAGTCGTGCCGAGTAAATTCTACGTGGAGAAGCTGGCCGAATGGGGCTGGCCCCGAGCGAAGATGGTCCATATTCCGAACTTCGTCGATGTTGATGACTATCGCGATCGATGGACAGAGGGCGATTACTTCGTCTTCGCGGGGCGGCTTGCACCGGAGAAGGGACTGGCGACGCTGATACGGGCCGTCGCATCGTCGCGCCAGCGACTGGTTATCGCAGGAACCGGTCCCGAGGAGGCGGCCTTGCGCCAGCTTGCCCAGGAGACCGGTGCCGATGTCAGCTTTGCCGGATATCTGTCGGGCCACGATCTGCACCGCTTGATCGGGGAGTCGCGTGCGTTGGTCCTGCCGTCCGAATGGTACGAGAACGCGCCGATCAGCGTGCTCGAAGCCTATGCCCTGGGGCGGCCGATCATTGGAGCCTCGATTGGCGGCATTCCCGAGATGATCCGGGAAGGCGAGACCGGATTAACGGCCGTATCCGGCGACGCTGACGATTTGGCGCGCACGCTGGGGCGGATGGCAGCGCTCCCGGCCTCGGGGCGTGCGGTGATGGGAGCTTCGGGCCGGCGCTGGGTTGCCAGCGAATTCTCAGCTGCCGCGTATCGCAGCAGAACGCTTGATCTCTACGCTGCGCTCGGAGCCGGTTGACGGCCAATCGCCGTTAACCGCAAAGCCACAATGTCCGTATTCTCATGCTGGTCCGTATGACTTTTGGGCTATTTGTTTAAGAAATGAATTTATTGCGTAGTTGCCAAATGTTTTTGCGTAGATGGGGCTGGAACGGGCAATCCTCGGGGGGCGCATGAGTACGAAGTCTGAGATCCCGCGAAATTGTCACCTGCAACAATCGCCGATTTCACAGG
The DNA here is from genome assembly GCF_040045035.1 of Mesorhizobium sp. KR1-2. Taxonomy (NCBI): domain Bacteria; kingdom Pseudomonadati; phylum Pseudomonadota; class Alphaproteobacteria; order Hyphomicrobiales; family Phyllobacteriaceae; genus Mesorhizobium; species Mesorhizobium sp. KR1-2. The sequence continues at coordinate 34,383 of NZ_JBDZDS010000007.1, read as the reverse complement.
AGGCAGAGCAATCAAGCCTGTCTGAAGGAAGTGATGGCGCGGGGCGGGGAACCCAGCGCAGTATTGTTCTGACGCAAAATCAGCGCGGATTATCGGGGCACGATGGAGCGGTTACCGTAGCTGGCGAGCGCAAGCGTGTCATGATGCTGGGATTGCGCGGCATCCCGAATGTGCAGGGTGGCGTGGAAAAACACGTCGAAATGCTCGCCAGCAAGCTGGTTGGCCATGGCTGGGACGTCGAGGTCCTGGGGCGCCGCCGTTATCTCGCGGGCGGTGCCGCATACGTGTGGAACGGGGTTCAGGTCATTCCTCTTTGGGCGCCGCGCCGCATGGCGCTGGAAGCCATCGTACATACGTTCCTTGGCGTCTGTGTTGCCGCGTGGCGGCGCCCCGATGTGTTGCACATACACGCCATCGGCCCGGCGCTTCTGACGCCGCTTGCGAGAATCTTCGGATTAAGGGTGCTCGTTACCCATCACGGCTATGACTACGACAGGCAAAAATGGGGCCCTTTTGCCAGGCGGACTCTGAAGCTTGGCGAATTCCTCGGCATGCGGTTTTCCAGTGGGCGAGTGGCCATCTCAAAAGACATCGCTCAAACAATGAGTGCCCGACACCACGTGTCGATGTCGCTGGTGCCCAATGGCGTTACGGTCACGCCCCCAACTGGCAGCGCCGGAATCCTTCAGGAGTTTGGCCTGGCGCGACGGCGCTACATTCTGCTCGCTGCGAGAATAGTTCCTGAGAAGCGGCAGCTTGACCTGATCCAGGCCTTCGCGAAGTGCGGTTTCACCGATACCCGGCTCGTCCTCGCCGGCGGTGCAGAGTTCGAAACGCCTTATGTCGAGAAGGTGAGGGCACTCGCCCGCGAGGTGCCTGGGGTCGTTCTCACCGGCTTCCAATCGGGTGACAGGCTGGCGGAACTTTTCGCCAATGCCGCGCTCTTCGTGCTCCCTTCGAGCCATGAGGGCATGCCGATCGCACTGCTCGAGGCGATGGCCTACGGTCTGCCGGTACTGGCGAGTGACATCGTCGCCAACCGGGAGCTGGACCTGGATTGCAACGACTATTTTCCGCTGGGCGATATCGATGCGCTCGCAGCGGCCGTCGTCACGAAGCTTACCGCTCCTCTGAACGATGAAGAAGTGCGCGAGCGCGCGACTCACGCAGAAGCTAAATACAGTTGGACAAACGTGGCCCAAAAAACCGCGGCAGTGTATGACACATTGCTGCGGAAATAAGCGGAGGCTCGTGTCGGCCGCGTTGCCGCCGAAATCAAAGTGCGACAGTGATCTTGCAGCTTAAGTAAACTCCGCCGACATGGCCGTGCTTTGCACACTTCCCTGAAAGACGAGCAGATAATGAACCTGAAACGCGTCGGCTGCCTTCTCGCATGGCTTGTATTTGCCGTAATCGCCTATTCAACGATGTCGCCGCTCGATTTGCGCCCGAGGATAGGGTTTGTTCATATCGAGCGGTTCGGCGCCTTCGGCCTGCTTGGGCTGCTGTTTGCCATCGCCTATCCGAGACGGCTCGGCCGCGTCCTGGTCCTCGTGCTCGCAACGGCGGTGGGGTTCGAACTGTTGCAGTTGATCTCGCCAGACCGCCACGCAAGGCTGGTGGACCTTGCGGTCAAACTTCTCGGCGGAGCCCTCGGCGTCCTCGGCGGCTGGCTCCTCATCCGCTATCGGCCGCTGCTGTTGAATTTGCTGGGGCGGATAAACCAAAACGCAAAATATGGCAGCTAAGACTGACGGCGACCCGAAAGCGTTGCCGACGCGCCGCCGATATTGGAGGCTCACTTGCCAGTATCCGTCATCATCAAGACGCTGAACGAAGAAAAACGCATCGCCGCCGCGATAGAGCACGCGCTGGCAGCGCTCGAGACCGTCGGCGGTGAGGTCATCGTCGCCGACAGCGGTTCCCGCGACCAGACCATCGAGATCGCCTCTCGATATCCCGTCGTCATCGCCCAGATCAGCCCGCCGGCGCTTCCCAGTTGCGGGATCGGTCCCCAGCTCGGCTTCCAGTATTCCCGCTACGAGCAGATCTGCCTGCTTGACGGCGACATGTTGCTGGATCGTGATTTCCTGGAGTTCGCGGTCCAGTTCCTGGCAGACAATCCGCGGGTTGCCGGTGTGACAGGCCACGTTCAGGAAATGCTGACCTCCAACCTCGAATATACTCGGCGCGTCACGCGCGACGCGCCGGAGAACCGTATCGGCACGATCGACCGCATGAATGGCGGCGGTCTCTATCGGCGCTCGGCGATCGAGACGGTAGGCTATCTCTCCGACCGCAATCTCCACGGCTATGAAGAATTCGACCTTGGCATTCGGTTGCGCAGCGCCGGCTGGAAGCTGCATCGCCTCGACCGGCGCTTCGTTCAGCATTTCGGTCACGCGCTCAATTCCTACCGGTTGCTCGTCCGGCGCTGGAAGAGCAAATATCTCCAAGGCATCGGTGAATTGCTGCGCGCATCGGTCGGGCGCCCTTATTTCTTCCAGCTCTTCAAGGAATTGCCAGAACTGAAGCTCTGGGCTCTTGTCTATTTGTGGTGGGCGATTTCGCTCGGCTCGCTGCTAATCCTGCCCAACGTAGCCCTCGCAGCCGGTTTCGTTACGGCAGTATTTGCCGGGGTGGTCGGTCTGATGAGCCTGCGCAAGGGCGGCTTCAACATGGGCCTCTACACCGTCGTCGCCTGGTTTTTCCATGCGGCTGCCTTGCTGGTGGGCATCTTCAGGGCGCGACAAAGGCCCGACGCACCGATCGAGAGCAAGCTGTTAGGCGCCCCGGCGTGACGCGAGGGACCTTGCTCGCAGCGGCGGCGCTTTTTGCATTCTGCTCCTTCGCGCGCGCTTCCGGCGAGTGGCTGCCCGTGCGCGAAACCTCCCTCGAGCTTCAGGCCGGCAGTCCCCTCGATTTTTCATCCCTGTTGCCGAACACGATGATCGACGACGATCATCGCCTGGTTCCCGGCCGTGATGGGCGGCTGGGTTTCGCTATTTCGCCGGAAAAGCCCGTCAGGATGCTCTGCGCCTCACTTGCCTGGAGCCCGGCTTCTGGGGGCTTCCCCGATCACAGCACTGCCGACCGCTACGCCCGGCAACTGGCGATGCATGGCTACAACATCGCGCGCCTGCATTTTGTCGATGCCAGCCTGATGTTCGGCCGCGACAAGGATTTCGACTACGACCCCGAGACGCTCGACCGTCTCCACTATCTGCTCGCGGCCCTGAAGCGCAACGGCATCTATTGGATCGTTGACGGCCTTACATCGTCGCGCGGCGCCTATGGTGGCTTCGACGATCGTTGGGACGTCGGCGGCAACCTGAAGCTCGCGCTCCACCTGGACGACGAAGCTTTCGGCCATTGGAAACGAATGCAGGAGACGATTCTCGGGCGGGTGAACCCTTATACGGGTGTCGCGCCGACCCGGGATGATGCCTTGGCGCTTGTCATCCTTGCCAATGAGAACGGGCTCGAGTTCGACAGTGTCGTTCATGATCGGCCGGGAAAGCCGCCTTACGACCCGTTGCTCGCCAAACCGTTCAACGACTGGCTGGCTAAACGCTACGGATCGACAGAGGCGCTAGCAAAAGTCTGGCCCGATCTTCGAGGCGGCGAGAACTTCGAGACCGGGACGATCGAGCTTCCGTCCGACCGGTACGCCGACAGTCCGCGGCTGCGCGACCTCCAGGCCTTTTTTGTCGAGACCGAACGCGCTACGGCCGCGCGGATGAGCGAAGTGCTGCGCGGGCTCGGCTATCGCGGGCTGATCAGCACCTACAACAACTGGCCGACGATCCAGACGGCATTGAGCCGGCGTGACCTAGAAGCCGTCACGATGAACACGTATCACGACTGGGTCAGCGGTTATGCGCCGGGAAGCACGACCGTCCAGACGAGTTCGATCGCCGATGGCGTCAACTACATCAGGATGATCGCAGCGGCGCGCTGGCTCGGAAGGCCGTTCGTGGTCAGCGAATACGACCACCTCTTCTGGAATCGCTACCGCTACGAGGCCGGCCTGGCGATGCCTGCTTATGCCGCCTTGCAAGGTTGGGACGTGCTTTGCCGCCATGCTCATGGTCCGATCGTGCTGTCCTATGGCGAGCCGTTTCTCCACAAAAGAGCGATGCTGCCCTATGCCATCGCGCTCGATCCGATCGCTCGCGCCGGAGAGACCCTGGCGGCACTCGTCTTCCGGCGTGGGGATGTCGCGACCTCGGACGTGACGATCCCGTTTTCCATGCGCGGAGAATTGGATCTCTCCGACGACATGCAGGCCCGCGAGCAAAATAATCTGACGGACCTCGCACTGATCGGTCGGATCGGTCTGCGCGATGCGAATCGGCTGGGGCAAACGCTTGCCGTGACGCAACCGCGACACCAGAGCAGCCAGGAAATCCTCGGCCGGTTGCGCGAAGATGGCGAGCTTTCGGCCACCAATCGCACCAGTATCGATGCCGGCATCTATCACAGCAGTACGCGTGAGATCCTGTTGAACCGTTTTGCGGGGCAATTGCGCGTCTCGACAACGGCGACCGAGGCGGCGGCTTTCTCGTCGTTGCGCGAGCCGATCGAACTCGGCGTGCTGCGCGTCGAACAGGCCGATGGCAACGGGCTTGTCGTGCTCTCGGCGCTCGATGCGGAAGCATCCTTGGCAAGGAGCCGTCGTCTCCTGCTGATCTTTGCGACCGACGCGCAGAATACCGACATGACGTTTCGCGACAGAGAAGAGAAGGTAATCGAGGATTTCGGCCGGCTGCCGGTGCGCATTCGCGAAGGCTATGTCGACCTTTCGCTTGCGCGAAGAGCGGCGGCGTGGAGCGTTTCGCCAGTCGGCCTTGACGGCAGCGTACATTCGCCGATCGCAACGGGGACGGGCGCGGTTTCCTTCCGCCTCTCCAACGCTGCCCCCTCCGGTCCGACGACCTATTTCCTGCTCGAACTGCGATGAGGAAAGTTTTGCATCAGGAACCGGCAAAAGGAGATAGTTGCGGCCGCGGGCGAAGCCGCGGAGCGCGCTCCATATCGGAATCGGTCAGGTTTTCCGGCGGCCTCAGACGTGCTTGCGGCCGCCGCTGTCGCGAAACCAGCTATCGGGATAAGGATACCACCAACCCTGGATCTCGGGCCTATGGTCGATAATCACCATCTTCGAACGCCGGAAGGCATCGAGCCCCTGACGGCCGAGCTCACGGCCGAGTCCAGAGGCCTTCCAGCCGCCGAAGGGCAAGGCGTCATTGTCGATCAGCGGGTTGTTGACCCAGACCATGCCGGCTTCCAGCCGTTCGGCAGCCTCATGCGCCTCGGCGAGATCGGTGGTGAAGACGGAAGCGCCTAGGCCGAAGGGGCTGTCATTGGCGAGCCTGATCGCCTCGTCGAAGTCCCTGACGCGGCAGATCGCGGCGACAGGCCCGAAGCATTCCTCACACATGATCGCCATGTCGGGCGTGACGCCGGTCAGGATCGTCGGCTCGTAGAACCAGCCGGTGGTGTGTTCCGGTGGAATGCGCCCGCCGGTAACCGCTCTGGCGCCACGTGCAATTGCATTGTCGACCAGCCGCATGACTTTCGCCCGCGCCGTCTCGCTGACCAGCGGGCCGATCTCGCTCCGGTCCAACCCGTTGCCGATGCGCAGCGCGCGTGTCTTCTCGACGAACAGGTGGACAAACTGGTCGTGTACGGCGTCGACGACGAAGAAGCGCTCGGCCGAGGTACAGACCTGGCCGCTGAGATGAAAGGCGGCGGTGACCGAACCGGCCGCCGCCACCTCCAGCGGCGCGTGCTGGCTGATGATCAGAGGGTCGCTGCCGCCGGCCTCGATCACGCAGGGCTTCATACGCTCGGCGCAGGCAACCGCGACGGCCTTGCCGGCGGCGGCGGAGCCGGTGAAAGCAACCGCGTGGGTGCGCTCCGAGACGATCAACGCCTGTGCGGTTCCGGCGCCTCCGGGTAGACAGGAGACAAGACCTTCGGGCAGCGAGCGGAAGACCGTCATGTAGTCGAGCGTCGATAGCGTCGTTGCCTCGGCCGGCTTGATCACACAGGCATTTCCGGCGGCAAGCGAGGCCGCCACCGTCCAGCACATCAACAGGATCGGAAAGTTGAAAGGCATGATGTGGACGGAGACGCCATAGGGCTCGTAGCGGGCGTATTGGAATGAGCCTGCCTGCGTCGTGCCCGCCACCTTGCCGACATCGTCCCGTGCCATCTCGGCATAATAGCGGAAGATCGGCGCGCAATTGGCGATCTCGCCGATCGCTTCCGGATAGGGCTTGCCCATCTCGCGCACCATCAGCTCGGCGCAGCCGGTGAAGTCAGCCGCCTCGATCGCGTTGGCAACGGCATGCAGATGTCTGGCGCGGCTCTTGGCGTCGAGCTTTTTCCATGTCGCTTGCGCCTTGACGGCGGCGGTAAGCACGGCATCGATCTCGTGATCGGTTGCGGAAGCGATGGCGCCGACGGTCTCCAGCGTCGCCGGATCGATTACCGGCCTCCCTCCACCGGCCATCGGCCGATATTCCGGATTGACGAAGAAAGCCGGCTGGTCTGGTGAAAACTGCATTGGATACCTCCGACCGGCTCAGCGGATCATATAGACCTTCTTGATCGTCTCGTGGACGGTGCACACGCCCTTCCAGTCCTGCGGAAAGAACGCGGCCGTGTCGGGCTCGATTTCGATCACCTCGCCGGATTCATGCACATAGGTGCAGCGTCCTTCGAGGAAGTGGCAGAACTCGTCGCGGGTGACATGGCAGTGCCATTTGCCGGGCGTGCAGACCCACAGTCCGCATTCGGAGCGGCCTTCCGGCCCCTTGTGCAGCAGCTTGCCGGATGTGCGGGATTCGCCCTCGATCATGGTGGGAATGACGCCCCAGTCGACAAGGTCGGTGATGGCGAGTGGAGATTGCATGACGGGTGTGATCATTGGTCTGTTCCTTGGAAATGTCTTATGCAACTCACCGACACATGAGGACCTTGGTCAGCCGGTGATTTCGGAGATGCCGGTCCAGCCGGCGGCATGTTGTGGAGCCCCTCGGTCAGGCCAGCATGTAGACGTTGCGCATGGTCTCGTGCACGGTGCATTCGCCCGTCCAGCCGGCAGGGAACATGACCACGCTTCCTGCCGTCACCTCTATCACTTCGCCAGTGTCCGACTTGTAAGTGGCGCGACCCGCAACGAAGTGGCACAGTTCGTCTCGCGGGATCGCCAGCCGCCAGCGGCCGGGCGTGCAGACCCAAATGCCGGATTCCGGTTGGTTGTTCGGCCCTTTGTGCACCAGCCTGCCGGTTGAGTGCGACGCCCCCTCCAGCGCGTCGGGCTGGGCGCCCCAGTCGACGAGGTCGGTGCGGGTGGAGGCCTGGTGAAGATGCGGCGCGGAAGAAGTCACAGCAGCTTCTCCAACAGGTCGGCAGCCTTTTCCGGGCCATTCTGCGAGCGCATCCGCGTCGACGTTTGCGCGAGCTTCGACGTGATGGCCGGAGAGGTCAGGCAGGTCTCGATTTTCTCGATCAGTTCGGCATCGCTCCAGTCATAGCGCGGCATTCCGAAGCCGTGGCCGGTCTCCTGGACTCGACTGGCGTTGTCGTGGCCGTCCCAGACGTAGGGCATGATGATCGCCGGCTTGCCGAAATAGAGGCACTCGGTGAAGGAGTTGTTGCCGCCGTGGTGGATCACCGCGTCGACCTGCGGGATGACCGACGGCTGCGGAAACCAGCTCTCGATGATGACGTTGCCCGGCACATCCGTGTACTGGTCCTTGTAGTCTCCGACGTTGACCAATGCGCGGTAGCGCGTTTGACCAATCGTCGCGATGATGCGTTTCAGAAGATCGACGTCACCGGCGCCCAGGCTGCCGAATGAAACGTAGAGCAGCGGCCCGTCATTGTTCTTCGTGAAGACAGGAACGGCATAGGGCTTCTCTTGCCGGACGCAGCCCTCGAGATATTGGAACCTGCCCGGGTCGAGCGGATGGCGACGCTTGAACTTCGCCGCCTCGGGATAGAGCAGCAGATTGAGATGTGGCGAGGCCTCGAAGAACTGACCGATAGGGTAGGGCGCTTCGTTGTTGGCGGCGAGGAAGGCGTTGAAGTCATCGTGGATCGGCTTGATCACCGCGTTGAAATGATCGCGGTAGCGCTTGTGCCCGGCATGGTCATTCTCGGCGCAGCCGGAGAGGTGGGGCGGGATGTCCTCATCCTCGATTTCGTTCTCTGAGCAGGAGATGATGCGCACCCATGGCTTGCCATACTGCTTGATAGCCGGAAACAGGATGACGTTGTCGACGCAGAGCACATCGGGCTTGATGCTGGCGAGAACGCGGGGCAGATCGTTCTGCGCCCATTTGGCGCTGTCGACGATCGCTGTCCAGCAATCCTTCACATAGTTGTCGACCTGGTCGTAGGGCGACTTGCGGAAGTTCGGGATGTGACCATTGATGAAATCTTCCCAGAACTTGGCCATTTGTTCGGGCGGCATCGGTTCGGAGAGGTTCACCGGATGCGCCTCGAAGCCGTAGCCCTTGTAGACGTCAACGAAGCCGGGATCGGACAGGAATACCGCCTTGTGCCCGCGCGCCTCGACCGCTTGGGCGATGCCGACCGAATTGAGCGCCGGACCAAAAGCCGCTTCGGGAAAGAACGCGATCGTCTTTCTCGCCATGGGTGTCTCCTCCATCAATCTGCGTAAATTCTGACGTCGGCCGCATCCCAGCCAAGCTCAACCTGGTCACCGGCCGAGACCGGCTGGCGGTCAACGGCATCTGCCGTCACGCGCACCAGGAAGGGCTTGTCGGACAGCGATGTGCGGACGTGGAGCTGTAGGTCCAGCCCCTGATAGGCCAACGCCTCGACAGTGCCAGCGACGCGGTTGGCGGTCTCGGGCGAGGGAAAGAGCCGGATACGTTCAGGCCGTATAGCGGCCACGGTGGCGGCTCCGGGCGAAAGCATGGTCGGAACCTTGCCGGCAATCTTCACGCCGTTGGCGGCCAGCACGCCATCGGCGGTGGCCTTTCCCTGCAGAAAATTCGTCACGCCGATGAAGTCGGCAACGAAGCGGTCGCAAGGATGCTCGTAGACCGCTCGCGGCGTGTCGCACTGAAGCAGGCGACCATCCCTCAACACCGCAATGCGGTCGGCCATGACCAGCGATTCCTCCTGGTCGTGGGTGACGATGACGAAGGTGATGCCGACCTCGTTCTGCAGGCGCTTCAGCTCGAGCTGCATGGAGCCGCGCAGTTTCTTGTCCAGCGCGCCGAGCGGCTCGTCAAGCAGCAGCAGGCGAGGCCGCTTCACCAGCGCGCGGGCCAGCGCCACGCGCTGCCTCTGACCGCCGGACAGCTGTTCCGGCTTGCGGTCGGCGAAGGGCACGAGCTCGGTCGTCGCCAGGATCGCGTCGACACGGGACCGGATTTCCTGTGCCGGTAAACGCTCCATCTCGAGGCCGTAGGACACATTGGCCCTAACGCTCATATGTGGAAACAGCGCGTAGGACTGGAACATCAAATTGACTGGCCGCTTGTTGGGCGGTGTCCTGGTGATGTCCTGTCCGTCGAGCAGGATGCGGCCATCGTTCGGGGCCTCGAAACCGGCGAGCATGCGCAGCAGCGTGGTCTTGCCGCAGCCGGAGGGGCCCAGCAGCGCGAAGAACTCGTTCTCACGAATGTCGAGCGAGATGTCCTCGACTGCCTTCACGCGGCCGAAGCTCTTGGAGACGTGATCGATCGACAGCAAGGTGCGCGGTTCGTTCATTGGCCGATGACTTCGCGATTGAGCCGCTGCGACAGGGTCAGCGCCACGATGCTGACCGCCATGACGATGGTCGCCAGCGCGTTGATCTCGGGTGTGATGCCGAAACGGATCATGGAGTAGATCTGGATCGGCAGCGTGGTCGATGCACTCCCAGCGCCTGCGGTGAAGAAGGCGATGATGAACTCGTCGACCGAAAGCGTGAAGGCAAGCAGCGCGCCGGCTACCACGGCGGGGAGAATGACAGGCAGCGTCACCCGCCGGAACGTGGTGATCGCGGACGCGCCGAGATCAGCGGAGGCCTCGACGATCGACCAGTCGAAATTCTTCAGCCTTGCGCGCACAACCGAGCATACGAAGGCCAGATTGAAAACGACATGGGCGACGATGATGGTCTGCAGGCCCATGGTAACGTTGAGCATCGAGAAGAAGCTCAGCAGCGCGATGGCCAGAACGATGTCGGGAATGATCATCGGTGCGAAGATCAGCGCCTCCAGCCCCTTGCCGAAATGCCGCCGCATCTCGACGCCGATCGCGAGCAGCGTGCCGAGCAACGTTGCGATAGCGGTGGAGACCACCGCCACGATCAGCGTGTTGAGACCCGCCGACAGGATCGCGGAATTGCCTGCGAGTGAGGCGTACCATTTCAGCGAAAAGCCGGACCAAGCCGTCGGCAGCCCACCTTTGTTGAAGGACAGCGCCACGAGCACTGCGATCGGGATGTAGAGGAAAGCGAAGACGAGGGTGAGCACGAGCCAGAGCCCGCGCCGCGTGCCGGGGGAGCGTTCAGCCATCGCCACCTCCACGCGCCTCGATGGTGCGGCCGGCAGCGCGGCCGGCGAGTTGCGACTGCGCCATCAGAACCAGCAGCATGACAGCGATCAGCGCGATCGCCAGCGCGGCACCGAAGGGCCAGTCGTTGACGGTCAGGAACTGGTCATAGACAAGGTTACCGATCATCTGGAAACGGCCGCCACCGAGCAAAGCGGGCGTTACGAAATTTCCGATCGACAGCACGAAGACAAAGACCGCGCCGGCAGCGATGCCCGGCACGGTCAACGGCAGGATGACGCGCCGGAAGGTGGTGACCGCGGAAGCGCCGAGATCGCGCGAGGCCTCGCCCAGTTCGGGGTTGAGCCGAGACAACGGCGCGTAACAGGCGAGGATGACAAAGGGCAGGTAGTTGTAGACGAGGCCGGCGATGACGGCACCCTCGGTATAGAGCATCGAAGGCGGCTCGCCGGTGTAGCCCGCCCAGCGCAGGAGTTGCGTAATTAGGCCCTCACGGTTGAGCAGCACAATCCACGCATAGGTGCGGATCAGGTAGTTCGACCAGAACGGCAGCACGGCGAAGAACAGGAAGACCGGCTGCAGCCGACGGGGCGCGGCAGCAATGGCATAGGCGGCGGCATAGCCGATGACAACGGCGATGGCCGTTGCTGTACCGGCGATGCTCGCGGATTTTAGGAAGATGCGAGCATAGAGCGGGTCGAACACCAGCCCGAAATTCTCCAGCGTGAAGGTGTACTCGACGCCGCCATAGATGCCGCGCCGGAAGAAGGCGAGTGCCAGCACCAGCGCGCAAGGCACCACCATAAGGGCGGTGAGCCAGGTCAGCGCTGGCGCCATCAGCAATGAGGAGCGGAATCTTGTCTGGGGCACGTCGCAGTACCGTTCAGTGGCTGGCGGATGAACGCCGATCTCTTGCCGTGATTGCGCCTACTGCGCGGCTTTGATCTCGCTGACGATTTTCGCGTAGTCTCGCTGAGCGTCACCGACGTCGCGCAGCTGCTCGAATTTGACGAGATCGGCGACCGGCATGGCCATGTTGGGGAACTGGACGAGGAAATCGGCCGGCAGGCTTTCCATCGCCGGCTTGTTCGGCACCTTGTAGTCGATGTTCTGTGCCGCCCAGGCGTGGTTCTTGGCATCGAGCATGAAGTTGATGAACTCGAAGGCTGCGTCCTTGTTCTGCGAAGCCTTCATCACCACCATCGTGTCAACCCAGAGATCCGAACCTTCCTTCGGGATGACGTATGTTATCTCGGGCTTCTCGGCGATGCCGTAGTTGCACCAGCCGTCCCAGGCCTGCACCATCAGCGCTTCGCCGGAAACCAGCTTGGAGTAGAAGGTGGTGTCGTCGTAGGCGAGCAGGGTCTTCTTGGCCGAAATCAGCAGATCCTTCACCTCGGCGAGCTTGGCGGGATCGGTTTCGTTGACCGAAAACCCCTTGTCGAGCTGGCCGGCGGCAAGCAGCCAGCGGTCGGTCGCCAGCATCGTCGTTTTGCCCTTGAGGTCGTCGGACGGTGCGAGCAAATCGTTCCAGCTGGTCGGTGCCGTCTTAACCAGATCCGAACGGTAGCACAGGCCGGTGGTGCCCCAAGTGTAGGGGACGGAGAAGTTGTTCCCTACATCGTGGGGAAGCTTCGTCGCCTCGGGATAGAGGTTCGTGAGATTGGGGATTTTTGCATGGTCCATCGGCTCAGTCAGGCCGAGCTTGTTCAGCACCTCGGCGAACGGCGACGAGACGAAGACCACGTCGTAGCCCTTGCCGCCGGAGGCGACCAGCTTGCCCATGATCTCCTCATTGGTAGCATGCACCACAACTTCACCGGAAACGCCGGTTGCTGCCTTGAATGCTTCCATGGCGTCGGGCGCCATGTAGCCGTCCCAGTTGGAGACGACGAGGTCGGCGGCAGCGGCCGGCGCCGAAAGCGCCAGCGCCAGGCCAAGCGCAATTGATGACGTTTTGGACAAACGGTACCGCGGAGCGGTGGCGGTCATGATGGACTCCCATTCCGATTGATCGTCGAAATCATTGTTGGACCGGCGCTGCTCTAGGCTGCGGTCGCGATCCTGTTCCCTTCCGGTCTCTTTTTTGCCGGTTGCCAAGACTGTACTATTGTAGAAAAAAGAACGTCAATCCATTATTTGACAGGTGACCGTGGAATCTGTCCTGTTGCGCCCGTGGGGGCGATCGGTCAAAGCATCACGGTCATGTCCGTCACGAGAAGTTTCATGCAAGCGGCAGCCCGGCGACCTCGTACCAACCATCTCGATCTCGCCCAGCGTATCCTGGACGTGGCGCGGCAGTGCGGCTTCGAGCGCGGTGCCCACCTGCCGGAGCAACAGATCGCTTCGCTTTGCAACGTCTCGCGCACGCCGGTGCGTGCGGCGCTGCGTCTGCTTGTCGAGCAGGGTGTCGTGCACTGGGAAGCCGCCGCCGGATATCGCCTGGCCATCGACGCCACCGCACCGGCGGCCATTGCCGCCGAGCTCCCTGTCAGCGAGGAAGATGAGTTGGTCGAAGCGATCCTGCGCGACCGGTCAGCGCGGCGGCTGGATCAGACGGTCACCGTCAGCGGGCTGATGCGGCGCTATGACGTCGAGCGTAAGACGGTACTAAAAGCGCTTAAAAGACTAACGGAAGAGAATCTTCTCGATCGCGCGCCAGGGCAATCCTGGCTGTTTCGCCGCGCACCAGACGATCCTGAAGCGCAAGGTGAGAGCTGCGAGTTTCGCCTGCTACTGGAGCCCGCGGCCATCCTGACACCCGGCTTCCGGCTCGACGGCGCGCGCGCGACGGCGCTGCGGCAAGGCATGGAGGTGTTGGCGGCGCTGCCGGACGCGGCATTCGACATCAAAGAGTTCCAGCGGCTCGACATAGACTTTCACGACATGATCGCCGACGGCTCGGCCAACCGCTTCATCGCCGACGCGCTCTCGGATCACCTGCGACTGCGGCGGTTGCCCGGCATCTACGTGGGCATCAACGTGTACAAGCTGAAGCAGTCGCTGCGCGAGCACCTCGCCATACTCGACCATCTGGAAAGCCGGCAGTACGAAGTGGCGGCCGACCTGCTTCGCGTCCACCTGCGGCTATCCCGCAGCCAGCGGCCGCAAGCGGCCAGCCGCGGGGCGCCGGCGTTGTTCGGCATGATCACTCGACCGGATTGACGAGGGCCATGCGTAAGGCGAACCCGACCATCGTGCTGTTTCCCGAAGCGAGCTTTGGCGCGGCGTTGAATTGCGTCGGCATCGCACAGGCGTTGCGTGCCCGTGGCGCGCGGCCGGTGTTCATCTGCCACGCCGGCTTCTCCGGGGTGTTTGCCGACTACGGATTCCAGGAATACCAGCTGCCGACCAAAGACCCTCTGAGCGTCAGCGAACGCCAAAGCTACTGGCAAGCCTTTGTGCGCCGCCATCTGCCGCATTTCCGGCTGAGTCCAGCCGACCAGCTCGAAACCTATGTCGCGCCGACATGGCAGGCGATCGTCGACACTGCGGCCAGTGCCGAGGAGCCGCTCAGGCAATTGCTGGCGCAGCTGAAGCCGGATGCCGTAGTGCTCGATAACGTCGTCATGTTTCCAGCGATCGCCGCCTCGGGGTGTCCCTGGGTGCGTGTCGTCTCCTGTGCCGAGACCGAGCTCCCCGATGCTCGCGTGCCGCCCTATCTCTCAGGGCTTGCCGCCGACGACGCCGGCCGCGCCGCCTTCGAGGCGCGCTATCTAGCGGCCGTTGCTCCCGCGCATGAACGATTCAATCGGCTGCGCGCCGATGCCGGGCTGCCTCCCTTGCATAAGGGATCGTTCCTCGAGGTCTCGCCCGATCTCAACCTGCTGCTGACGCCGTCGATCGTGCGCCGCGAACGCGCCGCGCCGCTTGACCCGGCGCGTTTCATCTATCTCGAGGGATGCGTCCGTTCCGAAGGGCCGTTCGAGGCGCCAGTCTTTCCGCGTAATGGCGGGCCGCTAGTCTATCTCAGCTTCGGTAGCCTCGGCGCCATGGATGTCGGCCTGATCGAGCGCATGCTGAGCGTCTTCGATCGGCTGCCGGCACGGTTCCTCGTCAATGTGGGCGGTCTGCGCGATGCCTACCGCGCGGTCCCCGACAACGTCCATCTCGACGCCTGGTTTCCGCAGCCTTCGGTCGTGGCGAAGTCCGATTTGTTCATTCACCACGGCGGAAACAACAGTTTCTGCGAGGCGCTGCGTTTCGGCGTGCCCTCGCTCATCATGCCATATTGCTGGGACGGGCATGACAACGCGCAACGTGCCGAGGAGACCGGCGTCGGCAAGCACCTAAACCGCGATGGCTGGACCGAGGAGGTGCTGGAGCGGACCATTCTCGGCCTGTTGACCGACGATGCGATGCGCACGCGCCTGAGGAAAAATGCAGCTGATATGGCGCTGAAACCCGGAACGGACATGGCCGCTGAAGCGATCCTCTCCCTGTTGCGAACATGACCGAATGACTGAAGACCATACCGCCCACGTTCGATGTGGGATGTCGAGTATCGATCGCACAAGGGCCTGAACAACTGAGGAGAACTCTCATCGCCTCGGCGAAACCGGGAGTGGGGGGTAGCGCATTGGAAGGCCATGGCCGGTCTGGCCAGCTTATCCAGACCAACCGTCCAAAGGTACAGGTGGCGGACGTAACCTGACATCACCGAAGCCGGAGGATGCTCCGCTTCCAGTTGCGGCTTGCGATCCGCACGTCGCTCTCGAAGGCGTCCATGGTGGCCGTGATCTCAAAGGTGTCCGGCGTACAACTGACGCAGGGATATGTCTCGGTGCGCACCTGCCATTCGCCTCTGCTGAGACGCCAAACGGCCTTGGCGTCCGCGCTGGCGTCCACGGGTCGCCCTCACGGACGCGGTAGTGCTCCTCGGCCTGAGCCTCGAAGGCGAGGTCGATCGCCGGCAAGTGGTAGGAGCTGCGTTCGCGATGCACGGTCACAACCATCTCGCCGGTGGTTGGATCTTCGGCGATGGTGCCGTTGCGACCGGCGAGCTTGGTGATGGCATGCGGCTCCACCTCGGGTTGCTCTGGCGCCGCAAAGGGCGCGAGAGCTTCGTCCAAGGGGGAGGGCTCGCGGACCGGAAGCGATAACGCGCTCTCGCTGGTGGAAACCGTCAGCGTGGCGAGTTCCGGCGACGGCCAGGCAATCGGCCAGTGCGAGGTGGCAAGCGCCAGCCGAATGCGATGGCCGGCCGGGAACGTCTGGGCTACGTCGTTCAGCACGATCTTGATACGGTAGGTCTTGCCCGGCTCCAGCCGTTCCGGGTGCTCGTGGCCGTTGCGGTGGGTGAGGTTGAGAAGGCCGTAGAAGACATGCGTCGAGGAGCCGTCGGGCATGCCGTTCAGCGTCAGCACGTCGTCGTTGCGGAACATCTTGCGCACGCTCGCGGCATCGGCGAAGTCGGAGAAGACAAGCGCGGCATCGACATGGTAGGCGGCGCCGTTTCGCAGGAACTCCTCGACGCGTTCGACAGAGCCTACGCGCAGGAAGATGACCTGCTTGCCGATCGACTGGATCTCGCCGATCAGCAGGTCGAACAGGTCGAGGTCGGAGAAGTCGTGGATGTGATTGACGATGACCGCGATGAGGTTGACCGTGTTGGTGGTCAGGCTGCGTGCCAGGAGATTGGGCTTGAAGCCGAGCTTGTCGGCTGCTTCAAGCACGCGAGCCCGGTTGTCGCCCGAAACCGGACGATTTTCGCTCGACAGCGCGCGCGAGGCAATGGCGCGCGACACGCCGGCAAGCTCGGCGACATCGGTGATGGTCGGCGCAGTGCGTCGTTTGCGCGAGCTGTCCATTGCTTACTTTGCGAAGTATCGGTCTTGAAGTTCGGCGCTTCGGGCCGAATGCCCCGCCGCAGAATTTCTTTCGGGAACTGAATTGATGATTACCTGCTTCGACATTGGCGGTTCAACGATAAAAAGCGCCCGCGCCCGCTCGGCCGGTGAAATCGAGATCATCGACCGCGCGGCGACCCCGCTCGACGACTTTTCCGCCTTTGCGTCGGTGATCGCCGAGCGTGTGGCAAGTGGCGAGGGGCGCTCGAAAGGCGTCTCCATTTCGATCGCCGGCGTCGTCGATCCCGCTTCCGGCAGCCTGAAATGCGCCAACATCCCTTGCGTCGACGGCCGCCTCATCGCCGCCGATCTCGCGCGCGTCATCGGCCTGCCGGTGTGGATCGCCAACGATGCCGACTGCTTCGCGCTGGCCGAGGCGACTAGCGGTGCCGGCAAGGGCCACCGCAACGTCTTCGGCGTCATCCTCGGCACCGGCGTCGGCGGCGGGCTGGTCATCGACGGGCGCATCGTCACTGGTGCCGGCGGCTATGCCGGCGAATGGGGCCACGGCAAGGCGCTGCAGACGACGGTCGGCCAGCCACCGGTCGAGGTGCCGCACTTCGCCTGCGGCTGCGGTCAGTCCGGCTGCGTCGACACCATCGGCGGCGCGCGCGGCATGGAGAAGCTGCACAATTTTCTCTGCGGCGAGGTGTTGTCGAGCACCGAAGTCATCGACCGCTGGCGTTCAGGCGAGGCGACGGCGAGCCGTACCATCGACATCTACCTCGAACTGGTCAGCGTGCCGCTGGCGCTGACGCTCAACATCATCGGCTCGTCCATCGTGCCGGTCGGCGGCGGCCTGTCCAACGTTCCCGAGCTCATCGAGGCACTCGACCGTGAGGTGCGCGGCCGCACGCTGCGCCGTGCTGCCAACCCGTTGGTGGTCAAGGCAGCGCTGACTACCGAACCCGGACTGATCGGCGCCGCCGCCCTCGGCCTCCAGGAGATCGCCAATGTCTGAGAAGATCCTGCTCGAAGTCTGCGTTGACAGCCCGGAGGGCCTTGCCGCGGCGATCTCAGGCGGCGCTGACCGCATCGAACTCTGCGCGGCGCTGGAGACCGGCGGACTGACTCCGTCGCCTGGGCTGATGACGTTGGCAGCCAGGGCGCCGATCCCGGTCTATGCGATGATCCGTTCGCGGCCCGGCGACTTCGTCTATGGCGAGGGGGATATCGCCGCACTTCTTGCCGACATTGACGCGGTGCGCGCAACTGGCCTGGAAGGCGTCGTGCTTGGCGCCAACCACGCCGATGGCAGCCTCGACCGCAATGTGCTTGCGCGTCTGATTGACCGTGCAAAGGGGCTGGGCAAGACGCTGCACCGTGCCTTCGACCTTGCCGGTCCCGATTTTGCAGCTGCAATCGACCTTGCGGTCGAGCTTGGTTTCGAGCGCATCCTGACCTCGGGCGGCGAGACGACGGCATTGAAGGGTTTGGAGGCACTTGCGCCCTGTTTCGCCCAGGCCGGTGACCGCATTGCCATCATGCCGGGCTCGGGGGTCAGCCTCGAAACGCTGGACGCCATCAGGGCGCGGCTGCCCTTCCGCGAAATCCACTCGTCCTGCTCGGTCGCCGCTGATGCGACTGCTGGAAAAGCGTTGGAGCTGGGGTTCGTCTCGCGGCGTCCGAAGCGGACCGACGAAGGGATCGTCCAGGCGATTAAGGCGCGACTCGCTGCCCTATAGCGAATGTGGCGACGACGCAGTCCGGACAAAATTTTGAAAAAGTCGCTTGGGGTTGACAGTGCAATGAAGCTTGACGGGGCAAGCATTGCATGCTGCCCGGTGGCACGTCGGAACTGACGGTGCAAGAGTATTTCGCCGCCAACAACATGAATACACTCCAGTGGCTGTCCGATCTATCCGGTATCCGAGCTTCCTCGACCCGGTCGAATTCGACCCGCCCCAGCTGCATGGCTTTAATTTCACAGGCGGGACCTCTCTCGCGTCGGAGCTTCGGTCATCGGACCGTCAATCTACACCTCGGCATTCGTCGCCGAGATTGCGCGTGCGCGGGCATACTCGGTTTGCCGAGCGGAGGGATTTGCACGACGAAATTCACGCCGCACCGTACCTGAATTTTGAAGGAGATAGCTTATGTCGTGGGGCCCGTGTTCAATGTTGCGTTTGCGGATCGGTCCGGAACGTGTTCGGATCAACCTTCGTGAGAAGCCAGGACTGAAATGCGAGCCCCAGCGCACTGTCCTGCTTTCCCTCGGGCAGGACGACGTAGTAGCGGTTGTCGGTGGTCATCGGTCGGTCGAAGACGATCCGCAGCCGGTCGGAGGCGATCTCGTCCTCAATCAGGTAGAGCGGAAGTAGCGCGAAGCCGAGGCCGCGCGCCGCAGCTTCGATAATCATCGCGAACTGATCGAAGCGATTGCCCTTATAGGCGGCTTCCCAGGCAACGCCGTTGCGTTCGAACCACTCGACCCAAAGTTTTGGTCTTGTCGCCAGATGCAGGAGGGGTTTGCCTTCCAGGTCACCCGGATGATTAATGGAATGAGCTTCCATCAGTGATGGGCTGGCGACCGGCAGGATGGTCTCGCTGCAAAGATAGGTGCATGTAGCCCGTGGCCAGGTCGGCTGCCCGTAGTGAATGGCGAGATCGAAGTCCTCGACCGAGAAGTCGAAAGGCTCGGCGCGGGAGGCCACATTGACGGCGATTCCGGGATGACGAGCCAGGAAGTCCGGCAGGCGAGGCAGCATCCAGCGGCTGCCGAAGGTGGGAAGGGTGGCGATCGACAGCACACTCTTTCCATCCGCAGACGCCCTGGCGCGCAGAACCAGTTCTTCCAATTGCAGCAGAAGCCGTGACACCTCCGGCAGAAGCTGGCGGCCCGCAGCCGAAAGAATGACGCGCTTGCGCACCCTTTCGAACAGGAGCACCCCCAAAAGGGACTCCAGCGTCTTGATTTGGCGGCTGATCGCGCTTTGCGTCAGGTTCAGTTCCATTGCCGCCTTGGTGAAGTTCCCATGTCGAGCGGCGCATTCGAATGCCTGGAGCACCGCCAAATCAGGGATCAGTGTTCTGCTCAGGTTCATGCGCGCCTCGCATCAAATTAGTCGAAACCATCACAACAGACGGCTCGCCGATTGCGGTATTATCAAAATTTAGAATGAGTACTACACGGTGAGGTGGGCGTCATGCCCGAAGAGCGCTTCAGTCCGGCCGACGATATTCGTAGCGCCTTTTCGGCGGCGATGTCCGCTATGTACCGCAATGAGGTACCGGCCTACGGCACGCTGATGGCGCTGGTCGCCGAGGTCAATCTGGAAACTCTCTCGACCGATCCGGACCTGCGGGCAAGGCTGAAGGCGACCGATACCCTCGACCGCATCTCCGAGGAACGGCACGGCGCGATCCGCCTCGGCACGCCCGCGGAGCTTTCCATGATGCGCCGCGTCTTCGCAGTCATGGGCATGTACCCGGTCGGCTATTACGACCTGTCGACGGCCGGCGTTCCAGTCCATTCGACTGCCTTCCGTCCGGTGGGTGAGAAGGCGCTGAGCCGAAATCCGTTCCGCGTTTTCACCTCGCTTCTTAGGCTTGATCTGATCGCCGACGAGACCCTGCGCCGCGAGGCCGAGGAGCTTTTGGGCAGGCGTCGCATTTTCACGGACATAGCGGTCGCGCTGACGCAAAAGGCGGAGCGCGAGGGCGGGCTAGACAAGGCGGATGCAGAGCGTTTCGTCGCCGAGGTGCTGGAGACTTTCCGCTGGCATGACAAGGCCAATGTCAGCCTCGATATGTATCGCCGGCTTCACGATGCCCACCGGCTGATCGCCGATGTCGTGTCCTTCAAGGGGCCGCACATCAACCATCTGACGCCTCGCACGCTCGATATCGACGCCGTCCAGGCACGCATGCCCGAGCATGGCATCGCGCCTAAGGCTGTCGTCGAAGGCCCGCCGAGCCGCAAGTGCCCCATCCTGCTGCGCCAGACCTCGTTCAAGGCCTTGCAGGAAACGGTGTCCTTCGCCGATGAGGACGGCAGCTGGAACAGCGGCTCGCACACGGCGCGCTTCGGCGAGATCGAGCAGCGCGGCATCGCGCTGACGCCGAAGGGTCGCGCCCTTTACGACGAATTGTTGAACCGCTCGCGCGCGGTCGTCCGGCCGGCGGCCGACGGCTCCAATGCCCGCGAATACGAAGCCGCGCTGGCCGAAGCCTTCCAGGCCTTCCCCGACAGTTGGGCCGAGATCCGCGCCAACGGCCTGGGCTATTTTGTCTACTCGCTGACCGAGAAAGGCCTGGCCAGCCGGCTTTCTGATGCGGCGGTCTCGCTCGATACCCTGTTCGCGGAAGGTTTTATCCGCTTCGATCCAATCGTCTACGAGGACTTTTTGCCCGTCAGCGCGGCTGGCATTTTTCAGTCCAACCTTGGCGATGACGCGCAGCAGGAGTTCAAGGCAAGCCCCAACCAGCTTCGCTTCGAAGCCGATCTTGGCGCGGCGGTGCTCAACGAGTTCGAGCACTACGCAGCCATCGAGCAGGACTCGATCGAGGTCTGCCTGCGCACGCTCATCGTTCAGGAAGCCGCGGAATAGGTTTTGATGATCGACCGGGCGTACAGCGAAGCGTTTCTGCGAATCCTCGGCTTCGAACGCCGGTTGCGCGATCGGATCTTCGGCATTACCGTCGAGGGATTCGGCGGTAGTTTCAGCGCCGAGCACGCCATCGGCCGCAAGAAACAAGCCCATTACGAAATCTACACCAACCCCGAGATCAAGCGTCTTGCCCAAGGCCTGAAGGCGATAACCTCGCCCGGCCAGCTCGGCAACGTGCGCTTTGGATGAAAAAAGGAAGGAGCCCGTCATGAACATTGCAGCGAAAGCGGTCAACGTCGTCGAGGAAACCGCGTCGATCCTCAGCAAGCTCGGCGTTGCCGAGCAACTCTACAAGGGTGGAGACATGCCCTCCTATTCGCCGGTCACCGGCGAGGAGATCGCAAGGCTGAAGACCGATTCCGCCGCTGAAGCCGCCGCCAAGATCGAAGTCGCGGACAAGGCCTTCCGCGCCTGGCGCAACGTACCCGCTCCCAAGCGCGGCGAACTGATCCGCCTGCTGGGCGAGGAACTGCGCGCCGCCAAGGCCGACCTTGGCCGCCTCGTCTCCATCGAGGCCGGAAAGATCACCTCCGAGGGTCTCGGCGAGGTGCAGGAAATGATCGATATCTGCGACTTCGCCGTCGGTCTTTCGCGCCAGCTCTACGGTCTCACCATCGCCACCGAGCGCCCCGGCCACCGCATGATGGAAACCTGGCACCCGCTGGGCGTCGTCGGCATCATCACCGCCTTCAACTTCCCGGTCGCCGTCTGGTCATGGAATGCTGCGCTCGCGCTCGTCTGCGGCAACGCCGTCATCTGGAAGCCATCGGAAAAGACGCCGCTCACCGCCCTTGCCAGCCAGGCCATCCTCGAGCGCGCCATCGCCCGCTTCGGCGAGGTGCCGGAAGGCCTCAGCCAGGTCCTGATCGGCGACCGAGCCATCGGCGAGGTCATGGTCGACAACCCGAAGGTGCCGCTGGTTTCCGCCACCGGCTCGACCCGCATGGGTCGCGAGGTCGGCCCGCGCCTTGCCAAGCGCTTCGCCCGCTCGATCCTGGAACTCGGCGGCAACAACGCCGGCATCGTCTGCCCGTCTGCCGATCTCGACATGGCGCTGCGCGCCGTGGCCTTCGGCGCCATGGGCACGGCCGGCCAGCGCTGCACCACGCTGCGCCGCCTCTTCGTCCATGAAAGCGTCTACAACACGCTCGTCCCGCGCCTGAAGAAGGCCTATGCCAGCGTGTCGGTAGGCAATCCGCTCGAGACCTCGGCGCTTGTCGGCCCCCTGATCGACAAGCCCGCTTTCGACAATATGCAGAAGGCACTGACCGAGGCGAAGGCGCAGGGCGGCACCGTCACCGGCGGCGACCGCGTGGAGGCCGCAGGCCAGGCGACCGCTTATTACGTTAAGCCGGCGCTCGTCGAAATGCCGAAGCAGCAGGGGCCAGTGCTCGAAGAAACCTTCGCGCCGATCCTCTACGTGATGAAGTACACGGATTTCGACGCCGTGCTTGCCGAGCACAATGCCGTCGGCGCGGGCCTCTCCTCCTCGATCTTCACGCTCGACATGCGTGAGGCCGAAACCTTTCTCTCCAGCGAAGGCTCGGATTGCGGCATCGCCAACGTCAATATCGGCACTTCGGGCGCCGAGATCGGCGGTGCATTCGGCGGCGAGAAGGAAACCGGCGGCGGCCGTGAATCCGGCTCGGATGCGTGGAAGGCCTATATGCGCCGCGCCACCAACACCATCAACTACTCGAAGGCCCTGCCACTGGCACAGGGCGTTTCCTTCGACATCGAATAGGCGCTGCGATGACCGTGATGAACAAGATCGAAGGGGCCGGCTTCGCGCCGGCCTCGCGGATTTCCGCAATCGGCGTTTCCGAGATCCTGGCCATCGGTGCCCGGGCGCAGGCCATGAAGCGCGAGGGCAAGCCGGTCATCATCCTGGGCGCCGGCGAGCCGGATTTCGACACGCCCGACCATGTGAAGCAGGCGGCCTCGGACGCCATGCAGCGCGGCGAGACGAAATATACCGCACTCGATGGCACGCCGGCGCTCAAGGCCGCCATCCGCGACAAGTTCCTGCGCGAGAACGACCTTTCCTATGAGCTGGACGAGATCACCGTTGCGACGGGCGCCAAGCAGGTGCTGTTCAACGCGATGATGGCGACGCTCAATCCGGGCGACGAGGTCATCATTCCGACCCCGTACTGGACATCCTATTCCGACATCGTTGAGATCGCCGAGGGCCGTCCCGTCCTCATTGCCTGCGACGCGGAGGCCGGCTTCCGCCTGACCGCCGAACAGCTTGAGCAGGCGATCACGCCCAGGACGCGTTGGGTGATGCTGAACTCGCCGTCCAATCCCTCTGGCGCGGCCTACGGGGCCGAGCATTATCGCCCACTGCTCGATGTGCTGCTCCGGCACCCGCATGTCTGGCTGCTGGTCGACGACATGTATGAGCACATCGTCTATGACGGCTTCGACTTCGTCACGCCGGCCGCGCTAGAGCCCCGGCTGAAGGACCGCACGCTTACGGTGAACGGCGTGTCGAAGGCCTATGCCATGACCGGCTGGCGCATCGGCTATGCCGGCGGGCCAAAGGCGCTGATCAAGGCAATGGCCGTTGTGCAGAGCCAGTCCACCTCGTGCCCTTCCTCGGTCAGCCAGGCGGCGGCGGTGGCTGCCCTGAGCGGCCCGCAAGGCTTCATCGCGGAGCGGCGCGACAGCTTCAAGGCGCGGCGCGATCTGGTGGTGGCGGCACTGAACGGGATCGACGGCATCGACTGCCGCGTTCCGGAAGGCGCCTTCTACACTTTCGCGAGTTGCGCTGGCATGATCGGGCGGACCACGCCGTCGGGCGCGCGGATCGCAAGCGATCGTGACTTCACGAACTATCTCCTGAACGAGGCGCTTGTCGCCGTCGTTCCGGGAAGCGCTTTCGGCCTCTCGCCTTACTTCCGCATCTCCTACGCGACATCCCAGGCTGAGCTGCAGGAAGCGCTTTCGCGCATCACCGACGCCTGCGCCCGGCTTACAGCCTGAAATTTTCCGCTTCCGACATGAAGCGATGTCGACGGGGCTGTTGCAACGACTGGACGAGAGCGCAAAGAGCACCTGATGCGAGGTCGATCACGTGACGAGGGTTCAAACTGCTCGGCCAGAGGTGGATTCGGATTGAGGGCGTATCTCGCCTGTCGATTGCGCATCATGTAGACCATTTCGATGCCGTCCAAGATGATCGCGGCGATGATGGTGATTTGAAGCCGAGCATGGGCCGGATACGGCGCTTGATGCGCCGATGATCCTGTTCGATCCGGTCATTTCAGAGGTCTACTCTTGTGGATCTGGATCGGTTTCAGTCGGCGCCGGGAGCGATCCTGCAAGCGATTTGTGGTGTCTTCGGAAACGGATAGCCTCCTGGTTGGTCTGGCTACCGTCGATGACGGGTCGACCTCCACGCGCCAGCGCCTTTTTTAAAGAACCGCTTGGCCGAAGGCAGGTCACGCTGCTCGCTGAACCAAAACTCGACCGTGTTCCAGACGACGTCGATGGCGCGGAAAAGATACATCCACCGGCCGCGGACCTTGATGCAGGTCTCGTCGACATGCCCAGTCACGCTACGTTTGCGTCGGTTGAATGCGCCGGCAACAGCGGTGCGAAACGAACGGTCCAGCGAATGAGGCTGCAAAGATCATACGCCGGCGAGATGAGTGCGTAGGTCGTGAAACGCTTCATGAATTGCCATCTATGCGCGGTTTCAATGGGTGTAGTAATCTCGTCCTGAAAGCTTACCAAGAGAGCTCTTCCCTTTCCTAGAAAATTGCTATTCTTGGTCGGATGCTCTGGAGACTGTGATGATAGGCGCGGATGTCGCTGCGTTTCTTGAAAGCCCGGTCATGATATTGGTGTCGACGCGCAACAGCGGGCATCGAGCTTTCATCGCGCGCGGCTCAGGTGCCCGTTTCGACCGGCGACACGGACACATCGATGTGCTTCTGTGCCGGGGCCAGTGGCCCGATGTAGCGGGTAACGCGGCAAAGGGCGCTCCCATAGCAGTCACCGTTGTGCGGCCAAGCGACTATCGCGCCTTCCAGGTGAAAGGGGTGATCGAGGAGGTCGCTTCGATCTCCCAGGAGGAGCAGCAGCGCGCGACTGCCTATGTGACGCGCATGTTGGAGATCATGGCGGAGCTGGGTGTCACGAAGGTCCAGCTTTCGCACACGCTGACCGACAAGGACCTCGTCCGGATCAGCTTCCTGCCCACCGATCTGTTCGCGCAAACGCCAGGCCCGGATGCGGGCCAGCGCCTGGAGCAGGCGGCCCAACGATGATCCGGCTGAGCGACATTCGGGACAGTTTCGAGGGGGTCATTCCGTCGGTGATCGCGACCACCAGCGCGGATGGCGTGCCCAACATCTCCTATCTCTCCCACGTCCACTATATCGACGAGCGGCATGTCGCACTGTCCAACCAATTTTTCTCGAAAACTGCAGCCAATGTGCGCCATCGTGGTGTGGCGACAGTGATGGTGGTCGACGGGCGGACCGGGCAGCAGCATATTCTTGACCTGCATTTCCTGAGGTCGGTCGGCGAGGGGGAACTGTTCGAGCGCGTGGCGTCGCATCTTGCCGTGATGAGCGTCTCTCAGGGGATGGGCGACGTTATGAAGCTGCGCAGCCTCGACATCTACGAAGTGGAGGATTGTCGGCCGGTTGTACCGGTCGCGTCGCTCGCCGAGCCGGAAGAGACGGAGCCACCGCGCGACCGCCTCTACGCGGCGGGGCAGCTTTGTGCGGCCATCGCCCAACAGGGTGATGCCGAAGCAATGTTCGATTGCGCGCTAGAGGGGCTGCAAACTCGATTCGGTTTCGCCAATGCGGTCGTGCTCGTGCCGGATGAGGAAGGTAAGAAGCTGAGCACCATCGCAAGCCGCGGCTATCCGGCCTTCGGGTTCGGCTCTGAGGCAACGGTGGGGGTGGGCACGATCGGCACGGCCGCAGCGATGCGTCGCCCGTTGCGTATCAGCGACATGCGGCGTGGTCAGCGATACGCTTCGGCGGTGCGCGCGGAGGTTATGCGTCACGGACCGGACCACATTCCGCTTCCGTCCCTTGCACAGCCGCGCAGCCAATTGGCGGTACCGATGTTGAGCCGGGGAAGGCTGCTTGGCGTACTGTTCGTCGAATCGGAAAAGAGCTTTGCGTTCAGCCATCGCGACGAAGAGGCGCTGTCGCTTGTCGCCAGCCAGCTTGCGACAAGCCTGCTGCTGGCAGAACGGGACAGGTCGGAAGCCGGGACGCCGCCGCCCGCAACTCACCAGCCATCACCGGCTCAGGCGGCGCCACGCATTCGCGTGCGCTACTTTCCGCTCGACGGCAGCGTCTTCGTGGACGACGAATATATTATCCGAGGCCTGCCGGGGCAGCTGCTCCATCATTTCCTCTCTGTCTTTTCTAAAACCGGACGCACTGATTTTTCCAACCGTGAGATTCGCCGCGAACGTTCGCTCCGGTTACCCGACTTCAAGGACAATCTCGAAACCCGCCTCATTCTCCTGCGTCGGCGTCTGGAAGAGCGGGGCGGGCCGCTTCTCCTGTCAAAGCCGGAGCGGGGACAGATCCGCTTGGAGTGCGACGGTCTTCCGGAGATCGAGATTGCGACAGGCTGAGACTCTGGAAGTGAGTGGTGTTGCAGCTTCTCTCGAGCTGGACCGGAAACGGGTTATGATTCTGCCCGCATGGCAGCGCGGTGGCGCTAACTGGCCCGGTCCAGCGTCTTCAGTGTTGCGATCAGATTTTCGGGTCCTGACAGATGTGAAGGAGCACTTAGACGAGTCGAATGAGTGGTGCGTTTTGATGGCGGGATGCTGGCAAAAACCGCACGCCGTATTTACGATCCTTACGCATGAGTCGACTCGCTTCATCTCCCACCATCGCGTCTGTTCCGGCCGCTGTACCCGGCTGGGCCATCCCGCGCACGCCGGGCGTGGACACAGCTGAAGCTGCGTTCCTCGCTGGAGCGGCTCTGAATTCGCTGGATCATCTGGTGCGCGCCGAACACCCCTGGGCCGGCGCGTGGCGCCAGCGGCTCGCACTGACCTGCGCGGCGGCCGCCTGTCGTCTCGCTGGCCGCAGTGAGGACGAGGCCGCGTTGCGCGATGCTTGGCACTTGCGCAAGCCGGACGACGATCCGGGCCCCGCCGGCAACACGTTGGGGGCGTGGCGACAGCTGGCAGCACGGGCGCCGACGCTCGACGTCGATCGTCTGGCCAAAGTGGTGGAGTGGCTCGGCCTACGTTGGGACGAGGAATTTGCCGAGATTCCGAAGGCGCTGGATGCTCTCCCCCACGCTGGGCCGGCGGCGCCCTTTGAGGTGGTGGCGATGATGCGGATGCTGGCTGAGACAGCGCCCGCCGCAGAGCTGCTGGCCTGGTGGCTCGGCGATCTGGTGCTGGCGCGGAAGCTGCAATGGCCTCGGCCGGTGCCGCTGTTGATGGCGCAGGTGTTTGGCCCGGCGTTTCGCGCCGGTGGCGGGCGCGCCAAAAGGATACGGCCCGGCGATGATGCCTTCGCGCAGGCGCTGTGCCTGGCATTGGCCCAGGGCGCGTCCGATGCCTGCCGACTGGCCAGCGAGATCTCCCGGCAGGCCGAGCGGCTTCAGGCCGTGATACCGAAACTGCGCGCCAAGGGGGCGGGCGATGCGATTTCAAGGCTGCTAGATGACGATGCCGTGCCGGGCACGCTTGTCACCAAGAACCTCTCGCGTTTCGCTACCCGGCGGCTGTTCGAACGGCTGGAGGCCTTCGAGGCGGTGCGGGAGCTTTCCGGCCGGCCGACTTTCCGGCTCTACGGGCTCTGACCATGTCCGAAACCACTCAGCCGAAAATGAGGAAAGAGCAGGGCACGCTGCTGGACGCCGAGCTCGAGCACCTCCCGCCAGAACTCAGGTGGCGCGAATGGATGGGCCGCGTCGAGGCGGTGATCTTTGCCGCAAGCGAACCCGTGACACGCCAGACCTTGGCACGGGTTGTCGGCAAAGACTGCAACCTCGACCTCATCATCGACGACATCCGCGCCGAACTTGCCGGCCGCCCCTATGAGCTGGTGTCGGTCGCCGGCGGCTGGCAGCATCGGACCAGAAAGGGCTTTGCCGATGTCATCCGCGCCGCTACGGGGCAGATGGGCACCGTGCAGCCGCTGTCGTCTTCGGAGACGCTGGTGCTGACGGCGATTTCGTATTTCCAACCGATTACCCGCGCCGAGCTTTCTAGCTTCTTCGGCAAGGAGATCAGCCGCGACGTGATCGCCGCCTTGCGCGCGCAACACTTCATCGTCTCGGGCCCACGAGCGCCCCAGCCCGGCGCGCCCTATACCTATGTGACGACGAAGACCTTTCTGTCGGCGTTCGGGCTCGAGACGTTGCGTGATCTCCCCGACTTCGAGGCCCTCGAAGACGCGGGCCTCCTCTCAAAGGAGAAGCTGCTCAAAGGTGAAATTCCGATTGGATTGATGGGGCAAGAGGATGGTGGTTCTGCCCTTGACGTCGACGAGGGGATGAGCGCGCAGCCATAGCCTCTTCAGAGTTGCCGTCGCGGCGCCATTCTAGCGCTGACCGGTGGCCTGTGGTCTCGACATATCATGTTCGGGGTGCTCAACGGTCTGGCACGCATCTGTTCGATGCTCACGAGCAGCCTTCATGGACACCTTGTTTACGATCGTTTCCAAGAGGCTTGAATTTGATCCTGCAACCACAGCCGGTCCAGTCGCGGTTCACTCCGTCCGCGCTTTATCGCGCGGCCATCAAGGCGATCGACGCGCATGTCGGTGGTTCGTCGGGCAAGCGCTTTGCCGAACTGGGCGCCGAAGAACAGGACGCGCTCCTCAAGAATCTGGGAAGCGGCAGCTCCAGCTCGATGGGGGCGACGCCAAGACCTTCTTCAAAATCCTGCTGATGATGATACGTCGCTACGCGGGCGCGAGTTTCGCTTAGCTGAGCCTAGCTGACCTTCTCGGGCGTAGCCCTCATTGACTGCTGGTATACGGTCTGGCCGCTCTGCTCGTCTATCCCGGTGAGACGGACCTCGTAGCCCCACAGGGTGGCGAGATGGCGCAGCGTCGCATCCCGACTCTCCTCCTGCAGCCCCACACCATCGCGGATGTTGTGCTGCAGCCGCAAGCAGCGGTCACCCGCCAGGTCGGCACCAATCACTTGGATATCGGGCTGGCGGGACGAAACATCATAGCTGTCGGCCAGGGTAGACCGGACACTTTCATATCCCCGCTCATCGTGGATGGCCGTCACCTCCACATAGCTTTTGCTCGCGTAGTCCGTCACGGCAAACAATCGCATTTTTCGGATCAGGCTCGGACTGAGATATTGCCGAATGAAGGACTCGTCCCGATGACTCACCCATGCGTCAAGCAGGACATCCAGCCACGCCCCCTTTCCGGCGATGTCCGGAAACCAGTCGCGATCTTCCGGCGTCGGTTTGGTGCACACTCTTTGTATGTCCCGCATCATTTCGAAGCCGAGCGTATAAGGGTTGAGCCCACCGTATCGGAGATCGTTGAAGCCCGGCTGGAAGACAACGTCAGTATGGTTATGCATGATCTCCAGCATATGCCCGTCTTCTATCAGGCCTCTCTCGAAAAGAAGATTCACAATGGTATAGTGAACGAAGGTCGCGCAGCCTTCGTTCATCATCTTTGTCTGTCGCTGCGGATAAAAGTACTGCGCAATGAATCGAACGATTCTTACAATTTCCCTCTGCCATGGCTTCAAGATGGGACTGTTCTTTTCGATAAAGTATAGGATGTTCTCTTCTTGGGAGGACTGGCTGGCAGCGCCCGCCTCACCGGCGTAACTCTTGAAAGAAGAGGACGGCAATGTGCGCCAGAGGTCACTGAACGTGCGTTCCGCATGCGCGATTCTCTCGCGCTCGCGGGCCTTTCCCTGCTCGGCAGAGAGCCGTCCCGGTCTTCGATAGCGAAATACTCCTTGCTCCATCAACGCGTGAGCGGCATCAAGTATGCTCTCGACGGCGGCGATGCCATGCAACTCCTCGCATTGCCTTACGAAGTTTTTGGCAAAGTCCAGATAAGTCAGGATGGCGCCGGCATCGGTCCACTGCCGGAACAGCTGGTTATTCTTGAAGAAGTGGTTATGTCCAAACGCGGCGTGCGCGATAACCAACGTCTGGAGCGCCGCCGTGTTACCCTCCATCAGATAGCAGATGCATGGATCGGAATTGATCACCATTTCGTAGGCCAGACCCATATGGCCCTTACGATAAAGCTGCTCGTCCCGCAGGTATCGCTTGCCGAAAGACCAGTGCCGGTACATCAGCGGCATGCCGATCGATGAATATGCATCCATCATCTGCTCAGCCGAGATTATCTCCAGCTGGTTGGTATAGGTATCAAGGTGCAAGTCCTTATATGCGACCTCCTCGACCGCGTCGTAAATTCTGCGGAGAATGTCGAAGTTCCAATCCGAGCCGTGGAACAGGGGCTCCTGCAATCCCTTGCTAGCGCACATGGCGCCCTCCTCAGTCCGACCCAGCGTAGCCGTGCTTAGCGAAAAGATGGCGGAACACCGGATAGATGTCTTCCGGAACGGCCATGCGCGCCATCTGCAGGCGCGAGTCTTTCTCGCTTACCGCCCGATAGGCTTTCCAGAGCGGCGTGCCATTCGTTGCCGAATGGAAGATATCGCGCTCGCGTGCATCGATGATCTCGACATAGGCGAAATACTGGCATTTTGCGAGCAATCCGCCTTCCAGGACTTCTTGGCAGCGATTCGAATCGTAAGGCGAATTGTCTCCGTCGGACGCTTGCGCCGCATAGATGTTCCACTCGGTGACCGGATATTTCTCTGCGATCACACGCTGCATTTCGTCGAGAGCCGACGAGACGATCGTCCCGCCGCTTTGGGTGCTGTAGAAGAACGTCTCTTCGTCGACGACTTTTGCTTCGTGGGTGTGCCGGATGAAGACGATGTCGGTGCGCTCATATCTACGCTTCAAGAACAAGTGCAGGAGTACGAAGAAGCGTTTGGCAAGGTCCTTCTCGCGCTCGCCCATGGAGCCTGACACGTCCATCAGGCAGAACATGACCGCAGCCGTATTGGGGACCGGCCGGGCCTCGAAGCGATTGTATCTGATGTCGAGTGGATCAACGTAAGCGACGAGCTTTCGCCTTTGTGTCAGCCGTCGCAGTGTTTCCTGAAGTTTCAGAAGCCGGATCCGGATTACCGGTGTCTGCTCGTAGTTTTCCAGCTCCGATATCTGTTGCGCGACTTCTTCCATCGCGCCCTTCGGCGGCCGCTTCAGCGCTATTCGCCGGCCAAGGCTGTTGTGCATGGTGCGCGCGACATTGATGTTTGCCGGTGGGCCGGTGGCGGTGTAGCCGGATCGACGAAACTTGAACGCTGGCACCTCGTTCAAGTGCAGCTTGACCATGTCCGGCAATTCCAGGTCTTCGAAGAAGAGGTCGAGAACCTCCTCGCGGTTCAATATGAAGTGGAAGTTGTCGTCTGGAGCACTCCCGCCGGCTTGGCGGCCCAACTGACCACCGGCCTGCCCGTGTTTAGGAATGCGATCGCCTGCCGAGTACGCGGTGTTTCCGGGCAACACGACAGTTCTGCGGCCGGTAGCGGTTGCCTGGCGGAAACTTGGCTCGCCGGTGGTGCTGCTGGATACGGTCACGGCGTGATCGGCATCCACATCCGCTATCGGCGTCGACTTCAATTTTTTGTTGAAGACGTGTCGTAGTTCGTCTCTTGCCCGGCGCAGGAATCGTTGCCGATTGCTCAGGCTTTTGTCTTTGGGATTTAGGCGGCGGTCAATAAAATGGGACATCTGTCGCGCCGCTAACCTGCTTTATTTACACGCATGTACCAGTCAACCAGTCGCCGCACTTGGCGTTCCGTATAGCCGCGCTCCTTCATGCGCTCGACGAATTCCATATGCTGCTTTTGCGTGGCGCTGTCTTGTTTGGAACCGAAGCTGATGACCGGAAGAAGGTCTTCTACCTGGCCGAACATCTTTTTCTCGATGACTTCCCGCAGCTTTTCATAACTTGTCCAGGTCGGATTCTTGCCGGCGTTCTTAGCGCGTGCCCGGAGCGCAAACTTGACCACTTCGTTGCGAAAATCCCTGGGGTTCGAGATCCCCGCCGGCTTCTCGATCTGGGAGAGCTCGCTGTCGAGGATTTCCCGGTTCAGCATCTGGCCCGTGTCCGGATCCTTGTAATCCTGATCCTCGATCCAGGCGTCGGCATACGCGATGTAGCGGTCGAAAAGGTTCTGGCCGTACTCGCTGTAGGACTCGAGATAGGCCTTCTGAATCTCATGGCCGATGAAGTCGGCATAACGTGCTGCCAGCTCGGATTTGATGAAATCCAGGTATGCGCTTTCGAGCTCCAGTGAAAACTGCTCGCGACGGATGGCCTGCTCCAGGACATACATGAGATGCACCGGGTCCGCCGCGATCTCCTTCGTGTCGAAGTTGAAGGTTTCAGACAGCACCTTGAACGCAAAGCGGGTGCTGAGGCCGGTCATGCCCTCGTCCACGCCTGCCAAGTCGCGGTATTCCTGGATCGACTTGGCCTTGGGATCCACATCCTTCAGGTTTTCGCCATTGTAGACGCGCATCTTCGTATAACGAGGAGAGTTCTCGTGTTCGCGAAGCCGGGTTGAAACCGTGAACTTGCTCAACAGATCCAGCACCTCGGGTGCACATGGGTTGCTGGTCAGTTCGCTTTCGCGCAGAAGCTTCTCGTAGATCATCTTCTCTTCCGAGAAGCGCAGGCAATAGGGCACCTTGATCACAAGGATCCGGTCGAGAAAGGCTTCGTTGTTCCGGTTGTGCTTGAACTGGAGCCACTCGGACTCGTTCGAATGCGCAAGAATGATGCCCTGGTACGGGAAAGCCCCGAAATTCTCGGTGCCGTTGTAGCTGCCTTCCTGGGTAGCGGTCAGGAGAGGATGCAGCACCTTGATAGGCGCCTTGAACATCTCGACGAATTCAAGCAGCCCCTGCGTGGTCCGGTTCAAACCGCCGCTGTATGAATAGGCATCCGGATCCGACTGGCTGTAATTCTCCAGTTGCCGGATATCCACTTTGCCAACCAGCGATGATACATCCTGGTTGTTCTCGTCGCCCGGCTCGGTCTTTGCGATTGCGATTTGCCTAAGCCGGGAAGGCATGAGCTCGACCACGCTGAAAGCGGAGATATCGCCATTGGCTTCGGCCAGCCGCTTGACGGCCCAAGGAGAAATCAGGCCGGCAAGCCGCCTCCGCGCTATGCCGTATTTGTCCTCGAGCAGATCGCTCATCGTGTCCGGATCGAAGAGCCCCAAAGGAGACTCGAAAATGGGGCTGAGCTGGCCTTTGACCTTGAGCGTGTAGATCGGCTCCTTCTCCATCAGCTTCTTGAGTTGTTCGGCGAGGGACGATTTGCCCCCGCCAACCGGGCCGAGCAGATAAAGGATCTGCTTTCTCTCCTCCAAGCCCTGGGCGGCATACTGGAAGTAGCTGACGATCCGCTCGATTGTGCTCTCCATTCCGTAGAAATCAGAGAAACTAGGATAGCGGCGTATCGTCCTGTTCATGAAGATGCGGCCGAGCCGCTCGTCCTTGCTGGTGTCGATGAGTTCGGGCTTGCCGATAGCCTGCATCATCCGCTCCGGCGCAGTGGCGTACATGCCGCAATTGTCCCGACAAGCCAGCAGGTATTGCTGCAAGCTCATCTCCTGTTGCACTTCCCGCGCGTAGCGTTCCGAGAACAGCCGGAAAATATCTTGCTCTACCGGCATTTCGCACCCGACCGACGTTTCGCCCAATGAGCTCTCGGTCAGAAACTGACATTGGGCATGAAATGTTCCAACGTGCTTGCGAACGGCTGCATTCCGTCCGTGAGACCGGAACTTTGGTAATGTCTTTCCATTGCCTTCTGCGGATGAGTGATGCGTAGCGGCAATCCGAACCTCAAGGTGCAGGTATACGACGACGGCCACATAAGCGTGAACATTCAGGGCGACTGATCCAGCCATCTATTCGACCCCGGTGCCTTCAGTGGCGTGCCTCAAAGCCGGGAGGGGCTGACGCCAATCCGTGCCGCCTGGCGTCGGCTTACGATTGCCCAACTGCTGCATGTCGATGGGCAGACGGCCGCGAGCAGATCATCGGCATGACCAGCCCGGCTGCATGCAGTCCCCTTCATGATTTCCGCCGAGTCGCCTCCCCATCATGCCTCAAGGGTCGTGAACAAGGGGGCGGGCGGGGTGTTGGGTGAGGGCGCTGTGTTGCTTACGCAGGGTCTGCAAGGGTTGGTTTGTTTTTGTCGCAAAAAATTCAAAAAGGGCGAAAATGGTCGTTGACAGTTTTGGGGGGCGGGGCCTATATACGCCTCAACAACGAGGGCGGCGCG